>JBBIIA010000021.1:0-40311 GCA_037446775.1 Deltaproteobacteria bacterium
GACCGGAATCGAACCGGTGACCTCTTCCTTACCAAGGAAGTGCTCTGCCGACTGAGCTACGTGGGCTTTTGCGCCGCGGCGACCGCGCCGAAGCACCTTGCACAGGGGTGGAGCGGGAGACGGGTCTCGAACCCGCGACCCTCAGCTTGGAAGGCTGACGCTCTGGCCGACTGAGCTACTCCCGCACAGGCAATTCAACTGGTGGTGGGGGGAGGATTCGAACCTCCGAAGGCTGAGCCGGCAGATTTACAGTCTGCTCCCTTTGGCCACTCGGGAACCCCACCACGAACTTCTTCTCGACCCACGATGGAGCTGACGATGGGACTCGAACCCGCAACCGGCTGATTACAAATCAGCTGCTCTACCAGTTGAGCTACGTCAGCCCGATATTCCACCTGCGTAGCGTGGGAACAAACCCATACCCCCCCCATCAGCGGAAGGAGCGGGATGCTAGCCCAGGCCGCCGGAGACTGTCAAGCGAAAAGACAGCCTAGGAAGAGTATTGTTGCGACCGTGAGAACTGCGGAAAGGCCCGGCGGGTCAAGGGCGGGAGGCGGACGCCACGGAGGGGCACGGGAGGAGCTCTCCCTGGCGATCGGGTTGGTCACCGAACCACAGGACCGCGTAGGGACCGACCACCCCCACCCCCATGACCGGCCAGTCCCTCTCCCGCCACACCCCTTCGGCGAGGATCATGTCCCGCTGGGCCGCCCCGTCGGTCCACCGGGCGACCACCCGGGGCAGGACGAGGGGCCCCGAGGTCCGGTAGACCAGCTCGAAGCCGTTGCCGAGGTACGCGTTGGCGGTCAACTCCCGGGGTTTGCGCCACATCTCCTCGGCGTAGTGGTGGTCCGCGGTGTAGCACAGCCGGGTCCACGGGCCCCGATCCGACCAGCTCTGCAGCCCGCACGGCAGCCCCCGGGGGTCGGTGCCCCGGGTTCCCCCGTTCTCCGAGAGGTCGATGGCGTGCCAGCGGGCCACCAGGCTCAGGGATCGGGAGACCGGGAGCGCCCGGCGCCCCCGGCCCTCCCGGTACTGGTTGACCAAGCGAGCCAGCTCCACCTCCGGGGCCGTGAGGCAGGTGCCGGGGGCTGGCGCGGCCACCCCGGGGCGCCCCTCCTCCGGCTGCCCCGCCGCCGGGGTGGGGGCCAGCCCGGCGGCGACCGCCACCGCCGCCCAGGAGATCCAGGTCTTCACCGCCGCCCCTCCGGCGGCCGGGAGCGGCCCCAGCGGCGCGCGGCTCGCCAGCCGCCGAGAGCGACCAGGCCGGTCCCGGTGAGGAGCCAGGTTCCCGGCTCCGGGAGGTGACCCGAGCCCCCCGACCGCGCGGCCCAACGTTCCCCCCCCGCCGGGGGAATCGAGCCCGCGATCTCCTCTTCGTCCGGCTCCAGGTCCTCCGGAAACGGCGCGGCGTCGTCGGTCAGGGTAAAGGGCGGCGGCGCGTCGGTGATCTCGTTGCAGCAGAAGGTACGCACGGTGGTCGCCCCGTCGGTGATCACCGTCTCCCCCGCCTTGAGGGTGAGGCGACCGCGGGTCCAGGCGATCCGGTCGTCCGTAACGTAGCTGACGTGGGAGGTCAGGGTCTGGTCCAGGGCGAGGAGCCGGGCGCTGCCCCAATCGAAGTCGGCGAAGTGCCGGGTCAGGAGCGGCTGCGCCGCCACCTCCCGCCGGAAGTCCTCGACCGAGTTCACGGCGTAGCGGGCACACAACCCGTACCACGGCCGCTCCCCCCGGGCCGCTTCGGACGCTTCGAGCCGAGGTTCGTAGCGGTCCTTCCAAACCGACTCCAACTGTCCCGAGGAGACCATCGGAACCGGCGGCCGCGACGCCTTGAGGAGCGCGAGGCCGGCGACCCCCAAGGCCGCCAGGGCGATCAGGAAGGCACCGACCCCCACGGCGAGGGCGGCAGTAGCCCGCGAGCTGTGCGTCTTTCGTCTCACCTCGTCCCTCCTTGGCGAGGGCCCTCGCCCTCTGCCCCGTTCCGTGGGCCCCCGTGCGCGAAGCCGTCGGCGGTCCTGCTTCCGCCGCGGCCCGGTCACGCCAAGCGCTACCCCCCCCCGACACCCTACCGATCGACCGCTCCCCCGTCCTTCTTGCACCCCTCACCGGGGAGGGGGGTCTTGGCATGACGTACCCGTCCCGCCCACCGGCGGCGGCGCCTCTCCCGGCCCCGGGTCGCCGCGCCGGTCGCCCTCGGCGCCCGGCGGCAGCAGGCCCTCCCGGAGCCCCTTCAGGAACGCCGCGCGGCTCTCCTCGCAGCGGTCGACCCCCCCCTGGGGATCGGGCTTGCTCCCGAACCAGACCACCGCGTAGTGGCGTCCCAGGGCGACGCCCATCGCCGCCCAGCGGGAGTTCTTCCACGGCGGCTGCTCGAGGAGCACGGCGTTGTGGGAGGGGGAGGCCTTCCACGCCGCCACCGCCCCGGCCGGAGTCACCGGGACCGAGCACCAGTGGGCGATCTCGATGCCCGGCCAGGGGTACCGGTCGCCCGTCACCTGCTTGGGCTTGTTCCACATCTCCCCGGCGTACCGATGATCCCGGGTGTAGCACACCGAGGACCAGGGGCCCGCGCCCGACCAGCTGTGCAGGCTGCACGCCACCCCCTGCTCGTCGGTGGCCCAGTTGGCGCCGTTCTTTTCCAGGTCGAAGACGTGGGCCTTGGCCACCTCGGTCAGAGACCGGGAGCGCGGCACCGCCGGCAACCCGTGGGCCGCCCGGTGGTCGTCGATTCCCTTGGCCAGGGCCATCTCCTCCGCGCTCCAGCAGTGGGCGGGGGCTTGGACCGCACACTCCTCCGGGGTGGCCGGAAGGCGGCCGGGAGCCGGCTGGCCCGGGGCGCCCCGGAGGCCGGGCCACAGCACCATCGACACCCAGAGGGCGACCGCGACCCGCGCGGGCGTCCCCCAGATCCCGGCGACCCACCGAGGAGACCGTCTCAACACCACCAAGCCTCCCTCCCAGGGACCGGCTCACCAACCCGAATCCGGGCGCCCACCGCACTCCTGCCACTGCCCCCAACGCATCGGTCGGGTACCGCCCGCACTTGAGCCCAAAGGTTTGCCCTTGACCCCTGCGCCGCGGACCGGAGACCATCGGGTGCGACGGGCCGGAGGCAGGTAGGATCGGGAGTCTACCGCGAAGGCCCCCCGCCCCGCGAGAGGCCCATGCACCTCGACACCCGCCTCGCCCGCGCCGGCCTCGGCGCCGACCCGAGCACCGGCGCCGTCAGCACCCCCATCCACCCCTCGGCCACCTTCGCCCACCCCGGCCTCGGGGAGTCGACGGGCTACGACTACTCCCGCACCGCCAACCCCACCCGGGCTACCCTGGAGCGGGCGCTCGCCGACCTGGAGGGCGGCCGGTGGGGCTTCGCCTTCGCCTCGGGGATGGCAGCCCTGACCACCTTCTTGCTGCTCTTTCGCCCCGGCGATCACCTGGTGGTCTCCGACGACCTGTACGGCGGCACCTACCGAATCTTGGAGCGGGTCTTCCGGGAGTTCGGGGTCGCCGCGACCTACGCGGACCTGACCCGAGTCGACGCCGCCGCCGCGGCAATCACCCCCCAGACCAAGGCGCTCCTGGTGGAGACCCCCACCAACCCCCTGATGAAGGTCGCCGACCTCGGCGCCCTGGCCGGGCTCGCCCGGGAGCGCGGGGTGCTCCTGGCGGTGGACAACACCTTCCTGACGCCCTACTGCCAGCGCCCCCTGGAGTGGGGCGCCGACCTGGTGATCCACAGCGCCACCAAGTACCTGGGCGGCCACAACGACCTGTTGGCCGGCGCCCTGGTGGTGGCCTCCGAAGACCTGGCCACCCGGATCGGCTTCTTGCAAAACACCACCGGCCCCGTCCTCTCCCCCCAGGACTCCTGGCTCCTCCTGCGCTCCCTCAAGACCCTGGGGGTTCGCCTGACCCGCCAAAGCGAGACCGCGGCTCGGATCGCGGCCTTTCTCCGGGGCCACCCCGCCGTGGGCCGGGTGTACTACCCGGGGTTCCCCGACCACCCCGGCCACGGAATCATGGCCCGCCAGAGCTCGGGGTTCGGCGCCATGCTCAGCTTCCGGCTCGGCTCCCTGGCGCGGGTGACCGACCTTTTGCGGCGCCTGCGCCTGGTCACCTTCGCCGAAAGCCTAGGGGGGGTGGAATCCCTGGTCACCGTGCCGAGCCGCCAGACCCACGGGGACATCCCGCCGGAGGTGCGGGAGCGGATGGGGATCACCGACGACCTGGTGCGGCTGTCGGTGGGGCTGGAGGACGGGGACGACCTGATCGCGGACCTGGGACAGGCCCTGGAAGGGGGCAGCTGAGGTCAGTATCCGCGGTCGAAGGCGACCTCCCCCGCCAGGGGCTCGCCCCCCAGGAACCGGCGGTAGTTGGCGACAAAGAGCGCGGCGATCTGCTCCGGCACGCTCGGCGCCGCGGTGTGGGCGGTAACGACCAGGTTCGGGGCGGTCCAGAAGGGGTGCCCGGGGGGGAGGGGCTCCTCTCGGAAGACGTCGAGCACGGCCCCCCCGAGGGTGCCGGCGGCCAGCGCCGCCACCAGGGCACCGTCGTCCAGCACCGTCCCGCGGCCGGCGTTGACGAGCAAGGCCGTCGGCTTGAGCGCCGCCAGGACCTCCGCGCTGACGAGACCGTGGGTGCCGGGGGCGTCGGGGAGCAGGCACACCAGGCAGTCCAGGTCCGCGGCAAAGGCGAGAAGCTCCCCAGGACCGAAGTAGGCGTCGATGGCGTCGCACCCGCGACTGCCCCGGGTGTAGCCCCGGGTAGCCATGCCGAAGGACTTGAGCACCCGGGCCACGCAAGCGCCGATGGACCCGACGCCCATCACCCCCACCGTCCGGCCCCGCAGGGTGCCGGGCGGGGCGGGGTCCCAGCGGCCCGCCCCCTGGGCCCGGGCCCGGGCCCACCCGTGGCGCGCGTGCATCAAGAGGTAGCACGTCACGTACTCGGCCATGGCGGGGCCGAAGACCCCCTTCACCCCGGTCAAGCGGTAGTCCCGCCGGCAGCCCGGCCCCAGGAGGGGGGCTACCCCCGCCCAGGTGGACTGGACCCACGCCACGGCCGGGCAGGAGGGCAGCGCCTCCCGGACCAGCCCGGGTTCGCCGAAGAGGACGTCAGCGTCCCGATCGTCCCCCGCCACCTCTCCCCCAGGGGCCCCCTCCCGCACCCAGGCGAGGCCCGGCAGCGCGGCCGCGTCGAGCAGCTCCCGGTACCGCCGGGCGTGGCGGGACAGCACCAGGACCCGGTGGCCTCCGTTCACGGGTCCCTCAGCGCTGGCCCACCGGGCAGGAGGCCAGGCACCGGAAGCAGAAGTACTGGAAGCCGATGAAGCCGGCCTGGTACAGGCGCCAGAAGTGGGGGTGCTTGAGCATCTCCTTGCGGGCCTCCACCGACGCCTCGGCAAACTGGGACCAGAAGCGGATGGCCGAGCCGATGCCGTAGGGCTGGGAGTGCTTGAGGCACCGACCGAGCTCGGTCTTGCCCTCCCCGTCCAGGGCCCGGCCCGGGCACGCCTCCACGCAGGCGTCGCAGTGGATGCAGGGATCCTCCTCTACCGCGGGGTCCGAAGGGAGGTCGAGATCGGTGAGCACCGCGGTGAAGATCACCCGGCTGCCGAGTTCGGGGTGGAGCACCAGGTTGTTGCGGCCGAAGCGCCCCAGCCCCGCCGCCACCGCCGCGTGGCGCAGGCTCACCTCGCCCACGCTCCCCTTGGTCTCCAGGCTCATCACCATGGGGTAGGAGGCGGGCACGGTCATCGCCTGGGCGCCCCGCCGCTCCAGGTACCGGGCGAGCTTGTAGTTGCAGCTGCGGGAAAACTCCATCACGTCGAGGCGACCGTTCATGGCCACCTGGGGGCTCGGGCTCTCGCAAGTGGAGAGCTCGCGGTAGGCGAGCACCACCAGGGACCGGACCCCGGGGAGGATGGTCTCGAGGGCAGGGGAGAGGGGGCTACGGTAGTCGGCCGCCGCCGCGAAGCCCACGGCGTCGGCACCCAGGTCCAGGGCGAACTGGCGGATCTCCTCCTTCACGACACGCCTCCTCTCTCGGGTTCACGGGGCCGGGGCATTGTAGCCGACAGATTTGAGAAAATCAGGCCCCAATATCAGCTGCCCACGGGTCGGGTTCTGCCGGAAGCCCGACAGGCTCCTAGGAACCAGCGATCCCCCTCGCTGCTGACCCCAGGGGGCGCGCGGATCTTGACCCTGCTCAGTGCGCTGAGTAATTATACTCAACGCCATGAGTGCCTTCGCCGCCCCGCCCTTTGAGCGACCCCAGGCCGCCACCCTTCGCGCCCGGCTCGACGAGCCGCGGCGGTTCCTCCAGGTCGTCGCCGGCCCGCGCCAGGTGGGCAAGACCACCCTCGTCGAGCAG
Source organism: Deltaproteobacteria bacterium (assembly GCA_037446775.1). Lineage (GTDB taxonomy): Bacteria > Desulfobacterota > Deferrisomatia > Deferrisomatales > JACRMM01 > JBBIIA01. The sequence goes on from JBBIIA010000021.1 coordinate 6,373, forward strand.
GTGCTGGGCGGGCTTCGGGCCCCAAGCCTTCTCGTCTCCGCCGACGAGCCGACCCTCGGGGATCCCGCCTGGTTGGCCGCCCAGTGGGAGCGGGCACGGCTCATCGCGGCGGACGCCGGGGGGACCGGGGCCGTGCTGGCCCTCGACGAGGTGCAGAAGTTCCCGGGCTGGTCCGAGACCGTGAAGCGCCTGTGGGACGAAGACACCCGCGCCCGGCGGCCGCTCCAAGTGGTGCTCCTCGGCTCGGCGCCGCTGCTGGTGAGAAGGGGGCTCACCGAGAGCCTCGCCGGCCGGTTCGAGGTGCTCCACCTGCCGCACTGGTCCTACGCCGAGATGCGCGCCGCGTTTGGGTTCTCGGTGGAGGACTACCTCTACTTCGGCGGCTATCCCGGCGCCGCGCCCCTGAGCCAGGACCCGCCGCGCTGGCGGCGCCACCTGCTGGACGCGCTGATCGAGACCACCATCTCCCGCGACGTCTTGCTGATGGCCCGGGTGGACAAGCCGGCGCTCCTGCGCCGGCTGTTCGAGCTGGGCTGTCGCTACTCCGGGCAGGTCTTGTCCTACACCAAGATGCTCGGGCAGCTCCAGGACGCGGGCAACACCACGACCCTGGCCCACTACCTGGAGCTGCTCGGGGACGCGGGCATGCTCACGGGCCTGCAGAAGTACGCCGGCAAGGCGGTGCGCCAGCGGGGTTCGAGCCCCAAGCTGCAAGTGTTCAACACCGGCCTGATGACCGCGCAGTCGGGGTTGTCGCCGGAGGAGGCCCGCGCCGACCGGGAGTTCCGGGGGCGGCTGGTGGAGTCCGCGGTGGGGGCCCATCTCGCCAACGCCGCCGCCCGCGGCGCCTGCGAGCTGTACTACTGGAGGGAGCGGGGCCGGGAGGTGGACTTCGTGATCCGGGCCGGCCGGGTCGTCGTCGCCCTCGAAGTAAAGAGCGGGCGGGCGCCCCAAGCGTTCCCGGGCCTGGCCGGCTTTGGGGCGGCCTTCCACCCCACCCGCGCGCTCATCGTGGGGGGCGACGGCATCCCGTTGGAGGAGTTCCTGACCCGGCCGGTGGAACACTGGCTGCAACCCTGAGCCGGAAGCCGAGCCCCGCGAATCGCGCACCCAGCCGCCAGGAAGGCCATGAGAGAAAAGGACGTGCCCCAGGACCCCTGCTTGTTTGGCCCCCACCGGGCCGTGTGCTACGCGGTGGCGGAGGGGGGCGAGTACGTGCGGGCCCCCACCGCCGGGTGGGAGCCCGCCAACGCCGCCAACCTCCAGGCCTGGGAGGTGGTGCGGGAGGCCGCCGAGGAGGCCCGGGCCCGGGTGGCCCGGGGCGAGGCGAGCCCGCTCGCCTTCCACATGGCGTGCCACCAGCTGGACCCGGGCCTGCTGGCCGGGGCGGCGGGGGTGTCGCGGCGGGCGGTGAGGCGCCACCTGGAGCCGGGGGGCCTGGCGGGCCTCGGCGCCGAGGACCGGGCTCGCTACGCCCGGGCCCTGGGCCTCGCCCCCGAGGAGCTCGACCGGGTACCCGAGGGCTACGGGCCGTCGCCCCTCGGCCAGGTGCTGGGGCGGCCGTGAGCCGGGCCTTCGTTCACCGTCAGGCCGCCCACTGCGAGAACGGCGCCACGGCGAGCCTGCTTGCCCACGCCGGCCTCGACCTCACCGAGCCCCTGGTGTTTGGGATCGGCGGCGGGCTGGTCTTCGCCTACCTGCCCTTCATCCGCGTCAACGGCTTGCCCCTGGCGAGCTTTCGCACCGTGCCGGGCTCGATCTTCCGCCAGGCGTGCCGCCGGCTCGGGGTCCGGGTGGAGACCCGCCGCTTCCGGGTCCCCGCGGCCGCTACCGCGGCCCTGGACCAGGCCCTGGATCAGGGCACCCCGGTGGGGCTCCAGACCGGCATGTACTGGCTCCCCTACGTCCCCCCCGCCCTGCGCTTCCACTTCAACGCCCACAACGTGGTGGTGTTCGATCGCGAGGGCGACCGCTACCGGGTGAGCGACCCGGTGTTCCCCTCCCCCGTCACCTGCGGCCGCGCCGACCTGGAGCGGGCGCGGTTCGCCCCCGGGCCCCTGGCCCCCCGGGGCCGCATGTACCGCCTCTTCGACGTGCCGGCCCGCCCCGACCTCCGGGCGGCGGCGCGGGCCGGCCTCGCCCAGGTGGCTCGGGCCATGGTGAAGGTGCCGCTGCCCCTGGTGGGGGTCCGGGGCATCCGGTGGCTCGCCGGGCGCCTCGAGGGGTGGCCCCAGCGCCTCGGCGAGCGCAAGGCCGCCCTCCACCTGGGGCACCTGATCCGCATGCAGGAGGAGATCGGCACCGGCGGCGGCGGGTTCCGGTTCCTGTTCGCCGCCTTCCTCCAGGAGTGCGTCCGCGACCTGGGCCTGGGGGAGCTCGACGGCCTGGCGGAGCGGATGACGGCGGTGGGGGACCGGTGGCGCGAGTTCGCCCTGCGGGGCGCCCGCCACTGCAAGGGCCGCGACCCCGCCGCCGAGACCTTCCCGGCCCTGGCGGAGCTCCTGCGGGCCGCGGCAGACGAGGAGGAGGTGCTCTTTCGCGACCTCCTGGGGCGCCTGGGCCGGTGACCGCGCTCGAGGCCCGGGGCCTGGCCTATCGCTACCCCGGGGCGGCCGAACCCGCTCTGCGCGGCCTGGACCTTTGGGCCGCAGGGGGCGAGGTGCTGGGGCTCTTGGGGCCAAACGGCGCCGGCAAGACCACCGCCCTCTCCCTGTCGGCGGGGGTGCTCGTTCCGAGCTCCGGCACCGTGCGGGTGTGGGGCGACCCGGTGGGGCCCCGGGAGCGGGCCTACCGGCGGCACCTGGGCCTCGTCCCCCAGGAGATCGCCCTGTACGGCGCCCTCACCGCCCGGGAGAACCTGCGCTTCTTCGGCCGCCTCCACGGCCTGGGCGGCGCCGAGCTCGAGGCCCGGGTGGCCGAGGGGCTGGAGGCCGTGGGCCTCGGGGACCGGGCCGACCGGCGGGTCGAGACCTACTCCGGGGGGATGAAGCGGCGGGCCAACCTGGCCGCGGGCCTGGTGCACCGCCCCCGGCTCCTGGTGCTGGATGAGCCCACCGTGGGGGTCGACGCCCAGTCGCGCCAGGCGATCTTTGCCCTGCTCCGGCGCCTGGTCGGGGAAGGCACCACCCTGGTCTACTCCACCCACTACATGGAGGAGGCCCAGGCCCTGTGCACCCGGGTGGTGATCCTGGACGAGGGCCGGGCGGTGGCCGACGGCGCCCCGGCGGTCCTGCTGGCGACCCACCCCGGCTGCGCCAACCTCGAGGAGCTCTTCCTGACCCTCACCGGCCACCGGCTGCGGGACTAGGGCGGTGGCGCGGCTGTGGGCCTGCGTGGCCAAGGAGCTCCTCCTCCTCGCGCGGGACCGCGGGGGGCTGGCGCTCCTCTTTTTCATGCCCACCGCGCTGATGGTGGTGGTGGCCCTGGTCCAGGACAACGTCATGAAGGCCACCGGGGACGCCGCCGTCCGGGTGTTGCTGCTGGACCAAGACGAGGGCGCGGCGGGGGAAGCCCTCGCCTCCTTCCTCGGCCGGGCCCCGGGGGTCGACCTCGTGCCCGCCGAGGAGCGGACCGAGGCCGAGGCCCGGGCGGCCGTGGCCCGGGGCGAGCTCGAGGTCCTGGTGGTGGTGCCCGTGGGCACCACCGAGGCCCTGGTGGACCGGGCCCGGCAGCAGGCCGCCGAGGCCCTGGCGCGGGCCCCCCTCGACGAGCCCCCGGCGGCCCCGCCGGCCCTCGGGGTGTGGTTCGACCCCACCCTGCGGGGCTCGGTGCGGGCCGGGCTCTCCCGGGCCCTGGGGGCGGTGACCCGGGAGGTGGAGCTCGGGCTTCGCACCGAAGCCTTTGGGGCGTGGTTCGCCGCCCTGGGGCAGCGGGTCGCCGACCAGGGGGCGAAGCTGCCCGAGGCCCGGCCCGACCTGCGGGGGTACTGGGCCGACTCCCTCGGCTGGGAGGTCGCGGGGGCGGCCGCCAGCCCCGGGGGCTGGGAGACCCCGCCCTCGGCGGTGCAGCAGAACGTGCCGGCCTGGGGCTTGTTCGGGGTGTTCTTCGCCGTGGTGCCCCTGGCGGGGTCCCTCCTGCGGGAGCGCCAGGAGGGGATGCTCCGGCGGCTCCGGACCCTGCCGGTGCCGCCGGCGGCCCTGGTGCTCGGCAAGCTCGGGGCCTACCTGGGGGTGGGGCTCGCCCAGTTCGCCCTGATGGGAGCGGTGGGGGTGTTCGCTCTGCCCCTCCTGGGCCTCGCCGCCCTGGTGCTGGGGGACCCCCTGGCCCTGGGGGCCATGTGCCTCGCGGCCGCCGCCGCCGCCGGGGGCTACGGGGTGCTGGTGGGGGCCCTGGCCCGGAGCTACGAACAGGCCTCCACCTTCGGGGCGGTGTCGGTGGTGATGGCGGCGGCCCTGGGGGGGGTGATGGTGCCGGTGTACGCCATGCCCCCCGCCCTGCGGGCAGCCAGCCACTTCTCCCCCCTGGGGTGGGGCCTCGAGGGGTTCCTCGCCGTGTTCGCCCGGGGCGGGACGCTGGAAACCGTGGCCCCCCAGGCCCTGTCCCTGCTACTCTTTGCCGCGGCTTGCCTGGCGGGCGCCGTGCTCGCCCTACGCCGCCCGTCCCCGTGACCCCCGGGAGGTGCCCATGTCCCTACGCCCCGCCGATACCCTCCTCCGCGACCTCGCGGCCCTGATCCTCGAGGCGTGCCAGGTGCGGGACCGGGACCCGGCCGAGCTGCCCGCCGACGCCCCCCTCATCGGCCCCGACTCGGCCCTGGGGCTCGACTCCCTCGACGCGGTGGAGATCGTGGTGGCGGTGGAGAGGGCCTACGGCGTCCGCATCGCCGGCGAGGCCACCCCCCGGGAGGTGCTACGGACGCTCTCGACCCTCGGGGAGTTCGTGGCCGCGCGGGGTGGAGAGCAGTCTCTGGTGGCGGGGGCGGCGTAGGGGGCCGGCCAGCTTTGGTCTTGCCCGGCGGCGAGCCATCAGCGCGGGCGAAACCATCGGAGGGCGGCTCCGACACGACAGACCACGAGGCCGTGCTCGGCGACCCTACGCCCGGCACGGCCTCGTTTTCGTTGGGGCCGCCGCCAGCAGTCCGCGGGGATTCGACCCGCGAGGCTGGGGCGGGTCGGCATTTTCGGTGGCTACCGACGGGGCCCGAGGGTCTGCGCCGCTGAGCCGTTCTTGCGCCACCATGAACCCAGCCCAAACGATTGACAGCGCCGGTTGCGCTCGCCGTCCTGCCAACAATCAACCCCAATAGGCCCTGTCGTGGGGGCCGAGGGCGATGAACTTGAGCGTATCATCACTGCACTCCGCGCAGTCGGCGCAAAGCACGATTGAGTCGTCCCCCTTCTTTCGGCAGATCGCACAGTACAGGAATATGATCAGGAAGTTTCGCCGAACTGGACAGCTATAGTAGCCGCGAAAATTGCCTTTGAGTGGTTCACCCAAAGAAATGGGGCTGGCGGCAATCATGTCAACCTTCTTGCGGACGGCCTCCCTTATCGCCCCGTGCTTTTTGATAGACGCAACGAACTCATAGCTGAAGATGAGGTTCACCTGAACACCTCATCGTAGGTTCTCCACTCGACGGTTCCCGCCTTGATCCGGGCCGTTGTCTCAAGGAGAGAATCAGTGAAATCAGAGTCACCCAAGACTATTTCGGTAGGATCATTCTCTTTGAGGCGTTTCAGCTTGAGGGCAAACTGTGTAAACACCTCCGAAACCGTAGTGCGCTGACTTTCTGCGTATTCTTTGATGAACTCAATCAGGTCGGCGTCGAGGGTGAGATTGATCCGGCTCTTCTGCATGGCGCACCTCCTTCGGAGTACATTATGCGCACAATATGCGCTGGGTCAAGGGACCAGTGGCGGCGAGACACCGCCAGCCGGCCCTCTCGCAGGCAACGGCGCAGCGCCTCGGAAGAGGCGGTGCAGAACGCCGGGTCGTTTCGGAACACGTCCGCCAAGACGTTCAGGCACCAGCCGTCGCCCTGGCGGCAGAACAGGGCAGAAGGAGCGTTCATGAAGCGGGTCTTGCTGATCAATCCGGCCTACCCGGAGAGCCTGCACTCCAACATCAAGGTGCTGGCGCTCCCGCCCCTGGGCCTGGCAGTGCTCGCGAGCCACACCCCGGACCGCTACGAGGTGCGCATCGTCGACGAGGCGGTGGAGCGCCTCGACCTCGACGCCGGGGCCGACCTGGTCGGCATCACCTGCATGACGCCCCTGGCGCCGCGTGCCTACGAGCTCGCCGCCCGGTTTCGGGAACGGGGGGTGCCGGTGGTGCTGGGGGGGATCCACGCCTCGTGCCTGCCCGAGGAAGCTCAGCGGTACGCCGACGCGGTAGTGGTGGGGGAGGCCGAGGAGGTCTGGCCCCGGGTGCTGGCGGACTTCGACCGCGGGCGGCTCCAGAAGCTCTACCGCGCCGACGGCCCCCCGGACCTCACCCACGCGCCCGCCCCCCGGCGGGACCTGTTGCGGGGCAAGTACTTCGTCCAGACCGTGCAGACCAGCCGCGGCTGCCCGACCAACTGCCACTTCTGCTCGGTGACCGCCTTCAACGGGGCGCGCCACCGGCTGCGCGACCTCGACCGGGTGGTGGACGAGATCCAGTCGATCCCCGCCCGTCGCCTCTTCATCGTGGACGACAACATCGTCGGCGCGGGGGCCAAGCACGTCCGCCGGGCCCGGGAGCTCTTCGATCGCCTGCACGGCAGTGGCAAGGAGTGGGCCGGCCAGTCCTGCCTCGACATCGTCGAGCACGACGGCCTGTTGGCCTCCGCCCGCCAGAGCGGCTGCCGGGCGCTGCTGATCGGCTTTGAGTCCCTGGACGCGGCGGCGCTCACGGCGATGCGCAAGCCGGTGAACCTGCGCCCGTCCACCCGCAACTACGGCGACGCCATCAAGAAGCTCCACGACCACGGCATCGCCATCGTCGGGTGCTTCATCTTCGGCAGCGATACCCAGGACCGGGACGTGTTCCGGCGCACCGTGGACTTCGCCCTGGAGCACCAGATCGACGCCGTCCAGCTGACCCTGGAGACCCCCCTGCCCGGGACCGCCCTGTACCGGCAGCTAGCCGCCGAGGACCGGCTCCTGCTCACCGACTACCCCCAGGACTGGAAGCACTACACCATCGTCGAGCCGGTCTTTCGCATGGTGAACTTCACCCCCCGGGAAGCCTACGAGGAGCTCCAACGGGCCTACGCGGAGGTGTCGTCCCTGCGCTCCTCGCTGGTGCGGGGCCTGCGCACCCTCAAGAACACCCGCAGCTTGTTCAGCACCGGCCTGGCGTTCTCCTGGAACTACCACGCCTACCGGACCCTGCGCTCGACGCCGACGCCCCTGGCGGTCCGGGGCTAGCTGCCCCGGCCTCTTGGGTGACCCGGGATCAGCGGATCAGCCCGACGGTCACCGGCAGGCCGAGTTCGCTCCACGCCCGGTCAGCTCCCAAGGCGGGACAACCCAGGAGCAGTGCGGTGGCGAGGCACGCCCGGTCGCCCAGGGACAGGCCGAACCGGCGGGTGAGCGGCCTCAACGCGGCCGTCCGCCAAGCGAGGTCCGCGTCGAACGGGACGACCGTGAGGCCCAGCGCCTCCAACATCGGCCGGGCCTCCGCCTCGGGCATGCCGACATCGATTAGCTTGCCGACGACCTCGCTTAGGTTGACCGCGCAAATCGCCGCCCCAGGCAGGCGGGCCTCGGCCTCTACGGCGCCGGGTTCGTCCTGGAGAAGAGCCAGCACCGCCGACGCGTCGAAGACCCACCGCGCCCCGGACCCTCCGAGGTCAGTCACGAGCCGCCTCGTCTCGGCGCTCGTCGAGCAACTCCTTGACCAGGTCGCGGCCGCGGGCGTACTTGCCTACGGCCGCGCGGGCCCGCTGTAAGACCAGGTTGGCCGGCGCCAGCTCGATACGGTCGTCCTCGAGCCTTAAGACGACCTCCCCACCCTCCTCCAGGCCCAGGGCGCGCCGAAACGCGATCGGGATCACCAGCCGGCCGTTCTTGGGCACGTGGATTCTCTCAGAGAAAACCATGACGCCTCCCCGATGGAATCCGTGCGACGAAATGCCACGCCCTCATCGAGTGGCAGGATACACAGAGATGGTAAGCCTGGCAACGACCGCTTTCGGACAGGCACCAGCGGTCGCGCCTTCAGCCCGCCTCGGTCGGGTCGAGGACCAAGAGGCCGGTGAAGTGCGCCCGGTAGAAGCCCCGGTCCCGGGTCAGGAGCCGGTTGCACTGCACCTGCGCGTGGGCGGCCACGAGGAAGTCGGCGACCACCCGCTCGCGCGTGCCGCCGCCGTCCCGGTATTGGCGCCACATCGTGCCTGCAAGACTCGCCGCCGTGCGCTCCGTGGGGACGTATTCCACGCCGAGGGTGTCCATCACAGCCCGCAGGGCATCCTCGCCGTCGAAGAGCGCGGCGAGCTCAGCCCACACGACATCGGACACCGCCAGCCGGCCCTCTCGCAAGCAGCGGCGCAGCGCCTCGGAAGAGGCAGCACAGAAGGCAGGGTCGTTTCGGAACACGTCCACCAAGACGTTCGTGTCGACCGCGGTGATCAACGGCGGTCCCTCATCGCGGCCACCAATTCGTCGGTCGGGACCCCCAGGCGCAGGCACCCGGTGACCCGGGCCACGGGATCGCCCTCGGGCACCTTCACGGCCACCAGCTTCCCGTCCTCCTCCCGGAAGTCCAAGACGGTCTTCGGGCCGATGCCGAGCTTGTCGCGCAACCGCTTCGGAATGGTAACCTGGCCTCTCTCGGCCACCACGGCATTCATCGTCGGGCCCTCCTTCCAACCGAAGTATGGATTTAAGGAGTGCATTTCGTACAAAGCCGAGTATGTCCCGCCGGGCGAGTGAAGGCAACCCAAAGCCAGGCGCGGCGGGGCCCGCCGCCGACTGGCCAGGAAATGCTTCGGGGACGGGGTCGGGATCTCGAACGCGCCGGGGAAACCCCGCCGCTGGTGGCAGGCGCCGCGGTTGCCGTCGAGGAGGGTTCGGCGGGCGTACGGGGGCCGCGCCCCTTCAGCACACCGTCAGGTGCATGTAGCAGATGGAGAACCGCCCGCTCTCGGGGATGAAGCACAGGAGGCGCTGACCCTTCTCGAGCTGCCCGGAGCGCAGGAGCTCCTCGAGGATGATGTAAATCGACGCTGCCCCGGTGTTGCCCTTGGTGGCGAGGTTCGTGAACCAGCGCTCCGGGGGGATGCCAAACCCCTCGGCCACCATCCGGTCGTGGAGCTCGGCCCGGAAGAAGTCGGACGAGTAGTGGGGCAGAAACCAGTCCACCCGATCGGTGCGAAGCCCCCGCTTGGCTGCCAGGCCGGGGAGGGTGCGGTCCACCGAGGTCCGCACGATCTCCCGGTTCAAGAGCTTTACGTCCTGGCGCACCAGCAGGCAGCGGCTGTCCGCCACCTCCCGGGCGCTCCCGGCCTCGCGCCACCCCGCAACGGCGCCGTCCTCGCCCTTGAGGCCGCCGGCCCACATGCAGGTCTCGAGCTCGTGGGCAAAGGAGCGGTGCTCGATCCAGTCGACCCGCAGCGACAGCCCCTCGGGGGCGGGCCGGGGCTCCAGAAGCACGGCACCGGCGCCGTCGGAGAGCATCCACCGCAGGAAATCGGCCTCGAAGGCGAGGATGGGGCGGTGGGGGAGTTCGGCGGCCTTGGCCGGATCCACCCCCCCGCACAGCTCGGCCCGCAGGAAGGTCGAAGCGAGTTCCGAGCCCGTGGCCACGGCGTTTCGGGTGAGCCCGAGGGCGACGCTCATGTAGGCGTACTTCCAGGCGGTCATCCCCGAGCCGCAGATGCCCCCGGTGGTGGCCACTTCGCACGGCCCGCCGCCGAGCTCGCCGTGGACCATGGAGGCGTGGCCCGGCATGAGCTGATCCGGGGACGAGGTGCCGCAAGCGAGGCACTCGATGCCGGTCGGGCCGAAGCCCCCGGGGGGCGCGAGCCGGCGCACCGCCTCGGCGGTAAGTTGGGCGTTGGTGTGGGTGGTGCGGCGAGTGACCGGGTCGATGGCGTAGTGGCGCTGCCGGATGCGGTTGCTGCGCAGGATCAGCGCCCGGGTCCGGGACGGCACGGCGTCCACGAGCCCCAGGAGCGCCTCCATCTCGGCGTTGCCCACCGGCTCGTTGGGCAGGAAGGCGCTGACGGCGGTGAGGAAGACGTCCATGATCCCCCTGCTCCTGGGCTAGAGGCGGGCCCTGGCGTGGCCCGCAACGGTCAACTCGGCGTACCGGCGGTAGAAGGTCTCTTCGTCCAGGGCGGTGGGAAGCACGGCGTTGGTGAGGGTATAGTAGTCGAGGTCGTGCACCGCGATCGAGTGTTTCTTCGCGGCGTAGAGGGGGGTGCCAGGCAGCGGCGTGAGGACCGAGAGGATGGGGAGATCCACCCCCAGGTCCTCGATGGCGCGCCCGAGCCGCTCGAAGTCGGCCTCGCGGTACGCCGGAGACACGATGAAGTCCCCCACCACCGTCACCCCCAGGCCGTGGAGGATCTTCACGGCCTCGCCGTAGGTCGCGACGTCGCCGGCCTTGCCCAGGCGGGCGAGGCCTTCGTCCGACACCTCCTCGAAACCCACCACCACGGCCCGCAGCCCCGCGGCCCGCCACTCCGCCAGGAGGTCCGGGTGGCGCACCACCGTGTCCGCCCTCACGTCGCCGATGAACTGCTTGCCGAGGGCGGCCTCGCGCAAGGCTCGGGCGAGCCTACGGGCGTGCTCCGGGGCGCCGAAGGTGTTGGCGTCGACCAGCCGCACCACCGGCACCTCGCGAAGGAGCCGGATGTCCCGGACGATGGCGTCGATCCCGCAGGGGAGGTATCGCCCCCCGGTGAGCCCAGCGATGCAGCAGAAGGCGCAAGCGTGGGGACAGCCGAAGGCCGCCGACACGAAGCCCACCTGGGCACCCAAGGCCCGAAGCACGTACTGGGGTCGGTACGGGGCCACCAGATCGTAGCGGGGGGGCCGGTCCTCGACGAGGTCGGCCGGGCCGAGGCGCCGTGGGGGCAACTCCAGAGGATCCCCGGGCCGGGTGCGGGCGATGCCGGGGATCGCGGCGCCGGTCCCCCCGGCCTCGAGGTCGGCCACCAGCTCGGCGAAGCTCGCCTTCCCCAGGCCCACCGCCACGAAGTCCACCTCGGGCCGGTTGAAGAAGGCCGGGTCGTTGCTCGCGTGGATGCCCCCCACCGCCACCCGAGCGCCCCAGGCATCCCGGGCCTCCCCCGCGAGCCGCAGCGCCGTATTCGCCTCGCAGGTGACGGCGGTGATCCCCACGAGCTGCGGGCGAAAACCGTTCGCCGCCGCCTCGAGGCCCGCCGGCTCGGCCTTGAGGTCGACGATCCGCACCTCGTGACCGACCAGGTTCCCGGCCAGGGCCTCCAGGGCCAGGGGCTCGCCGCGAAAGATCTGCTTGATCGAGGTGAGGCCGTAGCGCTCCTCGGGGATGCTGCGGCCGCAGTTGGGGGGATTCACCAGCAGGATGTTCATGCCCAGGTGCTCATGGATCGAAGCCCCCCCACCGATCTTTCCCGCCGGCGCCGGAGACCGGCGCCGGCGGGAGGGATCGCCTTAGAAGTGGAAACCGACGCCGATGTGGATGGGGAGATAGAAGGACGACTCGAGCTCGGCGTTTGCATAGCCGGTCTCTTCTCGCACGAAGTCCTCGGTCTTCTTTTTCCAGTCGGGAGCGTAGTTCAAACCACCACCCACGTGGAAGCCGTTTCGCCCGCCCCGGAAGTACCGTTCATACCGATAGCCGACGGCGTAGGTCATCCCGACGATCTCGTGGTTCGAGGCCCCGAGGTACACGGCGTGCTGGCTCGGCTCGGACCGATCGGTAAAGAAGTAGGCGAGCTGCCCACCCACCACCGGGACGAGGCCGCTCTCGGTCTCCGTGTCGCCCCACGGATCTTCCACGGCGATGAAGTAGAAGAGGACCCCGACCCCCGGTTCGATGCCGACGGGCCCGGCACGAAACCGCAGGGTGGCCCCAAAGGTCCCCATCTCCCCGAGGCCGACCCCAACCCCGAAGGCCGGCGCCTCCGCCCGGGACGGAAGCGGCGCCAGGGCCACCAACCCCGCCACCACCGCCGCCAGGTGCCACACGCCGCTTCTCCCCTTCGTTTCCATCGCACCCCTCCTCTCTGCAACAAAGGCCCGCTCCGGAATGGGGCGGGCCCGCCGAGTCTTCGAGCGCCGCAGGGAAACTGCCTGCCTCCTTTGCTACGGCGGGCCTATAACACGGGCGCCGGCGGGTGTCTACGGCTTCTTGACGGCGCTTCCGTCGGGGAGGGCAGAGGGCGGCGGCCGCTTCCAGTACCCGTGGACGGGTTCATCCTGGCCCGGGGCCTGGAGTCGACTGACGGAAAACAGGGCGGTGCTGGCTTCGTCGAACTCCAGGGCGGCCCGGCCCCCGGCGAGGACCACCCCGGCGGCGTCGACCGTGCTCCGGGTTGCGGTGAGGGCGATCTCCCGGGCTTCGACCTCTACGCCGGTAGCCACCAGGCGGGAGCCGACGAGGACGATCCCCCCGCCCCGAACGGTCGTGGTCTCGACCGTCGCCGTCGAGTCCGTGAGGTCGATCCGCCCGGTCACCGCGTCGACGATGCGCAGGTCGGGGCAGCCGACAGCGGTGATCTCGGCGTAGGCCCCGGTGAAGGTGACCCGCGCCTTGCCCTCGCACCGCCCCACGCGCTTGCCGGGCGCCCCGGGCGCCCGGCGGGGCGGAGGAGGAGCCTGGAGACCCTCCTCCACCAGGCGCAGGAGCTCCTCGGGGGCGTCCTCCATGGGCACGTGGCCGGCGCCGGGGATGACCAAGAGCCGCGCCCGGGGCAGGCGCCCCGCGAGGAGCACCCCGGTGCGCAGGGGCGTCACCGAGTCCTCCCGTCCCCAGATGATCTGGGTCGGCGCCCGGACCAGGGGCAGGAGCGGCCCGAAGTCGGCCTGGGCCAGGGCCAGGGAGGCGACGGTGTGGGGGTTGGCGCCCAGGACCTTCTCCCGGGTGAGCGGGGTCTCCAGCAGAAGGTCGACGTCCACGGGTAGCCCGTCCAGGCGGCCCAGGACGTTGCTGGTCCAACGCTTGAGGGCGGAGAAGGGGCCGGAAGGGAGTTCCCTCCCGACGGCGTCGATGCGCTGGTGGAGCAGGTGCTGGGTGAGGGCCGAGCGGTGGAGCACCCCCGCGGCGTCCACCAGGATCAGCCGCTCCAGGTCCCGGGGGTAGGTGGCGGCGTACCACAGGGAGATCGCCCCCCCGAGGGAGTGGCCGACCACCGCGTAGGGCCCCCGCACGGTGCGGTCCACCAGCCAGCGAAGCACCTGGGCGTACAGCGCCGGAGAGTACAGGAGGTCGGGCTTGTCGGAGCGGCCAAACCCCGGCAGGTCGAAAGCGACCACGTGATAGCGGTCCGCAAGCGCCGCCTTCAGCTCTTCCCAGGTCCGGGCAGCGTGGTCGCCGAGGCCGTGGACCAGGACCACGGGATACGGGTTGCCGGCGCCTGCCTCGGTCACGAACACCTGGGCGTCGACGACGGGGCAATACACCAGGCCCTCGGTCCGCGCCCCGGCGGCGCGCGCCGTCTGGGCGAGGAGAATCACCGCGAACAAGACGGCCCCCAGGGCCACCCGCCGACCCGATCGTCTCACCGCCTCTCCCCTCCTCCCCCGCGCGGCCGTGCCGGCGGCCCGAGCCCAGGTCGCGGTTTCAGTCCCCCTTGCCGTGACCCTTCTTCTTCCCCTTGCCGCCCTGGTTTCCCTGCCCCTGGTCGTCGCCCGGATGCCCCCCGCCGTGCATCTTCTTCCACTGCCCGTAGGGGATGCGCTTCTCCTTGCCGTAGTGGACGCGGAACTGGGGCGGCAGCCCGAGGAGCCAGGGGGGCACCTCGGGCAGGGGGACCAGGACGTAGGGGCCGCGGTACTCCTTGGAGCGGTGCCACTTGCCGTCCCGCGGGGTCCACCAGTGCCCGTCGCGAAAGACGATGTCCACGTCGATGTCGGGGACGAAAAACGCCCCGACGTTCGGGAAGGGGATGAGATCCCGGGGATCCGGGAGCTTGGGGAAGAGGAGGGGCGGGATCGGCGGCAGGGGGAGCTTGATCTCGACTCCCGCCTGGGTGGGCGGGGCGAACCCGCCCGCTCCGGCAAAAAGGGCCAAGCCCACCGACGCGAACACCCGGCAGTTTGTCTTCATCTCGGGGCCCTCCTCCTGGATGCTGGGTATCTGGATGCTCGATCCTCGTCGCCCCCCGTTCTTGCCCGCCCCCTTTCCATCCGACCATCGCATGGGGAATCCCGCCTGGGGCGCCACGTACGGGCGTCCTAGTGGACCACGGCGGGGCCGGCCGTTCAAGTCGGATGGTGCCCCCCCGGTGGCGGAGGACCGGGGGTGATCCTGTGCCTCGACAGCTCCGCCCTGGTGAAGCTGTACGTGGCAGAGCCCCACTCGGAGTAGATGCCGGGTTCCCGCCGCCCCCTCCCCTACCCCTCCTTGGCCCCCGCCCCTTCCGCCATCAGCTTGGCCACGGCGTGGGTGAAGGCCACCGGGTCCCGGGGGCGGCCCCCTTCAAGCAGGAGCGCCTGGTCGTACAGGAGGTCGGCGTACTCCCCGAGGCGGGGGTTTTTGGGGTCGGCCTCGTACAAGGCGTTCATGGCCTGGAGGAGCCGGTGGTCGGGGTTGACTTCCAGGGTGCGTTCCCGATCCGGGACCTTCTGGCCCATGGCCCGCAGGATCTTCTCCATCTGGGGGTCGAGGTCGCCCTCGCCGCTCACCAGGCACACCGCCGAGGTCTTGAGCCGCGCCGACACCCGCACCCCCGCCACCGCCTCGCCGAGCCGCTCGCGGATGGCGCCCATCAGGCCCTCGTAGGTCTTCTGGCTCGCCTCGGTGGCCCCGTCGCCGAGGTCGAGCTTCCCCTTTAGGACCGACTGGAGGGGCTTCTCCTTGTACTCCCCGAGGCGACTGACCGTGACGTCGTCGATGTCGTCGGTCATCAGGAGGACCTCGGTGCCCTTGGCTCGAAACGCCTCCAGGTGGGGCGAGGCGGCGGCGTCCCGGCGAGTCGCCCCGGTGACGTAGTAGATCTCGGTCTGGCCCTCGGGCATCCGGGCCACGTACTCGGCCAGGGTGGTGAAGGTCCCCTCCTCGGTGGCGGTGGACTCGAAGAGCAGGAGATCCGCCAGGACCTCCCGCCGCTCGTAGTCCAGGTGGATGCCCTCCTTGAGGAGCCGCCCGAACTCCTGGTACACCTCGCGGTACGCCTCGGGCTCGTCGGCCTTGAGCTCGCCCAGGGCCTCGAGCACCTTCTTGGTGACGCTCTTGCGGATCACCTCGACCTGGCGGTTGTTCTGCAGGATCTCCCGGGAGACGTTGAGGGGCAGGTCGGCGCTCTCCACCGCGCCCTTGACGAAGCGGAGATAAGGGGGCAGCAGGGCCTCGCAGTGGTCCATCACCTGCACCCGGCGCACGTACAGCATCGGGCCGACCTTGTAGTCCTTGTAGAAGATGTTCCAGGGCGCCTGCTTGGGCACGTACAGAAGCGCCGAGAACTCGGTGGTCCCCTCCCCCCGGTAATGGATCACCTTGGCCGGCTCGTCCGCCGCGTGGGCCAGGTGGCGGTAGAAGTCGCGGTACTCCTGCTCGGTCACCTCGGCCTTGGGCCGCAGCCACAGGGCCTTTTGGGAGTTGAGGGTCTCGGCCGAGGTGACCTCCACGGTGTCCTTGGGGTCGTCCCCCCTGGGCTTATTGCGGGTCACGTTCATCACGACGGGGTACTCGATGAAGTCCGAGTACTGCTTGACGATGCGCTTGAGCTCCCACTCCTCCAGGTAGCCCTTCTCGTCGGCCTTGAGGGTGAGCACCACGTCGGTGCCGGGCTCGTCCTTGACCGCCTCCTCCACGGTAAAGGTGCCGTCGGCAGCGGACTGCCACCGCACCGCCGCTTCCGGCGCCGTGCCGGCCCGGCGGGTGAGCACGCTCACCCGGTCGGCCACCATGAAGGAGGAGTAGAAGCCGACCCCGAACTGGCCGATCAGCTCCGGGTTGTCCTTGGCGGCCCGGCTCTCCAGGAGCTTGAGGAACTCCTTGGTGCCCGAGTGGGCGATGGTCCCCAGGGCCTGGACCACCTCGTCCCGGGTCATGCCGATGCCGTTGTCCCGCACCGTCAGCGTCCCCGCGGCCCGGTCCGGCACCAGCTCGATCCGCCCCTCGCCCCGCTCCCCGTGGCCGTCCCCGGCGGTGAGGGCCTCGTAGCGGGCCTTGTCGATGGCGTCGGAGGCGTTGGAGATCAGCTCCCGCAGGAAGATCTCCTTGTGGGAGTAAAGCGAGTGGATCATCAACTCGAGGAGCTTTTGCACCTCGGCCTTGAAGGGGAGGGTCTCGGCGGTCATGGGGGTTCCTCCACGGTGGACCGGTTGGCGCGACAGGGCCGCCAAGGTAAGCAGCCAAGCGCCCGAAGGCAAGGCCCGAGACGGTGCAGGCACGGGCCGCGTCTGGTAAGGTGTAAAAAGCCTGTCCGATCCGGGGGAGAGGAGGAATCCCATGGGAAGGCCAGCGACCACCGTCGCGTTTCTGGCTGGGCTCTTGGCAGCCTGCGCCGGCAGCAGCTCGGATCCGCCGCCCGAGGCACCCCCGGCCGAACCCTCCCGGGCGAGCCGCTTCGCCGACTGCGCGGCGCTCGGGGCGTATCTCGCAAAGACCGCCGCCGAGCAGGGCGCCCTCGCTACCGCCTACCCGGCGGTCCGAAACGACGCCACCGATGGGACAGTGACCGGCGCGCCCACCGCGGGGGCCGCTCCCGAGGCCGGCAGCCGGGACCACTCGAGCACCACGATCCAAGAAGAGGGGGTGGACGAGCCGGACTTCGTGAAGACCGACGGCGACTCCCTGTACCTGGTCACCGGGGGGTACCTCCTGGTGTTCGACGCGTGGCCGCCGGCCGAGACGGCGGAACGGGCCCGGGTCGCCATCGACGGCGACCCCCTGGCGCTCTTCGTCCACGGCTCCACGGTCCTCGTCTTGTCCCAGTCCTGGCAGGCCCCCGCGGCGGGGGCCGCCGTGTGGGGGGGCTGGGGCGCCCGCCTCAAGGCGACCCTGGTCACCCTGGCCGACCGGGCCGCCCCGTCCCTCCGGCGGGAGATCACCTTCGAGGGCGCGTACCTGGACGCCCGCCTGGTGGACGGCCGAGCCCACCTGGTCTTCACCTCCTGGCTCCCCGCCTTGAGCGGGGGGGCACCGCCGCCTCCCCGGGTGTTGACGGCAGCCGGGGGGGCCGAGCCCGCTCTCGTTAGCGCGCCTGACCCGCCCCTGCCCACGGCCGACGCAACCGAGCTGCTGCCCCGGGTCCGGGACACCCTCTTTGGGCCCGGGGACCCGGTCACCCGGGAGGGGGCGATCTGCCCCTGCGAGAACATCTTCCGGCCGCCTACGCCCAACGGCACCGGCTTCGTCACCGTGGCGACCCTGGACCTCGCCCGCCCCACGGAGGACCTGGAGACGACCTCGCTCATCAGCAACAGCGGCATCGTGTACGCCTCCCAAACCAGCCTGTACCTGGCGACGCCCAACGACGACTACTGGCTGTGGCGACCCACCCTGGAGCGGCCGGAGGCAGAACCCCGGCCCACCACCCTGGTGCACAAGTTCGACCTGGCCGGGACCCCGACCTACGCCGCCAGCGGCGTGGTCCCCGGCTGGGTGCTCAACCAGTTCTCCATGGGCGAGCACGAGGGGGTCTTCCGGATCGCCACCACCGCCCACGGGTGGTGGCGGCGGCAGGACCCGGAGAACGCGGTCTTTCTGCTACGGCAAGCGGGGGAGAAGCTCCAGGAGCTCGGGGCGGTGACCGGCCTCGGCAAGCCCGGCGAGCGGATCTACGCCGTGCGGTTCCTGGGAGACCGGGGCTTCGTGGTCACCTTCCGCCAGACCGATCCCCTCTACGCCCTGGATCTGGGGGACCCGGCCGCCCCCCGGGTAGCCGGCGAGCTCCACGTGCCGGGCTTCTCCACCTACCTGCACCCGGTGGCCGACGACCTGCTCCTGGCGGTCGGGGAGGACGAGGCCCGGGGCGTCAAGCTGAGCCTGTACGACGTCTCGGATCTCGACCGCCCCCGGGAGGTGGGCACCGAGGCCGTGGGGCTCGGGAGCTTTTCGGAAGCCCAGTACAACCACAAGGCCTTCACCTACTTCCCGCGCCTCGGGGCGCTGGCCCTCCCCGTGACCACCTGGGCCGCGTCCCCGGTGACCGACGCCTCCCGGGTGTCGAACGTCTTCGCGGGGCTCCACCTCTACGACGTGAGGCCCGACGCCGCGAGCCCCGAGGCGGTCTTTGCCCTGCGGGGGCGCATCGACCACACGGCCTTCTACCGCGACGATCCGGAAGGGTACTGGTACTACCCGGAGCCGGTGCGGCGGACCTTCTTCATCGGGGCCCCCGGAGCCGACACCTTCCTGTACACGGTGAGCGGCCGGGGCCTCAAGGTCACCGCCTTCGACGACCTGACCGAGGACGTAGCGGCCCTGCCCCTGCCGGCGCCCGAGACCCGTTGGCGACCCATGGGGCGCTGATCCTCCTGCCCTTCCCGGTGGAGGCCGTGGTACCATCGCGGCTCGCCGCGGCCGCTATCGGGAAGAGAAGCCATGCACCTGCTCGGGGACGTCATCCAGTGGATCATCCGGGTCGTGGGCGATCTGGGCTACCCGGGCATCTTCCTGATGATGACCCTGGAGAGTTCGTTTTTCCCCTTCCCCAGCGAAGTGGTGATGATCCCCGCCGGCTACCTGGCCTACCAGGGCCAGATGAACCTCACGGTGGCGATTGCCATGGGCATCGCCGGGTCCCTGGCCGGGGCGCTGATCAACTACTACCTGGCGGTGTGGCTCGGCCGGCCGCTCCTGGAACGGTACGGCCGCTACCTCTTCCTGCCCCCGGACAAGCTCCACCGCATGGAGGCGTTCTTTCGCGACCACGGGGAGATCAGCACCTTCATCGGGCGACTGATCACCGTGGTCCGCCAGTACATCTCCTTCCCCGCCGGCCTGGCCCGCATGCCGCTCGGCAAGTTCCTCTTCTACACCGGCCTCGGCGCCGGGATCTGGGTCGCCATCCTCGCCGCCGTCGGCTACCTGGCGGCGGGCAACGAAGCCTTGATCCGCGTCTACTCCCGGGAAGCCACCCTAGGGGTCATCGCCCTGTGCGTCACGCTCGCCGGGCTGTACGTCGCCCGCCACCGCCGAAAGCAGCGCCAGCCCTAGCGAGGCGCCGCCAGACCATCGAGGTACGAGAGGGAGGTCTTTTTGACAGGATAAACAGGATGGACGGGATTCTCCGGGGCTGCCTTCGTCTGGCATCCTGAACATCCTGTAATCCTGTCCAAAACCCCCGTCCCCCGAGGTTCCTGCTGAGACACATCGTCGAAGATCTCTGCCCCTCAAGACTTGTAGGAGACGCATCCACCCACTGCCACGGAGACCTGCGATGAACCGACGCGCCCTCGCCCTCACCCTGTTGGCTACTGTGGCGGCCCCCGTGTCCGTCGGCGCCGCCGAGCTCGGAGCTCGGGCCGCCGTTTGGTTGCCCACCCTCGCCGGCGAGGCGCGGGTGGGGGCCGCCGGAGGCGGTTCCACCCTGGACGTCTCCGAGGACCTGGGCCTGGGCGAGGATCTGGACCTCGAAGAGCGAGGGGCCCCTTCCGCCGAGGCCTGGGTGTGGGCCGGGGATCACCACCTGCTGGCGGCCGGGACCCGGCTGACCCTGGAGGCGACCAAGATCCTGGTCGGCGAGAGCTTCGGAGGCCAGACCTTCAGCGGAGCCACCCGCTCCACCCTGGAGGTCACCATGGTCGACGGGCTGTACCAGTACGACCTCCTGGACTTCGAGAACGTGCTGGCGGGGTTCTCCGTCGGACCCCTGGTCCAGGTGAAGTTCTTGGAGGGGCGGGCCGAGCTCGTTCAGGGGGCCACCCGGGCGGAGGAGCCCTTCAGCGTGGCGGTCCCCCTGGTGGGAGTGGGCGCCCACCTCGGGATACTCGCCGACCTGGTGGAGGCCCGGCTGCGGGCCGGGTGGATCGGCTGGAAGGGCGACAGCGCCCTAGACGTGCAGCTCGAAGCCTCCTACAACCCCCTGCCCTTCCTAGAGATCGTGGTGGGGTACCGGCACCTGGCGCTCAAGCTCGACGAAGACGACCGGACCCTGGACCTGACCCTGGGAGGCCCCTACGCCGGGCTGGGGCTCAAGTTTTAGGGGAGGCGGGGCCGCCGGGTGTCGCGGCACGAAAGGGCAGGCCTCTTGGACGGGGTGGACGGGGTGGACGAGGTGGACGAGGGGGACGAGATGGACGAAGTGGACGGGGTGTCTTGGGGCCGCCACCGGATATCCTGTTCATCCTGTCATCCTGTCAGGATCCCCCGTCCCCCGGGGCCCTGCTCTGCCCTTGTCCCCGAGGTAGGCACCCGCAACGAAAACCGCGGGCGCCTCGTCCTCCGAGAGCGCCCGCGGTTGTTGGTCGCTGAACCGGGCGAGCGGGCGGCTCAGTGCCCGCCCATCTCCTGGACGATCTCGGTGAGCACCCCCCCCGAAGCCTTGGGGTGGATGAAGGCGATGCGGGTGTCGTGGGCGCCCCGGCGGGGCTCCTTGTCCACCATCTGCACGCCCGCCGCCTTGAGGCGCTCCACCTCGGCGGCGGCGTCGTCCACCTGGTACGCCACGTGGTGGAAGCCGGGGCCGTTCTTCTCCAGGAACTTGGCCACCGCCGACTCGGGGCTGGTGGGCTGGACGAGCTCCAGGCGCACCTCGCCGATGGGCAGGAAGGCGACCTTCACCTTCTGGTCGACGACCTCTTCGATGCCCCCCAGGGTCAGGCCCAGGGCCTCGGTGTAGAACTTCGCCGCCGCCTCGATGTCGTGCACGGCTAGCCCGATATGGTTGATCTTCTTCAGCACGGCTGCCTCCGTTCCTGGCGCCCCTAGGCGCTCAGCTTCTCGCGGATGAAGGTGACCACGTCGTTGGTGTCGGTGCCGGGCAAAAAGAGCTCGGCGAACCCGGCCGCCTTGAGGGCGGGGATGTCTTCGGCGGGGATGATCCCGCCGCCAAAGAGCAGGGCGTCGGCCCGCCCCTGGGCCTTGAGCCCCTCGGCGACCTTGGGGAAGAGCACCATGTGGGCCCCGGACAGGCAGGACAAGCCGATCACGTCGGCGTCTTCCTGCACCGCCGTGGCGACGATCTTCTCCGGGGTCTGGCGGATGCCGGTGTAGATGACCTCCATGCCGGCGTCCCGCAGAGCCCGGGCCACCACCTTGGCGCCCCGGTCGTGGCCATCGAGGCCCGGCTTGGCGATGAGAACGCGGATCTTCTTGCTCATGGCTCCCAATCCTCCCTCCCGCGCGTGCGCGGCGCTGTCGTCCTCAACCGGCCTGGCTGTACTCGCCGTACACGTCCCGCAGGACGTCGGAGATCTCGCCGAGGCTCGCGTAGCCCTTGACCGCCTCCAGGATCGGCGGCACCACGTTGGTCCCGTCCACCGCCGCCCGCCGCAGGGCGGCGAGGCCCTGCTTCACGGCCGCCCCGTCCCGCTCGGCCTTCACCCGGGCGAGCTTCTGCTTCTGGAACGCCTCGACCTCGGCGTTGACCCGCAGGAGGTCCTTGGGCATCTCCTCCTGGACCTGGAAGCGGTTGACCCCCACCACCACCTGGGCGCCGCTCTCCACCGCCTTCTGGTAGGCGTAGGCGCTGTCCCCGATCTCCTTCTGGGGATACCCGGCCTCGATCGCCTTCACCATGCCGCCGAGGGCATCGACCTTGGCGATGTACTCCTGGGCCTTCTGCTCGATGGCGTCGGTCATGGCCTCCACGTAGTAAGACCCGGCCAGGGGGTCGATGCTGTCGGCGGCGCCGGACTCGTTGGCGATGATCTGCTGGGTGCGCAGCGCGATCCGCACCGAGTCCTCGGTGGGCAGGCACAGGGCCTCGTCCCGGGAGTTGGTGTGGAGGCTCTGGGTGCCCCCCAACACCGCCGCCAGGGCCTGGATGGTCACCCGCACCACGTTGTTGTCGGGCTGCTGGGCGGTGAGGCTGCACCCCGCGGTCTGGGTGTGGAAGCGCAGCATCTGGCTCCGGGGGTCCTTGGCGCCAAAGCGCTCCTTCATGATCTTCGCCCACAGCCGCCGGGCCGCCCGGAACTTGGCGACCTCCTCCAGGAGGTTGTTGTGGCAGTTGAAGAAGAACGACAGGCGGCCGCCGAAGTCGTCGACGTCGAGCCCCTTGTCCACGGCGGCCTGGACGTAAGCGATGCCGTTGGCGAGGGTAAACGCCACCTCCTGCACTGCGCTCGAGCCGGCCTCCCGGATGTGGTAACCGGAGATCGAGATCGTATTCCACTGGGGGACGTGGTCCTTGCAGTAGGCCAGGATGTCGGTGATGACCTTGAGGCTCGGCTCCGGCGGGAAGATGTAGGTGCCCCGGGCGATGTACTCCTTGAGGAGGTCGTTTTGGATGGTCCCCTGGAGTTTGTCCTTGGCCACCCCCTGCTTCTCGCCCACCGCCATGTACATGGACAGCAGCACCGCCGCCGTGGAGTTGATGGTCATGGAGGTGGAGACCTTGTCCAGGGGGATGCCGTCGAAGAGGATCTCGGCGTCCTTGAGGGTGTCGATGGCGACCCCCACCTTGCCGACCTCGCCCTCGGCGAGGCCGTGGTCCGAGTCGTAGCCGATCTGGGTGGGCAGGTCAAAGGCCACCGACAGGCCGGTCTGGCCGTGGGCCAGGAGGTACTTGTACCGCTCGTTGGTCTGCTCGGCGGTGCCAAAGCCCGCGTACTGGCGCATGGTCCAGAACCGGCCCCGGTACATGGTGGGCTGCACCCCCCGGGTGAAGGGGTACTGGCCCGGCAGCCCCACCTCGGCCAGGTAGGCGTCCTCGGCGACGTCCATCGGGGTGAACGCCCGCTTCACCTCGACGCCCGAGGTGGTCTCGAAGACCGGCATCCGCTCCGGGGACTTGGCCAGGGTCTTGGCCACTGCCCGGTGCTGCCACTCCTGCACCTTCTGACGAATCGCCTCTCGACTCATTGCACCCTCCCTCTCTTCTGGTGCGGTGGGACCCGGGGGTCGCTCCACCGTGCGGGATCGGTTTTAGCCCCCTAACAGGGACCACTTCACACCTTGACCGGCACCCCGAGGATGTGGTCGGACAGGTTCACCTGGTCGGTGACCCCGTTGACACTCACCGTGGCCCGGCCGCCCACCAGCTCCAGGAGGTCCACGGCGTAGGGGGTCCGGTTGGTGACGAGGTCGTAGCGGCTCATGGAAGGGAGGCTCCTTGGGGTGGGAGGTCCTCGGGGTCGCGACAGGGGGATCAGTGACGGGCGGGCCGGCCCGGGTGCGGGTCACGGCTCCCCATGACCCGCAGGCCCCCGGAGAACCGCCACCGGGAGGAGGCCGGGCGCTCCCCGTGGAGGGCCAGCGCGGCGGCGATCGCCGCCGCCTCCGCCCCGGTGGGGCCGCCCCGGACGCCCCGGAGGGGTAGGGACACCGCCACCGCCGTCGTCATTCCAGCCAAGAGCCAGCTCGAATCGGGCGCTGCCACGGTCCACCCTCTCCCCTAGAGGGGGATGTTGCCGTGTTTGCGCGGCGGGTTCGAGTCGCGCTTGTTGCGGCAGGAGTCCAGCGCTTGGATCACCCGCAGGCGGGTGTCCTCGGGCAGGATCACCTCGTCGATGTAGCCGAGCTGGGCCGCCTGGTAGGGGTTGGCGAACTGCTCGGAGTACTCGTCGATCTTCTGCTGCCGGGCCGCCTTCTTGTCCGCAGCCTTGTCGATGTCCTTGCGGAAGATGATGTCCACGGCCCCCTGGGGCCCCATCACCGCGATCTCCGCCGTGGGGTACGCCAGGTTCACGTCGCCCCGCAGGTGCTTGGAGCTCATCACGCAGTAGGCGCCGCCGTAGGCCTTGCGGGTGATCACCGTGATCTTCGGCACGGTCGCTTCGGCGTAGGCGTAAATGAGCTTGGCCCCGTGCTTGATGATGCCCCGGTACTCCTGGTCGGTGCCCGGCAGGTACCCCGGCACGTCTTCGAGGGTGACCAGGGGCACGTTGAAGGCGTCGCAGAACCGCACGAAGCGGGCGGCCTTCATGGAGGCGTCGCAGTCTAAGCACCCCGCCAGGTAGGCGGGCTGGTTCGCCACGATGCCGACGACGGCGCCGCCCATCCGGGCGAAGCCGACGACGATGTTGGGGGCGTAGTGCTGGTGCACCTCGAGGAAGTCCCGGTGGTCCACCATCGCGTGGATGATGTCCTTGATGTCGTAGCCCTTGTTGGGGTTGTCGGGCACGGTTTCGTTGATCTCGGTGAGCTTGCGGTCCACCGGGTCGGTGCACGGCACGGCGGGGGGCTCGTCGACGTTGTTGGAGGGAAGAAAGGAGAGCAGGCGGCGGATCTCCCCGAGGCACCCGGCGTCGTCGGCGGCCATGAAGTGGGCCACCCCGGACTTCTGGTTGTGGGTCAGGGCGCCCCCGAGGTCGTCCATGGTGACGTCCTCGTTGGTCACCGACTTGATGACCCGAGGGCCGGTGATGAACATGTGGCTGGAGCCGTCCACCATGAAGACGAAGTCGGTCAGCGCCGGGCTGTACACGGCGCCCCCGGCGCAGGTGCCGATGATGGCGGAGATCTGGGGGACTACCCCCGAGCTCATGACGTTGCGCTGGAAGATGTTGGCGTACCCGGCCAAGCTCTGGACCCCCTCCTGGATGCGCGCCCCCCCGGAGTCGTTCAAGCCCACTACCGGGGCCCCGTTCTTGAGGGCCATGTCCATGACCTTGCAGATCTTGTTGGCCATGGTGAGCGACAGGCTGCCGCCGAAGACCGTGAAGTCCTGGGCGTAGGCGTAGACCGTGCGGCCCTCCACCTTGCCGTAGCCGGTGATGATGCCGTCCCCCAAAAACACCGTCTCGGCCATGCCGAAGTTGGTGCACTGGTGGGTGACGAACTTGTCGACCTCGACGAAGGTGCCGGGGTCGAAGAGCAGGCCCAGGCGATCCCGCGCGGTGAGCTTTCCCTGGGCCCGGTGCTTGGCGATGCGGTCCTCGCCGCCGCCGGCCTCGGCCTCGCGGTTCTTGCGGGCAAGGAGCTCAAACTTCTGCTGAAGGCTCATGCCGTTACCCTCCGGTTGGGGAGCCGACCGGGGGCGAACCCGGGCTCCTCATCTGCGAACAGTGTCTCAGCCAATCGTCAACAGGACGGCGTCCTTGGCGACGCTGGCCCCCTTCCTGTAGAGCACCTCCTGCACTACCCCGTCCACGCTCGCCTCGAGGCTGTTTTCCATCTTCATCGCCTCCAGGATGACCACGATGTCTCCGGCCTTCACGGCGTCTCCCGGGGCCACTAGGTAATCGACGATCATCCCCGGCATGGGCGCCGTCACCTGACCCTTGGCGGAAGCCTGGGGCTTGGGGGCGGGCGCCGCGGGGGCGGCCGGGGCGGGCGCCTTGGGGGCCGGAGCAGGCGCCGCCACGGCCTTGGGGGCGGCGGCCGCTGTCGGGGCCGGGGCTACGGCAGTAACCACCGGGAGCCCACCCTCGCCCTCGACCGCCACCTCGAAGTACTCGCCGTCCACGAAGACCTTGTAGGTGCGGGCGCCCGGCCCTTTGCTGGGGACGTCCTTCTTGGGCTTCTCCACCAGTTCGCCGGCGAGCGCCTTGCGGCACAGCTCCTCGTCGGCCCTGGCGTCTTCGAGGGTACGGGCCGTCCACTCCGCGGGCGCCGACTCCTGGCCCTCCCGCACCCGGAGGAACCGCAAACCGGTGGTGGGGAACATGGTGTAGAGGAGCAGGTCCTTCTGGTTCTTGGCCAGGCCGCCCACCTCCGCCTTGGCCTTCTCGAGTTCCGGCTCCAGGATGTCGGCGGGCCGACAAGTGACCGGGGTCGTCCCCCGGGAGTAGCCCTTGAGGGCCAGCGCCTGCAACTCGGGGTCGATGGGCGCCGGCGGGCATCCGTACAAGCCGTAGCAGTAGTCCTTCACCTGGGCGGAGATCATTTTGTAGCGCTCGGTCACGCTCCCGGGCTTGCCGAAGAGCACGTTTTGCACCGCCTGGACCCCGATGATTTGGCTCGACGGGGTGACCAGGGGCGGGTAGCCCAGGTCCTTGCGCACCCGGGGCAGCTCCTCGAACACCTCCTGGAGCCGGTTTTCCGCCTGGGCCTGCCGGAGTTGATTGACGAGGTTCGAGAGCATCCCCCCGGGAACCTGGTGCAGCAGCACGCTGATGTCCACCATGGCCAGGCGGCTGGTATCCAGGAGGTGCTTGTACTTGGGCGCGATCACCTCCAGGTCCTCGGCGATCTCGTTGAGGAGGTCGATGTCGAATCCGGGATCCCGATCGCTCCCCTTGAGGAGCGCCACGATGGGCTCCACCGCCGGGTGGCTGGAGCGGCTCGCGAAGGGAGCCGAGCAGGTGTCGATGATGTCCACCCCGGCCTCGATGGCCTTGAGGAAGCTGTACTCGGCGAGCCCCGAGGTGGCGTGGCAGTGGAGCTCCAGGGGTAGCTTCGTCGCCTTCTTGATCGCCTTGACGAGCTCGAAGGCGTCGTCCGGCGACAAGAGGCCCGCCATGTCCTTGATGCAGATCGAATCGGCCCCCATGGAGGCGAAGACCTTCGCCTTCTCCACCCAGTACTCCTTGGTGAAGATCGCGCCACCCATCTTGGGCTCGGTCACGGTGTAGGAGAGGGCGGCCTGGAAGTGCTGGCCGTTGCGCTTGACCGCCTTGGCCGCGGTGACGAAGTTCCGCTCGTCGTTGAGGGCGTCGAAGACCCGGAAGATCTCCACCCCGGCGTCGCACGCCTCGTCCACGAAGGCGTTGGCCACGTCGTCCGCGTAGTTTCGGTACCCGACCAGGTTCTGCCCCCGCAGGAGCATCTGGAACTTCACCTCCTTCGGCACGTAGCGCCGCAGGCGCTTCGGCCGGGCCCAGGGGTCCTCCCCGAGGAACCGGTGCATGGTGTCGAAGGTGGCGCCGCCCCACACCTCCATCGCGTGGTAGCCGACCTTGCCGATCTTCTCGGCGAGGGCTTCCATGTCCTCGGTGCGCATCCGGGTGGCGAACAAGCTCTGGTGGCCGTCGCGCAAGGTGACGTCGGTGATCTTCAGCGGGTTCTTGGCGGGCTTGGTCATGGCGCGCTCCTTCCCAAAGGGGGCACAGCAAAGGGATCAGACAGGGAATCGAGGCCTACCAGGTTTTGGTCAGGCGTCTCTGCCACAAGGTGCGGAACAGCATGGCATCCTGGCGACCGGTCATGCCCCAGGCGGCCGCCGGGCAGGGGGGCGACAGGGGGGGGGCCGAAACGGATTCGACCACCGGGCCGACCGCCTCGCGTTCGGCGATGTACTGGAGGACCGCCGTCACGGCGGCGGCCACCTTTCGGGCGCCCTTGGCTTGCTTCATGGCCGATCTCCTGCCCGCGGTCACGGGCCCTTGGATAGCACCGCGAGCACCCGGGCGCCCACCGCCCCGTGGGCGATCAGGCGGTGGCGGAGGCTCGACTCGAAGTAGACGCTGTCCCCTTCCCGCAGGACGATCCGCTCGCCTTCCAGCAAGAGCTCCGCTTCCCCCTCGAGGATCAGCAGGAACTCCTCGCCGTCGTGGCTGTACAGGTTGCCGTCCTCCCGCAGCCCGGGGTCCACGAAGAGGAGGAAGGGCTCCATGGTCTTGTCGCGCTTGCGGTGGGTGAGCGCGTGGTAGGTGTAGCCGTGCTGACCACCGCTGCGGGAGATGACCCGGGTCACCACGGGCCGGTCCTCCCGCCGCATCACCTCATAGGTTTCCTCCGGCCCCTCGTCCCGGAAGAAGTACCCCAACCGAACCCCCAGGACCTTGGCCACCCGCGACAGGGTGGCGATGGGGGGCGAGACGTTGTTGTTTTCGATCTGGGAAATCAGCGCCGGAGAGAACCCGGTCTCGTCGGCGACTTCCTGCAGGGTCTTCTTGCGCAGCAGGCGCAGGGCCTTGATCTTGGAGCCGATGCTGAACTCCTCGGCTCCCCCCTCCCGCCCCCCCGCCGCGCCCGGCCCGCCCGCCCTGTTCACCCGCGCCTTCTTGGCCCGCGCTACCGGCGCTCGGCCGCTCGCCTTCTTGGCCGGTCTCAGGTCTTCGGGCACGGGCGGAAACCTCGGTTGGGCAGGGCACGAACGGAAGTTCGTGCATTCTATGCGGGGACCCAAAGCCGGTCAAGAAGTCTTTAGCCTGAATAAAACCACTTTAGCTTGACTAAAGGGTCCGGACAAAGAAAAACCCCTTGCGCACCAAGGGGTTTTTCTTTGTCCGCGCCGAGGGTCCGGAGTCAGGCTTCGCGCCCCACCTCGTATCCGAGGCGGCTGGAGAGCCGTCGCCCCGCCTCCAGGACGAGGGGAATCAACTCGCTTTGGAGCCGCACATCGGTGAACCGATAGGCGGGGCCCGACACCGACAGCCCGGCGATGACCCGCCGCGTGTAGTCCCGTATCGGCACGCCGACGCACCGGATGCCTTCGTCGTACTCCTCGTCGTCGAGGGCGTACCCCTGGCCCCGAATCTGCTCCAACTGCGCCAGGAGAGCATCGGTGTTGGCCACCGTGTTCTTGGTGAAGCGCCGAATCGCCGACTCCCCCAGCATCCGCTCCACCTCGTCGATGGATTCAAAGGCGATCTGCGCCTTGCCCACCGCCGAACAGTACACCGGCAGCCCCACCCCCACCCGGGAGACCACCCGGACCGGACGGGTGGCCTCGACCACGTCTACGTACACCACCCGGTCGTCCCGGATCAGCCCGAGGTAGGCGGTCTCGTTGGCGCTCTCGACGATCTCCTCGAGGACCGGCCGGGCCATCTTCAAAAGGCCCATGTGCTTGATGAAGACCTGTCCGAGCTCGAGAACCTTCAGACCCAGGCGGTAGTTGCCCGTGACTTTATTCTGTTCCATGTACCCCCGGCTCTCGAGGGTTGCCAAGAGCCGAAAGACGTTGTTCTTGTGCAGCGCCAATCGCTTTGAGAGCTCGGTCACGCCGAGCTCGGTATCCTCCCCCCGAAACTCCTCCATCAGGTCGAGGGCGTTCGTGACCGACTGAATGATGTAACTGGACTTCTTTCGCTTCCCCACGAATGCACCTGCCTCGCACAGTCCTGCGAGCACCACGTGGTGCCGCGGGAGGATCCTCGACGCAAAATGAATGATCGCTCAACGTAACAGCGCACCCGCTAGCGTGTCAAGAGCGGAAACCAACCGCGGTTCGAGTCCTCTCGCCCTCGGCGCCAGCTACGGGTGGCAAGATAAAATGCCGTTATAGGGCTGTCAAGAGAAAAGGGCCCCTAGCAAAAAGCGGGCAACCCCGAAGGGCTGCCCGCCGGCTTTCGTGTCCCCCGGAGGGGGAGAGTCGGCTCAGTCCTGGAGCCAGGAGTGGGAGTACAGCACGTCCCCGTTGAGCACTTTGAAGGTCTTGTACAGGACCTTTTCGGCGTCGTTGGAGGGCGCCACGTCCTCGCCTTCCATCAGCTTGGCGACGTACGCCACCTCGGCGGCCCGCTTGCCCTGGCACAGGGCCATCATGTCCGCGTCGTAGGCGTCGACGATCGCCGACTCCTGGCCGACGTGGTACAGCATCATCAGGTAGACCTGATTGAGGATCACCCGGAGCTCGTGGGGCGCCCCGTTGGAGACGTTGGACAGGCCGCAGGTGTTGGTGGCACCCGGGACGATGTCCTTCACCATGGGCAGAAACTCGACGTAGGACTTCACCTGGTTGATGTCCACCGACACCGGCAGCACGATCGGGTCGACCCAGTACCGGGCGTGGGCGATGCCGAGCTCGTCGCCCCGGGCCATGATCGTCGACAGGGCAACGGCGCGCTCGTTGGCGTCCCGCGGGATGCCCTCCTCGCTCATGGTCAGCGCCACGAAGTCGGCGTCGTACTTCTTCACCAAGGGCAGCCGCTCGTCCATGCTCGCTGGCTGGGCCGAGATCGAGTTGACCAGGGCGCGCTGGTTGCACACCTTGAGGCCGGCCTCCACTGCCACGGTGTTGGTGGTGTCCAGGGCGAGGCGAACGTCCTTCTTCACCTCCTGGACCGTCTTCACCAGCCACTCCATCATCTCGTCCCCGGCCTTGCGGGCGGGGCCGAGGTTCAGGTCGAGCATGTCCGCACCCGCCGCCAGCTCCTCCTCGGCCATCTTCTGGATCGGGCCCTTGATCTTCTCCCGGATCGCGGGTCCGATGGTCTTGGACATGATGTTGATGCTCTCGGCGATCGTGTAGATCTTCATCATTCGCTTCCTCCTGCCCGCCACGGGCAGTGCTCATGCCAGCAGAGAAATGGAGGAGGCCGCCGCACCGGTGCGGCGGCCTCTCGGAGCTACGCTAGGCCGCCTTGGCGGCGTAGGCCTTGAGGAACTTCGGGATGTCCGCCGCTTCCCGGGGCCCGATGATCACCTCCCAGCCTTCGCCGAGCTCCTCCTGGAACTCGCCGGAGAGCTGGGCGACGTAGCCGGGGATGATGATCTTCTGGTGGGCGATCTTGTCGGCGATGCCGATCTTCTTGACGAAGGGGGCCATGGCGTCGGCGACGAACTTCCCGGCCGACCACGCGGTCAAGACGCTCATCCCCTCGGTGTCCATGATCAGGAGCCAGGTCGGGACCCGGCTCCCCTCCACCTCGGCGCTCACCACGAAGTAGGTGAGCGCGAAGTTGGTGGTGATGATCACCGGGCTCTTCGGCCCCGGGGCACCGATCTCGTAGATCTTCTGGTCCATGGTCATGGGCCGCTGAGGGTCGGTGTAGATGTTCAGCCGGTTCACCAAGAGCGGCAGGGTGACGGCCGGATCGAGGCTTCCCAGCACCACCACGCCGGCGTACTTGTCGATGAGGAGCGCCGCGTACGCGGCCTGGAGGGTCTTGTCCTGGGTCATGGCGCAGGGGAAGGCGATGGTGGGGAAGCCCACCGCCCGCACCTTCTTGTCCAGGGCCGCCCGGCGGATGGCGATGTTGGCCGACAGGGTGTCCCGCAGGCCCTTCCAGCCGGTGTCGAGGAGCACCTCCTTGAGGCCCGCCGCGACGAACTTCTCGCCGATCGCCGCCAGCTCGTCCAGGGTGTCGCCCTTGGCCACCACCGCGCAGCCGGTGTCCTTGGCGAGCTGGACGAAGGCGTCGGCGGTGGCGACCGTGGCCGCGTGCACCGCGAACTTCTTGCCCTTGAGGGCCTCGGCCGCCGCCTTGAGGGTGTCGAAGCTCTCCGACGCGACGATCAGGCCCTTCTCGGTGCCGGCGGCCACCTTCTTCACCAGGTCGAGGAAGGACGCGTGATCCTTCTTCTCGTCCCACAGGAAGGCGTAGCTCGGCTTGAGGATCAAGCCGACCCGCTCGAAGCCGGTCTCGTTGAGCCACTTGAGCTCCTGGTCCACCGCGCCGGGGTTGGCGTTGCTGAGCGCCACCGCGATGCCGGTGGGGTTCACGAAGGTCTTTTCGTGGCGGTACTTCACGATCTCGCCGCCCACCTTGTGGGCGTCCGCGCCCTGCCCGAGCACCACGTCGCGGATCGGCGGCGCGCTGGCCTCGGCGAGCTTGCCCTTGGCCTCCTCGGACACGAAGGGGCACTTCGCCAGCTCGGCCTTCCCGGCCGCGAGCTTCATGGCGAAGGCGAGGCAGGTGGGCTCACCGCAGTCCTTGCAGTTGGTCTGCGGGAGCAGCTTGTAGATCTGAATCCCAGTAAGTCCCATGGCCCGTATCTCCTTTCGTCAGTCAGTAAACAGGGCCCGGGGGCGGGCCAGGGCCCGCCCCCGGCGCGCCGCTACATCATCGGGTCCATCTCCAGGGCCGGGTGTCCCACCTTCTGCATGAACTCCATCACCTCTTCCTCGGTGGTGGCGTTCTCCTCGGTGGCGATCTTCTCATAGAGGTCGGGTACCCCCTCCTCCTGGCCCCGGCGGTCGATCACGTCCTTCATCGACTCCTTCATGGCCTTGGGCAGCCACGCCAGGCGCTTGATGCCGCCGTCGGCCGAGATGAACTTCTTGGAGCCGACGTAGAAGCGGGAGATGCCGACGAAGCCCGGGGTCTGGGCGCCGCCGCCCACCGAGCCGGCCAGCGTCGAAAAGGGCATGCCGCAGGGGGTCGCCCCCGCGTAGTCGCGATCGACGACCATGACGCCGTTGGCCATGGGCAGAAGCACCGTAATGGCCTCGAAGCAGCCGCAGGAGGTCATCGGGTCGACCATCAGGGAGTAGGCGCTAAAGGACGTGATGGCGTCGTGGGAGTTCTTCAGCACGAAGTCGTTGACGCCGTTCCACTGGCCGAGGCGCTCGTCGATCACGCCGCCCTTCTTGATGGGCTGGTTCGGGCCGGTGGGGGTGATCTCGTAGGCGGCCTTGCCGTCCAGCCAGTTGTAGGCGCCGCACAGGCCGGGCCGCTCGGGGCTGATCACGCACACGTGGTCCGGCGCGAAGGACTGGCAAAGGGTACAGGAGTAGAAGGTCTCCACGCTCTCGTCGGTCATAGAGCCGAGGCGCTCCTCGCGCTCCTTGTACACCGACCGAGCCTGGGCCATCAGCTCCTTCACCTTGTCCGGATCGGTGTAGATCGTCACCTGGACCTTGTCCAGGATCTTCCCGAACTCGTTGTGGAACTTGGCGTGGAGGATGGTGCCGAAGTGCTTCAGGCGGAAGCCCGCCTCGTAGGTCTTCTTGGAGATCCGCATCCAGATGATGTCGCGCTGCCCGATGTGCAGCACGCCCTCGGCGCCGTTCAAGAGGTGGTGGATCTGGCGCTCGAGGATCGGCTCGAAGTCGGGCTGCATGCTGCGCCCCGCCACGTCGACCCAGATCGCCATGGGGTGGGCCTTGCCGGGGGTGAGGGTGTCGAGGTCGGGGCCCACCACGGTGAACTTGCCGTCCTCCACCTGGTCCAGGGGCTTCATGCGGCAGAACTCGAAGCCCTCGCTCTTGGGGCCGGCGAGTTCCACGTGCATGGCGTCCTTGCCGATCCGCTCGCCCTCGAAGGCCGGGGAGTGGGAGACCGGGATGTCGATCTTGGAGATGTGGATCTTGAGGCCCCGGACCTCGATGGCCTTGGCCACCATCTGGTCGTGGGGGATGTTCGACACCACGTGCTCGTAGGTGCAGATGCCGGTGACCAGGATCTGGGGGATGTCGGAGTCGGCGATGGTCGGGAAGCCGTAGTTGATGGCGCCCGCGGCCGCCGCGTACCACTCGTCGGTGACCTTACCGAGGGCCAGGACGAAGGCGAACACCCGCAGCTGGTTGTAGCGCAGGATGCCCCGGAAGTCCCCGGGCTTGACGCCGCCGAAGGCCATGGCGGCGCGGGTGGCGAAGCCCACCGCGTGGATGGCCGCCGAGGTGTCCCGCCCGAAGGGGACGAGCCGGGTCGGCCAGCCGACCTGCACGCCTTCCTTCCGCAGCTGCTCGGCGAAGGTGGTGCCGTTGTGCTCCCCCGCCATGAAGACGTAAATGCCCTTCTCCTGGAGCTCCTTGGCCATCTTGGCCGCGGTCTTGCTGTCCGGGGCCGAGCCGACCACCGCCGCGAAGCCGGGAGCGGAGCCGTCCACGAACTCGACGCCGCGCTTGCGCATGATGATGTCGTCGGCGGCGCCGAGCCAGATGTTGTCCTCGGTCGGGTCCTCGCCCAGCACGTAGGGGGGGGTCTCCAGGTACTTCAGCGCCTCTTCCAGGTCGTAGCAAAAGAGGGTCTGCATGCCGGCGTCGAGGCCGTGGCCGAGGTAGGGCACCCACAGGCTCTCGGCCACCTGGGGGGGCAGGAGCGACTTGC
Source organism: Deltaproteobacteria bacterium (assembly GCA_037446775.1). GTDB lineage: Bacteria > Desulfobacterota > Deferrisomatia > Deferrisomatales > JACRMM01 > JBBIIA01. The sequence continues at coordinate 40,161 of JBBIIA010000021.1, forward strand.
ACTTGGCGAGGACCGGCTTCATGTCCCCGAGGGTCTCGACCTTGTGGCCGAGGATCCCGTAGATGACCGGCAGGTAGTAGCCGGTGTTGGGCAGTTTGACGACCTTGTCCTCGCCGTACTTGGCGATGGCGTCGTTGACCTTCTTCTCCAC
>JBBIIA010000022.1:0-39622 GCA_037446775.1 Deltaproteobacteria bacterium
GCCGCCCGTGGCCACGACGCCCCCCGCCGACCCCGAGTTGCCCCCGGTTCCGCCGATCGACTGGCCGAGCATGCCGTGGGCGCCGGTGCCCGAGGTCCAGAGGAGCCCGCTGTTGGTGAGGGTGACGCCGCCGCCGTTGCCGCCCAGGGACCCGCTGGCCGTGGACCCCACGATGCCCCAGCTGCCGCCGCTCGAGCCGCCGTTCCCGCTCACGCTCAGGCCGTAGATCCCGATGGCGTCGACGCCGGTGGTGCGGACCTCGGCCTGGTTGGTGGCCGTGACGCTCCCTCCGTCGCTCCCGTGCCCGCCGGCGCCGCTGCCGGACCAGAGGTACCCGCCGCCGCCGGCGCCGGCCGGCCCGCTGCGGCTGTAGGCGAAGATCCCGTACGTGCCGGTGCCCGAGGTCGCCAGGGCGGCCTGGTTGGTGACCCGGACCGTGCCCCCCTGGCCGCCGTTGCCGCCGGGCTGGCCGCTCCAGAACGAGCCGTAGGAGTCGCCCCCCTTGCCCCCGGCGCCGCCGACGCTGCCGGCCTCGAGGGCGACCTGGGTCGCGGTGCTCACGGCGGTCGCGTTGGTGTGGTCGACCGCGCCGCCCGTGGACCCGCTGCCGCCGGCGGTGGGGGGAATGAACAGGGTGCCCCACCCACCGTTGCTGCCGCCGGCGCCCACGTTCACCACCCGAACGCCGCTCGAGCTGCTCTGGGTGGTGTTCTGGGCCGCGTCGCCGGCCGAGCCCCCGGACCAGGGCGCGGCGTACTCGACCGGCGCGGTCGGCGCCTGGGGGTCGGCGGCGGGCCGCACCGTGGCCGCCTTGGTGGCGGGGTCGGTGGCAACGACCACCAGCTTCACCGCGGTCCCGGCCGCGTCGTAGGTGTACAGGGTGTCCCCGACCTGGTTCTTGACCAGCACGAGGTACCCGTCCGAGGTGCGGACGTAGGCGAGCTCCAGCGGGCTCGCGCCCGAGTCGGCGGGGTCTAGCAGGAGCTCGAGGACCACCACGTCTTTGCCGGTGACCGGGTTGGTAACCGTGTCCCCGACCTTGGTCGCCTGGGTCGGGGACACGGCCAGGGCCGCCGGGGCGGCGAGCACGCCGAGCAACAAGCCGGCCATGGCGCGGCGCCAAGGGGTGGCCGAGCGGTCCTGCCGGGTCCGTGGGCGCGTCGTCATGGGTCGTGGCCTCCTGCCCTCGTCGTGGTAGCGGCCCCCCCCGGGGGCTCGGGCGAGCCCCGCGCAACGCCATATCCTCGGGGTCGGCGCGGTCGGTGGCAACGGCCGGCCTCGTGAAAACCCGTGAAAACCCGCAAACTCCGCTGTCCTGATAGGGAAAACCGGGGCGGTGGGCTCCGGGCGCGGACCCGCCCGGTGGCTCAGAGATCCGGGGTTGGGGAGAACGGAAGGCGGCCAGGCCTCGGGGCGCGGGTAAAACGGTGGCCCGGGGTCGCCGAAGGCCGGCCACGAAACGGACTGGCGGGTTGGCCCTGTCTTGTACTATGTAAGGAGCCGCTGGGTGAGCCCCCGGCCGGGCCGGGGCACGAAAGCGCAGAAGCGAGGGGCCCCTTTGGGGGCTGGGGCAGCAGGAGGGAAACGGCGTGGCGACGAGCGGGTGGATCAAGGCGGCACGCACGGCGAGGGGGATCAACCAGTCTCGCCTGGGGGAACTGATCGGCGCGAGCCAGGGAAAGGTCTCGCGCTGGGAGACGGGCAAGGAGGCGCCCGACGCCGACGAGGTGCGCCGGCTCGTGGAGGTGCTCGGAGAGCCGGAGTCGGGCAGTCCGGAGTCCGGTGTCCGGAGTCAAGAGACTCGGGCGTTCGGCCCTTCCACTCCGGACCCAAGGACTCCGGACTCCGGACCCAAGGGCTCCGGACCCGCGGTGCTCGACTACCGCCACGACGCCAAGCGCAAGAACATCCCACCCGCCGGGCTCGCCGCCCAAGGCAGAGTTCGCGAGACCCGCAAGATCGAGTACGCCTACAACCCGCACCTGCCGCCGGTGCTGCGGTTCGACCCGACGGCCGCGCCGGACAAGCTGCCCGAGCTCCTGGAGGCGGCGCGGACGCGGGCGCTGACGGCCGAGGAGGCCGAGATGCTGGCCGAGGCGCTGCGCAGTCAGGAACCGTGGCTGGAGTGGGCGGGGAAACGGGAGCAGAAGGGCTTCGCCGTCGATCCCGTGGCGCTCCACATCCACGAGCGGGTGGCCACGCAAGCCATCCTCAAGGTCGCGGCGCGGGAAGACGTGCAGCGCGACCTCTTTGCCGACCCGAAGCTCGAATACGCCAAGGCGGTCCAGTTCTACCAGCACGACGTGGACTGGGCCAACCGCATGATCCTCGGCGACTCGCTCCAGGTCATGGCCAGCCTCGCGCACCGCGAGGGGCTCGCCGGCAAGGTCCAGATGATCTACATGGACCCGCCCTACGGCATCAAGTTCGCCTCGAACTTCCAGCCCGAGATCGGCAAGCGCGACGTCAAGGACAAGGAGCAGGACCTCACCCGCGAGCCCGAGATGGTCAAGGCGTACCGGGATACGTGGACGCTGGGCGTCCACTCGTACCTCGCGTACCTGCGGGATCGGCTGGCGAAAGGGAGACAAGGAGTTCGCCCGGTTCCTCGATGTGGCGCGCGGGTCTGCTGTGGAAGTTCAATCCCTCCTCTACGTGGCTCTGGACCTCAAGTATCTTACCGAAGCGAACTTTGCGGAGGTTTATCGCCTGGCGGACGAAGTGGTGAGCATGATCGCCGGCTTCGCCACGTATCTCCGAAGACTCCGGACTCCGGACTGACCGACTCCGGACTCCGGACTGACCGACTCCGGACTCCGGACTGACCGACTCCGGACCCTGCTAAGGAGGAGCAGACGATGGAAGCAAGAGACATTCGTGATGAAGCGAAGAAGATCGTAGAGGCTCTTCCCCCCAACTCGACGTGGGAGGACCTGATCCACCAGATCTACGTCCGCGAGGCCATCGAGGCGGGGCTGGCGGATAGCGAGGAGGGAAGAACCGCCGACGTTGACACGGTGCGGGCCCAGTACGGCCTGCCCAAATGAAGGTCCATTGGACGGCCACGGCTCAGCGCCACCTGCGGGCGATTCACGATTACATCGCCCAGGATTCGACCGGATATGCGTTGAGGATGGTCGATCGCCTCACGCGGCGTTCCCAGCAGATCGGCGCCTTTCCGATGGCGGGCCGTCCGGTCCCCGAGTATCGGACGGAGCGAGTTCGCGAGGTGTTCGAGGGATGGTATCGCATCATCTACCGACTCAAGGCAGATCAGATCGACGTCATCGCCGTGATTCATGGCGCCAGGGACCTTGCTCATGAGTAGGCCCGAGCAGCCGTAGGGCGGGGCTTGCCCCGCCGCTCAAGGAGACACCCCATGATGAGCGACAGCGACCGGCGCATCCTCCGCGTGTTTGCAGAGCGGGTGAGGGCGCAGTACCCGGCCGCCCAGATCCTGGCTTACGGCTCGCGCGCCCGGGGCGATGCCACCTGGGAGTCGGACCTGGACGTCTGCGTGATCCTGCCGGCCGTGACCCGCGAGATGGAGGCCCAGATCAGCCGTATCTCCTGGGAGGTCGGGTTCGACAATGACCTGCTCATCATGGCCGTGGAGTTCGACGAGGCGGAGTTCGCACGCAAGGCGGAAGGCCGGCACCCCTTCGTCAGAAACATCCTCCGGGACGGAGTGGCCGCGACATGACCGAGGTACTCAAAGAACTTGCGCATTACCGGATGGAGCAGGCACGGGAGGCGGCCCGGGCGGCTCGCGCCCTCATCCGGGACGGGCTCCTGCGTGACTCGGTCAACCGGTCGTACTACGCCATGTTCTATGCGGTCTCGGCACTCCTCGCGACCGAGGCGCTGGGCACCTCCAGACACTCGGCCGCCATTTCACTCTTCGACCGAGAGTTCATCAAGGGCGGACGCGTGTCCCGGGAACTCTCCCGCTGGCTTCACGCCGCTTTCGAGAAGCGGCTGGCGGCGGACTACGCCGAAGGTCCCGTCGTCGTGTTGCCGGAAGAAGCCGAAACCTTCGCGGACCAAGCCGAGAGTTTCGTGGCCGCCGTCGCCGCGTACCTCCAGGGGATCGGGCTATGAAGGCCGAGCAGCAAGACCTGCCGGTTCAGCCGGTTGGGAAGCCCATCCTGTGCAGTCCCTTCGCCGAGCCCACGGCGCACTGGGTCTACCGGGCCGACACGGGCGAGCCCTACCGCCACCCGGACCGCCGGCCGGCCAGCTACTGGTACAAGACGCAGGCCACGGCCAGCGCCCAGATGAACCTCTTCGCCGAGGAGGAGCGCGACGAGCTGCCGCTCGTGAACGCCCTGCGCGCCGACGTGAAGGCGTGGCGCGAGAGGGGCTGGGACGGCGCGAGCACGGTGACCCGGGAGCTTCTGCGGCACTGGACGCGCGACGACCGGCTGCGGCGGCTCTTCTTCTGCCAGCTGGAAGCCGTGGAGACGATCCTCTACCTCCAGGAGATCCTGGAGGCCGGAAGGAAGCTCCCGCGGCAGAACATGGCCCTGGCCAAGGCGGACTACGACCGGCTGCGCCGGGGGGAGAAGACGACCTTCGAGGAGAAGCGGCGGCTCACCGTGCCGCCGCGCCTCCTGGACCGCCCGAACGAGCCGGGCCTGCCGAGCCTCCTGCGCTACGGCTGCAAGATGGCGACCGGGAGCGGCAAGACCGTCGTGATGGCGATGCTCATCGCCTGGGCGTTCTGCAACCGCGGCAGGGGAACCTCGCGGGACCGCTACGCCTCCGCCGTGCTCGTGGTCTGCCCCAACCTCACCATCAAGGAGCGCTTGCAGGTCCTGCGGCCCGACAACCCGGAGAACTACTACCAGGCCTTCGACCTCGTGCCCTCCCAGCTCATGCCCGAGCTCGCCAAGGGCAAGGTGCTCGTGACCAACTGGCACGGCTTCCTGCCCGAGTCGCCCCACGCCGAGGGCGGCAAGAGCTACGTGGTGGTGAACAAGGGGGAGGAGAGCCCCGAGGCTTTCGGCCGCCGCGTGCTCGGCGACCTGTACGACCGGGGCCCGCTCCTGGTGCTCAACGACGAGGCCCACCACGCCTACCGCCCGGCGCCCGTGGGGGAGGGGGAGAAGCTATCGGCCGAGGAGAAGGCCGAGCGCGAGGAGGCCACGGTGTGGATCTCGGGCCTCGACCGGCTCAACCAGGCCTGCGGCGTGCGCCTCGCGGTGGACCTCTCGGCCACGCCCTTCTACCTGACGGGCAGCGGCTACATCGAGGGCTCGCCCTTCCCCTGGCTGGTGAGCGACTTCGGCCTCGTGGACGCCATCGAGTCGGGCATCGTGAAGATCCCGCGGCTCCCGGTGAGCGACACCACCGGCCGGCCCGAGCCCAAGTACTTCGCCCTGTGGCGCCACATCTGCGACAACCTCCAGCCCGGCGAGAAGCTCCCGGGCGGCAAGCCCAAGCCCGACGTGGTGTGGCGGGAGGCCGAGGACGCGCTCGCGACGCTCATGGGGCAGTGGAAGGAGCGGTTCGAGTACTTCCAGGAAGCCGCGCCGGGACAGGAGCGCGTGCCGCCCGTGATGATCGTGGTCTGCGACAACACCGACATCGCCGCGGTGTTCGCCAAGAACATCTCGGGTGAAGAGACGGTGGAGGTGGTCGAGGAGTCCGGAGTCGAGGAGTCCGGAGTCCAGAGTCGAAAGACCCGGGGACGCCGGACCCCGAACTCCGGACTCCGGACTGCCTTCGGCACGGGCAAGCTCTTCGGGGAGTACTTCTCCAACGCCGAGGGCCGGCTCTCCACCCTGCGCATCGACTCGAAGCTTTTGGCCAAGGCCGAGAGCGAGGACCCACGGGTGAGCCGCTCCGATGCGGCGGAGCAGCTGCGGGGGATCGTCTCGACCGTGGGCAAGTTCGGCAAGCCCGGCGAGCAGGTGCGCTGCGTGGTGAGCGTGCAGATGCTCTCGGAGGGGTGGGACGCGAACAACGTCACCCACATCCTGGGGCTGCGGGCCTTCGGCAGCCAGCTCTTGTGCGAGCAGGTCATCGGCCGGGGGCTCCGCCGCATGGACTACACGGTCGACCCGGAGACGGGGTGCCTTACCGAGGAGTACGTCGACGTGTACGGCGTGCCCTTCTCGATCGTGCCGTTCAAGGGGCGCAAGACGGGGACCCCGACGCCCGTGGACCGGCCGAAGAACCACGTCTTTGCCTTGGACGAGCGCCGGCACTTCGAGATCCGCTTCCCGGTGGTGGAGGGCTTCGCCTTCGCCTTGCGGTCCAACTTCATCCGGGCCGACGTGGGGACCATGGAGGCCGTCACCATCGAGCCGAACCGGACGCCCACGGCGGTCTTCGTGAAGCCCCAGGTGGGCCACCAGACCGGGAGCCCGAAGCTCGGCGGCTTCGACGCCCTGACCCAGGACCGGCACGAGTTCTACGCCAGCACGCACCTCCAGACCATCCAGTTCGAGATCGCGCGGCGCGTCGTGCGGGCCCTGACCGAGGGGTCGGAGGGGCGCAGCCCCAAGCTCAAGCTGCAAGCCCGCCACCAGCTCTTTCCCCAGGTGTACCGGCTGGTGGAGGAGTACGTGGCGCGCAAGGTGAACTGGAACGGCGAGGACCGGCGAGAGCTCGGCCTAGAGACCTACGTCAAGCGGATCGAGGAGCGGCTGATCGACGCCATCGAGCCCGACGAGAGCCAGGGCGAGCCGCCGCTCTTGCCGATCCTGAACCGCTACAAGCCCATCGGCTCGACGGGCGAGGTGAACTTCAAGACGACCCGCTCCTGCTGCGGCACCCAGAGGAGCCACCTCAACCAGGTGGTGCTCGACACCGCCACGTGGGAGCAGTCGGCGGCGTTCCGGCTGGAGCAGGCATCACAGGACTCGGGGCCCGTGGCGTTTTACGCCCGCAACGACCACCTGGAGTGCACCGTCCCCTACGAGTACCTCGGCGCGAGCCACGTCTACCTCCCCGACTACCTCGTCCGCCTCAAGAACGGCCAGACACTCATCCTGGAGATCAAGGGCTTCGAGGACGACCAGACCAAGGCCAAGCACCAGGCGGCCCGGCGGTGGGTGTCGGCGGTGAACAACTGGGGGACGCTGGGGACGTGGGGGTTCCACGTGTGCCGGAACCCGCAGGTGCTGGGGCAGGAGCTGGCGGCGCTGAGCCGGCTGGCGACGGCTGCCGCCAAGGCGTCTTGAGCCAGCGCGGCGAGGGGCGCGGGCCGTCACGCTGGGCGACCGGTCCGAGGAGCCGAGTGCCTCCCAGGAGTGTCCCGAACCGGATCGTCGTCGTACTGCTGGCGGCCCTGGTGTGCTTGGCCGGGCGCGGGGCGGCCGGGGCCGCGCCCGTAGCCCGTCAGGGCGTGGCCGACCTCGCCGCCTGGGACTTCGCGGCCGGCGGCAGCGTCGACTTGAGCGGCGAGTGGGAGCTCTATTGGGGCCGGCTGATCCCCCCCGAGGGGCTGGCCGGCGCAGGGCCGCCCGACGGGTTCTTCCCGGTGCCCGGCACCTGGAACGGCCGGCGGGTCGGGGATCGGGTGCTGGGCGGGGACGGGGTCGCCACCTTTCGGCTGCGGGTGCGGCTGCCGCCGGGCGCCCCGCCCCTGGCGGTGCGCGTCCTCGACGCGTCCTCGGCCTACCGGCTGTGGGCGAACGGCCGCCCGGTGGCCGCCAACGGGGTGGTCGGCGCGAGCCGCGGCGCCACCGTGCCCCGGTACCGGACCGAGGTCGCGCCGATCGGCGCGACCGCCGAGGCCCTGGACCTCGTGCTCCAGGTCGCGAACTTCCACCACGCCCGGGGCGGGCCGTGGACGCCGGTGACCCTGGGGGCTGCGGCGGACCTCTCGCGGACCCAGCAGCTCAAGTGGGGGCTCGACCTGTTCGTGTTCGGCGCCCTGCTGCTGATGGGTGCCTACCACTTGTGCCTGTTCGCCCTACGCCGCCAGGAGCCCTCGGCGGCCTACTTCGGCGCCTTCTGCCTGATCGTCGCGGCCCGGACGCTGATCACCGAGAACCGCTTCCTCACCTTCGCCCTTCCCGGCTTCCCGTTCGAGTTGCTGTTCGCGGGGGAGCTCCTGACGGTGCACCTGGCTTTCCTCGTGCTCCTGGCGTTCGTCCACTCGCTCTTCCCGGACGAATGCTCCCGCTGGCTGGGCCGGCTGCTGCGAGCCACCTGCATCGCCTTCGCCGTGGCCGCCGTGGCGACCCCCGCCCGGTGGTCGAGCCTCCTGGTCACCCCGTTCCACCCGGTGATCCTGATCGTCCTGGGCTACGCGGTCTTCGTGCTGGTCCGGGCGTTTTGGCGCCGGCGCGCCGGGGCGGCGAGCGTGCTGCTGGGCCTCTTGGTCTTTTTCGCCGCGGTGGTGAACGACATCCTCCACAACCACGGCGCCGTGGCCACCGCGTACGTGGCGCCCTTCGGCTTTCTGTTCCTGGTCGGTTCCCAGTCCTTCGCCCTGGCGCGACGCTTCTCCGGGGCGTTCGCGGCGGTGGAGCGGCTGTCGGCCGAGCGCCAGGAGCACATCGGGGCGCTCTCCCGGCTCGACCGGCTGAAGGACGAGTTTTTGGCCAACACCTCCCACGAGCTACGCACGCCGCTCCACGGCATCATCGGCCTGGCCGAAGCCCTCTCGGCCGGGGCCGCCGGCCCGTTGTCCCCGGGGGCCCACGGCCACCTGGAGATGATCTCGGGCAGCGGCCGCCGCCTGGCCAAGCTGGTGGACGACATCCTCGACCTCGCGCGCCTCAAGAACCGAGACCTCGCCCTCTGTCGGCGGGCGGTGGACCTGCGCGCCCTGGCCGAGGCGGTGCTGGCGGTGGCCCGCCCCCTGGTCCAGGGGCGCCGGCTGGCCCTGGTCAACGCCATCCCGGCCGAGCTGCCCCCGGTCGACGGCGACGAGGACCGGCTCCATCAGGTGCTCTTGAACCTGGTGGGCAACGCCATCAAGTTCACCGACCACGGCGAGGTGACGGTCGCCGCGGCCGCGGCTGGTTCCGGGGTCGAGGTGTCGGTGCGCGACACCGGCATCGGCATCGCCGCTGGTGAGTTGGAGCGGGTCTTCGACGCCTTCGAGCAGGGCGAGGGCGCCGCGGCGCGGGGCGGCGTAGGGCTCGGCCTCGGCATCAGCCGCCAACTGGTGGAGCTGCACGGCGGCCGCCTGTGGGCCGAGGCGACCCCGGGCGCTGGCGCCACCTTCCGCTTCACCCTGCCCGCCGCCACCGGCGGCGAACGGCCCGCCGAGCCCCGGGACCCCCCGCCGGTGCCGGCCCCCCCGCCCGCCCTCTCCGCCGTCGCCCCCGGCCCGGGGGCTCCCCGGGTGCTGGCGGTGGACGACGACCCGGTGAACAGCCAGGTGGTGCAGAGCCACCTGGAGCTGGCGGGCATGGCGGTGACGGCGTGTGCCAGCGGCCTCGAGGCCCTGGCGCGGGTCGAAGCCGGGGAAGCCTTTGACGTGGTGTTGCTGGACGTGATGATGCCGGGGATGACCGGGTACGAGGTGTGCCGGCGGCTTCGCCACCGGTACCACGCCGCGGAGCTCCCGGTCCTGCTGCTCACCGCCCGAAACCGCCTGGCCGACCTCGCCGAGGGGCTGGCGAGCGGGGCCAACGACTACCTGACCAAACCCTTCGCCCGGGAGGAGCTGCTGGCCCGGGTGGGGGCCCAGCTGCGGGTGCGCCGGGCCCACGAGCTCTCCCAGGAGAACCGCCGCCTCGCCGGGGAGCTCGCGGCGCGCCAACAGACCGAGCTGGAGCTGCGGCTGGAGCAGCGGCGGCTGGCCGCCATGCTCCACGCCCTGCCCCACCCGATCGTCGCCGTCAACGAGAGCCGGGAGCTCGCCTTCGGCAACCAGGCGTTCGAGGCGCGCTTCGGCTGGGCCGCCGCCGACCTCTTGGGCCGACCCTTCGCGAGGATTTTCGCGGCGGAGGCGGCGGCCGTGGTGGACGGCTGGCTGGCCGCGCTGGGCTCAGAGGGCGGGGCGCTGCCCACGGCCGGCGGCCCCCTCGAGCTCCACCCCGCGGCCGGCCCGGCCTGGTCGGGTACCGCGGTGCCCGCCGCCCTGGAGCTGGAGGGAACGCGGCTCCTCCTCCTGGTGCTCGGCCCCGCCCCGGAGGCCGCCCCCGTGGTGCGGTGGGCCGACGACGTCACCCGCAACCGCCACCGGCTCCAGCGCCTGGAGGAGGCCCTCAACGGATTGACGCCCCGGGTGTTGGAGCGGCACCCGGGCTTTTTCGACGACCTGCGGGCCGTGGACCGCTCGCTGGAGGAGCTGGGTCGGGTGCTGGCGCCCTCGCTCCCGGGGGAGGAGCGGCGGCGGTGGATCGTCGAGACCATGCGGCTGGCCCTCGACCTGTGGGCCGACGCCACCCAGGCCGACAAGGCCGAGCTGGCGCGCCGCAGCGGCCAGTGGTCGGTGTACGTGAACGAGGACGGCTGGGAGCGCACCCAGACCCTGGACCGCTACCTCGCGCTCGGCACCCTGCCGACCCACCCGCGCCTCAAAAACGTAATCCGCACCGCCGAGTTCGTCCTCGAGAGCTGCCCTGCCCCCACGCCCCGGCGAGGGGCGCTGGCGGCGGCGGTGGAGCGGCTGCGCACCCTGGGGGGAAGTTGAAGGGCGCCGCTGGGGTATCCGTGGCCACGATGCTCGGCGCCCCCTTGCTCCTGCTCGTCTTCGGGGTCGGCCTCTTGGGCTTGCCGCACCCAAGCGGTCAAGCTTCGCCGGTTTCGCCGTTGCCCTCAACCGCCCCAATCATCGCCTCCAGGGCTGCCAGGAAGCGCCGGTGAACGTCCCGAAACGCGGCGAGCGCCCCCGGTGCGCGGCGATCGACCAGCGCCAGCTTCTCGATGTCCAACTGGCCCTGGTACACGTGTCGGAAGACGTGGCGAAATGCTCTGAGTTCGTCGATGGCCCTCTTCTCCCCTGGGGTCAGAAGGGCGGGTCTCGTACCCTGGATCTCGATCGCCATACGCTCGAGGAGGTCCCGGTGCCATCGAGCGGGGTCGAGGCGGTTTTCGAAGACCTTGGCGATGCGAAGGAAGTAGTTCTCCATGACGGAGTACAGGTTCGACAGAGTGTAGGCCAGCGCCACATAGTCGAATTCGTCCGGCTCGACGCGCCCGAGCTTGCGCTGGACGAGGCGCCACTTCCCTTCCATCTCGTCGAGCAGCCGCGCGTCGGAGACGAGCTCCCCCTGCAGGATCCGGAATCGTTCAGCGGGCATGGAGCACCACCCCATCCCTCAAGATGGAATGGAGCAGGTGCGGGGGCGCGTCGCGGGCGTCGATGACGTCGACGGGAAAGGGGCTGCCGAGGCCGATGGAGACGGCCCGGAGCACGCCCTCGGGAGTCCCCCACACGGCTAGGTCGATGTCAGCCGACGATCTCCCCGCTTCGCCCCGGGCCAGGGAGCCGAAGAGGACCACCCGCTCGACGCCACCGCACCGATCGGCGATCTCCCGTGCGAGCCGCCGGGCTTCGAGTTGGGCGCGGGAGGCCCAAGCCCGAGCCTCCCGTGCTTCCTGCTCCTCCCTGCGCCGTTCTCGACGAGCGAAGGCCTCAACGTCGAAACTGGTTGCGTCCGGCATGTGGTGCACCCCTGGGTTGGCCGTTGCCGCTCGAGTGTGGAACCCTGGCGCCTCGGTGTCAACCCGGCGCGACCACGGCTTCGTCTCCCGCTACCCGGCCCAGGGGTATGGGGTGATCCAGATCCCCTGGGCCCGCGTCGGCTCGCCGCCGCCTCCCCCCCTTAGCCCCACCGTGCCGGCGAGCCCGCCCAGGCGCCGGGCCCGGGCCTCGGCGGCCTGCGGCGCCCGGCGCGCCCGTTCTTTCGCCCACTCCCCGAAAGCCCCCCCAGGAGGAATCGACGGAGAAGCTCGTGGCGATGATGCAGGCGCGGGACGGGTAGGAGCGCAGCTCTCCCCGTCCCCGCTCGGTCAGGGGCCGGTCGAGCGCCTGGATCTCGTGGTGCTGGTACTCGCTCGTGGGGGCTCCCTACCGCGGTGGGCGAGGGCTCCAGCGCTTCCGCTATGGCCCGCTCCAGCGCGTCCGCGCCCCGCCGGGGTTTCACCGTCTCTTCCCCCGGCCCCGGGGTCTCGGCCGGCCGGCCCCTTCCTCTACGATCTCCGGTTCGGCCCGCTCGGCCCGAAAGCCCGACTCGTCGCCTTGGTGGAAGTAGATCCGGCCGTCGAGGCTCCCGTCGGCCAGCACGCGAGCCCAGCCCCGGCCATTCGCCGGGTCGCGGTCGTCGAAGCCGTCCCAGGAGAACTCGACCACCGGACGTCCCTGCTCGAGCCGGGGGCGGCAGTCCATCCAGCCCTCCACGGCGATGAACCGGAACCGGCCCCCGCGTTCGCCGTCGAACTGGAAGAAGCCTGGGCCCAAGAGGTCGATGGCATCGGGGCCCCAGAGGTCCATGTAAGTGATGCGCCAGGTCCCTTCGATCGTCATGGTCCGTGCCTCCTCTCGCACGCCGGGGCCCCTGGTCCGGCTGCCTGGCGATAGGGTGTACGAGGCGGTGCAGCGCTTCGTCAAGCGCGTCGCCGACGGGCCCGGCGAAGAGCCGCGGACTCCCCCCCGCCCCACGCCCGCCGCCCCCCTCGCCCGAGGTGGCCATGGCCCGGCCCAGGAAGAACCCGGCCGCGCCGGAGCTCCGCGTCCACCTCCGGGATTTCGCGAGACCTCTCGCGGAGGTCGTCTTCGAGCCGGGAGAGGAGCTTCCTCAGGTCTCCAAGCAGGGCTTGGGCGTTGATCAAGGCCTATCTCCTCGGGGGGCAAACCGTTCTCGCGCAGGGGCGCAGCGGCGCCGAGAGGTCATGATTCGAAAACCCGTTCGTTGCCCTTCTCCGCGCCTCTGCGGGAGAAAAGCCCTTTATCTCACGGTTCCACGACGCAGTGCACCCAGGGCAAGGCTTCGGACACCTGCCGCACCAGTTTCCGGTCGGCGGTCCAGAGCTCGGCCCCCAGGCGCTCGGCCAGGGCTAGATAGTGGGCGTCGTAGGCAGCGCTCAACCCCAGTCGGCGCGCCAGGAGAACCGCCTCAACGTGAAGCGAGGGCTCGGCCGAAAGCCGCACGGGCAGCGCCAGCGCGGTGTCGAGCGCCTGCTGCACCTCGTCCGCCAGCAACTGCCCCGCCCGCTCGTAGCGATACAGGGCGTTGGCGACCTCGTAGGGGAGCAAGGACGGTGCGATGAGAGGCCGGTCCGCCGACCGCCAATCCTCCCAAAGGCCCTGCACCCGCTCGCTCTCGGGCGTGTGCACCAGAAGGCGGACGACGAGGCTGGCGTCAACGCACAGGGGCGAGGTCATCGCCACGCTCCCCACGCATCTCGGCGATGACGTCCTCGGGGGGCGAAACGGGTTCTCCGCTTCTTCGAGCGCACATGGCCTCCCGCAGTGCTCGCGCGCGGTCGAGGACGTCGCCCGCGCCCTCGGCTCGGCGTGCCGCCTGAAGGCGGCCGAAGGCTTCGACGGAGAGCAGCACGGCCTCCGGTCGGCCCGCCTTCTCCACGATGAGCGTCAAGTTCTGATCCTTGACCCGCCGGAGCCACGCGCCGAAGTGGACCCTTGCCTCGGTGGCGCTGATGCTCTGTTCCATCGCCTCCTCCTTCCCGGACGCCTACGCCGAATCCATCGATCGGTTGATGGATTGTCTATAAACGACCAAGGCGCGGTCAAGGGGCTAGGCCCTGAGCCCCTGTGGGGCATGCCCGGACCGAGCTCCTGGAGTGGATCATCAGGGACGTGGACGAGCCCCTCGAGGACCGCGCCCCACGGAGCACGCTCGGGGTCCCGCTCCTGGGGGCCCTGAGCGCGCTGGCCCCGGAGCGAACGGGTGAGCACCTGGGCCGCTTGATGCGGGCTTCCTCCGACGCCGTCGAGCTCGATCGCACGCTCACCGGGGGCTGGCAAACGCCTTCGCCGCGGCCGAGGACTGGATCGGCCAGCCGACGGCGAGAGCCATTGGCGGAGGGCACTGGCGGCGGACCCGCTGGCAGGGGAGGCGATCGTCGCCTTGGCCGGGCTCGCGGCGAAGGCGGGCGACCCGGCGGCAGCCTACCGCAGCCTCCGGGACGCGCTGCCCGCCAGGGAACGGTGGCGGTTCTATAGCCCCCAGGGGCTGACCGTCCGCGAAGCTGTCCGGGACTTCGCCCGGCTCCACAACCGGCTCGTGCAGGAGTTCGGCATCCGGGGGGTGCCGGCACTGCACGACTCCTTCGTCGGCACCACGCCCAAAGCGGGGCGCAACGACCCGTACCCCTGCGGGAGCGGCAAGAAGCACAAGAAGTGCTGCGGGCGGTGAGGCCGGGCCCCGGAGCTCAGTGCCAGGGCCCCTCGTGCTCCTCCTCGTCGTCCTCGCACTCCTCGCCGCCCTCGGCGATGGTCAGCGCCTCCCGGGTCGCCTCGACCACCTCCTCGTCCCGGGAGCGAAGCAGGGGCAACAGGAGCTCGATCGCCCCTTCGGGGCAGACCAAGGCCGCCGCCTCGATGGCCGCCAGCAGCAGCGGCTTGGGGGTTTTCGGCGTAAGGAGGGGCGCGATCGACGGCCACGCCGCCGCCAGCTCCCAGGTCCCGGCCGCGTCCACCGCCTGGCTGCGAATCCATTCGTTTTGGCTCTTTAGGGCACCGAGGATCTCCTCGTCGAACCCCTGGACGTAGCGCATGCAAAACACGGCCGTGAGCTGCCACTCCTCGTCTTTGCTGCGGTGGGCGCTTCGGATGGCGTCGGCGTGCCACGGCTGCGGGGCGCGCACCGACGCCTCCAGAACCCGGCGCCGGACCTCCTTCGGGGTACCGTCGTCCCCGTAGAGACCTCGAAACGCCTCCTGGATCTCTCCAAGCAGGGCGTCGCCGACCGGTAGCTCCTCTTCGTCGGGCCCCTGCAGATCCCACTCCTCCAACGCGGGCCCGAGGGCGATGGCCGCCGTCCCCCGCAACTCGTCGGAGGCGGAGCTGCTTTTGATCAGGGAGAGCAGTTCCGCGGCCAGCGCCTCGTCGATCACCGTAAAGTCGCCCGCCAGCTCCGCCGCCAGGAGCCGGTCGGCCTCCGGAGTACCGGCGTCGCGCAGGGCGCCGAGGAGCACGTCTCGCGTGCCCTCGGGCCACTCCCAGGGGGGCGTCTCCCACAAGGTCTTGAGGTCCATGTCGTCTCCCCTTCCTCCCCCCATCGGCCCGGCCAGGTGCGGGGCCCCTTGTCCGACTGTCAGGCAATAGGGTATACGAGGGGGCAGAGTGCTTCGTCAAGCACGTCCCCGGGGGGCACGGGCGAAGCGCTTCCGCTCTCCCGCCCCACGCACGCCGCCCCCTTGCCCGAGGTGACCATGGCCCGGACCAGGAAAAACCCGGCTGCTCCAGGCCATCGCCGACGAGAAGCTGGCGGCACAGTCTCGGCTGGAAGACACCGGCTGGCACCCCTGGCCGGCACGGTGCGCGCGCCCCTTACCCCGGGCAAACACCGCCAGATCCCCGTCGCGGCCATCGACCCCAGAGGGAACCTGCTCCCGGAGGTGAGGAAGCGGGAGCGGGGGCGATGAGCCCGCGCGTCTATCTCGAAACCACGATCATCAGTTACCTCACCGCGCGCCCGAGCCGCGACCTCGTCGTGGCAGCCCACCAGGCGCTGACGCGGGAATGGTGGGAGCGGCGCCGGTCCGACTTCGGCCTCGTCGTTTCGGAGCTCGTGGTCCAGGAAGCGGGGGCTGGCGATGCCGAGGCAGCGCGAAGGCGCCTCGAACTGGTGGCCGAAGTGCCGAGGCTGGCGGTCACGGCCGAGGCCGAGGTGCTGGCCGGAAAGCTAGTGTCGCAGGGCGCCATCCCGACGAGGGCCGCGGCCGATGCCCTTCACATCGCCTTAGCCACCGTGCACGAAGTCGAGTACCTTCTCACCTGGAACTGCGCCCACATCGCCAACGCCGAACTCCGGGCGAAGGTGGAGTCCATCTGCGTAGGTTCCGGGTATTCTCCGCCGGTCATCTGCACCCCCGAGGAGCTCCTGGGAGAGTGATGCCATGTGGAAGGATCCGATCGTCGAGGAGGTGCGCCGCGCGCGAGACGAGCTGGCGGCGGCGTTCGACTACGACCTGGGCGCCCTGGCCAAGTTCCTACGCGACCAGGAGCAGACCGACGAAGGCCGGGTGATCCCAACTCCGGAGAAGGGGCACCGGCGGCCAAGCATCCACGGGCTTCGCAGGAGCGGACCGGCGTGCTCGCGGTGACGCCCGCATAAGCAGCTGCGAGGTCCCGGGCACCATCCTCGACTCGCCTTTCGCGGAGCCCCGGGAACGCCGGTGGCTGGCCGAGGGCGCCCCCCGCCAGAGAGGCAGCCAGGGCACGACCCAGCGGGGGCGGCCGCCCACCCTACCCCTGCCCCGCCACGAACCCCCGCAGCCGGCTCTCGTAGTCGGCGTCCCAGCCGCCCCGGTACACGATGCGGGTGGCGAGCTCGGCGGCGAGCATGGCGTGCTGGATCTTGGCCGGCAGGTCCTTGACCCGCAAGCGGTAGCGGCGGTGGTCCCGGACGAACCGGGGCAGGTGGTCCAGGAGGACCCGGCGGAAGGCGGGCTCCCCGGCCAGGGCGGGCCTACTCTGGAAGAATTCGAAGAGCCGGGCGTAGTGGGCGTTGATCTCGCCGCTCAGGGCGTCGCTGATGGCGGTGAAGGGCAGGCGGCCCTGCCCCTCCCGGTGCCGCCGGAAGATCAGCCGCGCCTCGTCCTCGGCGCGCCGCTCCAGGATGGCGAGGACGTCGGCGACGTACTCCTCCTTGTGGGCCCGAAACTCCCGCTCGGTCATCAGGAGGTTCGCGATGATCTCGTAGCTCGACGAGATCACCCCGCACTTGTTGGCCGAGGCGTCCCGCAACACCACCACGCCGCGCTTTTGGAGCTCGGCCCGGGCCGCAGGGGTGACGAAGGAGTTGGCGCCCTCGACGATCACCGGGGCCGAGGGGGCGCCGTCCTCCCGGAAGTAGGCCGGCCAGTTCTTCCCGTCGATGGTTTCGGGGCGGCCGCCGCAGGGAAGAAAGAGGTCTGCCGGTACGGCAAAGGGCAGCCCGCCGAACTCCCGGTGGAACTCGTCGGCGGTGACCCACTCCTCTTCCACCCCGGCGGCCGTGCGCCGGGCTCGGCCGTACAGCTCCCGCAGCCCCTCCTGGCGCCGCCGGTTCCGGTACAAGAGGAACCCGCCGGGGTGCAGCCGGGCGGGGTCGAAGGCCTCCAGGTCCTCCTTGAGGAGGATCCGGCCGAGCTCCTCCCGATCGGCCCCCTCGGGATCAAAGAGCGCGCCGGTGCCGTCCACGATCAGCCCCACCCGCACCCCGGGGCAGCGCTCCAGGAGGAGCCGCATCGCGTTGCCGGCCACGTCGCCGTTGGGGCCGCCGGTGAACTTGACCGTGAAGGGGTCGCGCGCGAGATCGATGCCCCGCTCCGCCAGGGCCACCTCGGCGAACTTCACCACCCCGGTGGAGGTCACCCCGTACTGCTTGTGGTTGATGCCCACCTCCTTGGAGGACATGATCCCGATGCCCAAGAGGTATCCCCGCCGGACCGCCTGGCGGGCGATCAGCTCGATCATCGAATCGTGCATGTTCTCGTCGGGCCCGAGCTCGATGGGCTCGTCCTCGCCGTAGTAGTCCACCACCCGAGGGTCTCTGGCTCGGCCGCCCGCGGTGACGAAGAGGTCCAAGAAGGCGTTGGCGAACCCGTACTGGAGCTTGTACAGGCGCTGGCGCACCGCCTCGGCGGAGGGGAGGCCGCCGGTGTCCAGGGCGACCACCAGCTTCGAGCCCCCCTCGTAGATGTCCTTGTTCTTCAGGTGCTGGGTGTGGGCCAGCACGAACACCTCCCGCAGCAGCGCGTTGGTGTTGGTGACGAAGTCGTCCCGGGTCGGGCACAAAACCGTGCGCCAACCGCCCCGGGCGATGTCCGAGAAGCCGACGTGGTAGCCGACCCCGTGGCGGCCGAAGAAGAAGGTGACCCGAAAGGGCCGCTCCGGGGGCAGGTCGGCGGTGAAGTCGGGGCCTAGGTCGGCGAGGTAGGCGGGGTCGAGGCGAAAGGCCAGGGCGTGCTTCTCGGGCACGAAGAAGTTGGTCTTGAGGGTGTGGCGAACAAACGCCAGGGTGCAGCAAAAGATCGTCCGCCGCACCTCGTCCAGGTAGCGGTGCCCGGTGTTGTAGCCGTCCACGGCGCCCTGGGCCGCAGCCAGGGCGCCCCCGAAGGCCGGCGGGCGATCGCCGACGGCCGGATCGAACCGCGCCCGGAAGAGCTCCACCAGCTGGAGGGTGATCTCGGGGTGGGCGGTGAACGCCCGCTTCACCTCCTCCAGGTCGTAGCGGTCCGGCTGGGCGTGGGCGAGGTTGGTGTGGGCGAAGGCGATGAAGGCGTCGGTGAGGGAGGCGTCCTCCCCCCCCAGGATCCCCTGGCCCATCAGCTCCCGGTAGGCGGGGCTCGCGGTGGAGAGGATCTGGGTGTTGTACAGCTCGGCCTTCAGCCGCGCCGACAGGGCGGAGTCCCGTTCGACCCGGCGGCCGTCCCGGGTGCGGACGTAAAAGGTGCCGAGGAAGTAGGGGTGGACCCCGGTGCTGATGGTGAGGCAGTAGGCCCGGCTGATGCCGAGCTGCAGGCGGTGGAAGACCTCGAGGCTCTGGGCGAGGAAATCCACCTGGGGGGGGTTGCCGACGGCGAAGAGCACCCGGGTCTCGCCGTGCCGGTCGAGGGAGTCGGGGTTCTCCACCTCGAGGAAGAGGCCCTCGTGGCGCTGCCCCTGCTGGTACAGCCACAGGGCGCGGGCGACGCGCTCCGGCGCCGAGTGCCGCACGTACTCCTCGTCGTTGCGCCACAAAAGCGCCAGGGCCGGCCCCAGGGTCCGGGAATCGTAGGCGGGGTACAGGGCCCGCATGGCCCGCCCCACCGCCCTACGGACCGAGGCCGGGACCGGGTCGCCGTCCCCCCGGGCCACCCGGTCGTGGGGCTTGCGGTCGAACTGGAAGCGCAGCACCTCGAGCTCGTGGGTGAGGCCGGGCACGGGGGCCTGGGACCGGGTCAGCTCCAGGTAGGAGATCTCCCGCTCCTCGAGGCCCTTGAGCGCCTGGTAGACCGACCCGGGGAGGTTCTGTTGGGCGACGATCCGCGTGCGGTCGCTGCTCGCCAGGACCAGCTGCTGGCACCGGGCGAGGCTCGGCAGCTCGGCGGCCAGGCTGGTGAGGACGGCGCGCTCCCGGGCCATGGTGAGGAAGAAGTAGGGGTGCATGGCCTCCCGGAGCCACTGCCAGTTCGCCTGGGCGGCCCGGGAGTGGTCGCGCAGGGCGCGGCGGAGCCGCCGGTCGAGGCGGTCGGAAACGGGCGGGGGCATGGCGTCCTCCGGTTTCCCCCGGGCGGGGTCGGCTCGGCCGACCGCCCCGGGTCAAGTCAAGGTGGGGCGCCGCCCTCCTCCGGGGGCTTGAGGCGACGAAAGGATCCCCACAGCAAGAGATCGTACCCGATCTTCATCCCGGCGCCGATCACCAGGGGCACCCCCAGGGAGAAGCCCTGCATCAGGGCCCCCGCCAAGAGCGGCGCCACCGCCCAGGACCCCACCCGCACCAGGTGGGTGACCCCGGACGCCACGGTGCGCTCCTCGGGGCGGACCACGGCCATCACGTAGGACTGGCGGGTCGGCACGTCCATCTCCACCAGACCCTCCCGCAGCAAGAAGAGGACCGCCGCCACGGTGAAGTTGGGGGCGATGGGGACGGTCATCAGAAGCAGGCTCGAAGGGATGTGGGTGAAGACCATGGTGTTGACGAGGCCGATCCGCCGGGCGAGCCACGCCGCCCCCAGGTGGGAGCCGGCATTGAGGACCCGGGCGCCGAAGAAGAGAACGGCCACCGCGCCCTGGGAAGCCCCAAACCGCTCGAAGAAGAAGTAGGAGAGGAGCGCGGTGACCAGAAAGCCGCCGGCCACGGCGTCCACGGCAAAGAGGGCGGAGATCCGCAGGAGCAGCCGACGGCTCCGGGGGGTGAGGGCCTGCCGCGGGCGATCGGGGGGCGCCTCGGCCGCCGGGGACAGCCCCAGGTACAGGGCGCCGCTGGCGAGCACCAGCCCGCCCGCCACGCCCAGGGCGACCCGGAAGGCCGCGGTCTCTCCCGGGACGAGCCCGCTCCCCACGAGGAGCGCCGGAGCCCCGGCCAGGAGGCTCCCCAGGGCGTGGCCTAGGTCCTGGAGGACGTTGTACCAGGCGAAGGCCTGGGTCCGGTTCGCCTCCCCCGAGGCGGCGGGCAGGATCGCCTGCTCCAGCACCAGGGCCGCGCCCCGGTCCCGGCCCATGCCGTTGAGCATCCCGAGAAACGCCGCGGCGACCATGGCGGCGTGATCCGACACCAGGGCGGCGGCGAGGGCACCGGCGGCGGCCAGCCCGGCCAGCAGCACCAGGACCCGGCGGCGTCCGACCCGGTCGCCGCCGACGGTAACCAGGAGGGTGGCCAGGGCCGCCCCCGCCAGGCCCGCGCTGACCACCAGCCCGATCTGGGCGGCGCCAAAGCCGAGCTTGGCCAGGTAGATGCCAAGCAACACCCCGACCATGCCCGTAGACAGCGACCGCAAGAAGGCGGTCGCGTACAGGATGGGCAGATCCCGGGGGGCGGGCACGCGCTAGCCCAAGCGGCCGCGGGCCGAGCCCGAGGCTACGGGAACGCCGCGGTGCGTTAGAGCACCTCGAGGGGCAGAGGTCTTTGGCATTGCGTCAAGTTCCGTCTCGCTACAGCCCCAAAAGCGCCCGGGCGAGGCTGAAGTACAAGAGCAGGCCGGTGATGTCCACCACGGTGGTGAGGGCGGGGCTCGCCACCACCGCGGGGTCGAGCTTGAGCCGCGCCGCCCCCAGGGGCAGGAGCGCCCCCGCCAGGGTGGAGGTGACCACCTGGAGGCCCATGGCCAGGGCCACGGTGCCGCCGATCTTCCACAGGGCGAAGCCCAGGGGCACGTCCTCGGGCCGGGTCAGGGCGTACACGTTGCCCCACGCCAGGGCCGCCAGGGTGGTCCCCATCAAGAGGCTCACCTTCAGCTCCTTCCACAGGACCCGCAAGACGTCGGCCGGGGCGATCTCCCCCAGGGCCAGGGCCCGGATCACCGTGCTCACCGACTGGCTCCCGGTGTTGCCCCCGGTGGCCGCGAGCATCGGCATGTACACCGTGAGGAGCACCAGGCTCGCCAGGGTCGCCTGGTTGACGTGGAGGATCCACCCCGAGACGAGCTGAAGGGACGCCAGGCTCACCGCCCAGATGGCCCGCCGCCGGTAGTGCACCGCGGCGGGGGTGGCGAGGTACCCCTCCTCCCGGGCCTCGCCGGTGATGCCCATCAAGCGATCCAGGTCCTCGGTGTGCTCCTCCCGCAGGATGTCGAAGGCGTCGTCGTGGGTGACGATGCCCCGGAGCTGGTTTTCCCCGTCCACCACCGGGATCGCCAGCAGGTCGTACTTCTCGATCTTGCGGGCCACCTGCTCCTGGTCCTCGTCCACCCGGGCCGAGATCGGGTCCGGGAGCATCAGGTCCCGCACCCGGGCCTCGGGCCGGGCGAGGATCAAGTCCTTGAGGGAGACCGAGCCCACCAGGGTCCGGTCCGGGGAGACCACGTAGGAGTAGTAGATGGTCTCCTTGTCCGGGGCCTCCCGACGCAGCTTGTCCACGGCCTCCCGGGCCGTGAGGTGGGGCAAGAGGGTGGCGTAGTCCGAGGTCATGGCCGCCCCGGCGGTGCCCTCCTCGTAGGAAGAGAGCCGGCGGATGTCCTCGCGCTCGGCCTGGGCCAGCCCCGGCCACAGGGAGTCGAGGGTGTCGTCGGGGAGGCGCTTCACCAGGTCGGCGCGCTCGTCCGAGCTCATGTGGGTGACCAGGTCGGCGAGCTGCTCCCGGCGCAGGGCCTGGGCGAGCCGGGTCTGCACCGGCAGCTCCAGGTACGAGAAGACCTCCCCCCGCTCCAGGGGGGGCAGGCACTCCAAGAAGGCCGCCAGCTCCGCGGTCTCGAGGCCGCCGATGAACTCCACCAGGGTGGCGGGGTGGAGGTCGTCGGCGAAGTCCCGGATGGCGGCGACATCGCCGCGGCCGAGGACCGCGCGGATTTCGGGGATGAGGAGGGTGGTCACGGGGCACCTCCCGGGGCCGCGCGGGGCCCGGGAGCCACCTTGGGAGGAGCGGGCTCAGGGGTCTCGGCGGACGGTTCCTGGGGTCAAGGGACTGGCTGGGTCGTCCATGGGAGTCCGAGGTCTCCTGTGCTGTCGGGGCCGGCAGCGCCGGCGGACGCGAGCCTTGTACCCCGACCGGGCGCGGGGATCAAGGGCAATCGCCCCGGGGCGCTCGCCGTCACTGGATGATGTCGGAGAACGTGACCACCCCCTTGCGCAGGGCGAACACCACGGTGTCCAGGGCGCACTGCTTCGAGTAGCCGAAGCGGCGCTCCAGGTTGAGGATCACGGTGTCCGCCAGGTCCCGAACCTCCCGGGGGCAGCGGGCGTAGCGCTCCGGGGCGCGCTGGCGCAAGAAGAACGCCTCGGTGAGCTGGTCGGCGCCCGCTTCGGCTACGCGCCGGTGGGAGAGGAGGCGGCCGTACTCGGCGGCAAAGGCCGAGAGGAGGTTGTCCTGGCGGCTGGCCACCGCGGTCTTCCCCTCTTCCAGGACCAGCTCCCCGGCGGCCTGGAGGTCGAGGAACCGCTGGGCCAGCTCCTGGCGCACCCGGGGGCCGGGCCGGCCCGGCGCCAGGATCGGCTCCAGGGCGGCGAGGAAGCGCTCGTCGGGCCGATCCACCTTGTCCCCGGTGGTGGGGTCGACGAAGGCGAGGCGGGGCACCATCACGTGGGCGAAGGCCCGGTTCTCGTGGGCCCGGGCCAAGAGCGCGTGCTGGAGGTAGCGCCGCAGGTCCAGGGCGATCTGGTCCGGATCCCGGTCCACCGTGGCCACCGTGATCTCCCGGCGGATCGACTGGAAGTACAGGGCCTGGGCCAGGCGCGCCAGGCCCTTGAAGTCGCCGTAGTCCCCTTCCCCCTCGGCGAAGCGCAGCTCGCCCACGAAGCGCAGGGGGACGGGCGGGCGCCCCTCCCGGTAGGCGGCGTCCATGGGGTGCCAGTGGTGGAGCCCCGGGCTGCCCCCGAAGGTCCGCTTAAGCTCCCCAAAGAACGTCCCCACGTGGATCCGGAGCCCCGCCGAGCGGGCGATGGTGTCGCGCATCACGTTTTGGAGCTGACGCACCGAGAGGCCGTGCTTGCCTTCGTGGGGGTAGTGCTCGTTCCACAGCTCGCGCATGAACTCGTCGTCCACCAGCTTGAGCTCCTCGGCGGTAAACACCCCGGCCTGCTCCAGGGTGCTCCGGCCGGGGGAGCGGGCGAAGAGCTGGGGGAAGGTGTCGTCGTCGTGGAGATCGACCCGGAGCTTGATCAGCTCCCCCCGAAAGGGGTGCCAGTGGGGGAGCCGGCGCACCGTGGCCACCGGGTCCTCCGGCCGGGCCGAGTAAATGGTCAGCTTCTGCTCCGGGCGCACCGCTAGAAAGAGCGCCCGCTTCTCCGCGCTCCAACCCTCGGGCAGGGCGGTCTTGCGGGGGGGCAACAGCCGGGTGAGCACCGCAAAGGACGCGGCCACCCGCAGGAGGTTCGGGTCCACGTCGAAGCGCTCCCTCATGTTCGCCAGGTCGCGCCGCAGGATCTCCATCTCGGCGGTGGCGTCCAGGAGGTAGTTGACGGGGACCTCCTCGATGCGGTCCAGAAGCTTCGAACTCGTCAGCTGCTTTTCTAGGGCCGCCATCTCCTCGAGGTTGGTGGTGAGAATGACGGTGGTGTCGATGGCGGCCTGGGTCGACTCGATGGAGGCCTTGCCGCTCCCCAGGAGCATCAGGAGGGGCTTGTAGTCCTCCTCTCCCTTGTTGCCGTCGCCAAAGGCGTCGTGGATGTGCAAAAGGCCGCGGTTGGCCGCCACCGTCGCCCCCTGGTACTCGGCGAGCTGGGCGCCGGGCAGGTGCTCGTCCAGGGTGGCCCGCCGGTCGCCCCCCAGCTCGACGGGCTGCACCCGGACCCGCAGCTGGCGCATGTCGTCGATGTTGGCGATGCCCTTGGCCTGGGCGTTGGAGAACTCGATCGGCTCTACCCGGACGTGCTCCTCGATGATGTCGAAGAGGGTCTTGCCCCGGTTGCGGGGGTTCACCAAGAGCCCCTCCAGGATGTCGAGGCTCCGCTTGTCGAGGCTCGCGTTTTGGTAGTAGGTAGGGAAGACGATCTGGTCGTGCTTGCCCCGGTGGCGGTTGAGGTGGTCGAAGAGCGCGCGCCGCGGGTGGGTGATCTGGTGGTCCTGCTGGAGGCTGGTAGGCACCAGGAGCACCGGGTTGTGCCAAAAGGGGGGCCGAACCTCCACCGCCGCCCCCCCCTCGGCCCCAAAGGTGAAGTAAAAGGAGTAGAGGGCCACGTCCCGCTCCCGGGTGAACTCCTCCAGGGCCAGGCTCACCAGATCGACGATGTTGGTCTTGCCCGAGGCGGGGGGCCCCACCAGCACCAGGCCGCGGTTGGGGCCCGACTCCTTGCCCACCGAGTCGATCACGTCGACCAGCTGCTTGATGCAGAACTCCTGGCCGAACACCGCGTTGGTGCCCCCGGCGAAGGGGTCCCGGAAGATCGTGTAGCTCAAGGTGGGCTCGCCGCTGCGCACGGTGATCTCGAAGCCGAAGTGCCGGATGGCCTCGGAGATCAGCGACGAGCTCGTGCGCAGGCACTCGGCGGGGCGCTCCTCGAGGACGGCGAGAAACTCCGAGAACCGCAAGCTGTGGCGGCGGTGGTGCCCCAGGAGCTGCCGATAGTCGAGGTGGGTCACGGCGGCGTCCCTCCCAGGGCCGGCTCCCCCCGGGCCAGGCGCTCGGCCACCTGCTCGAAGCGCACCGGCGGCGCCTCCTGTTGCCGGTACTCCCCCGCCGCCCACCCGTGGAGCTCGCCCCGGGTGTAGAGCCACACCGGGGCCCGCCACAGGTGGTGGAGGTTGCGCAGGGTCGGCTTGAGCCAGTCGGCCCGCAGGCCCCGGCCGTCGTCCCGGTGGAACAAGAGGAGCCCGCCGTCCCGGTAGTCGGCATCCACCGCGTAAATGCGGGGGCGGTGGAAGTGGGTGTAGAAGCGGAGCATCTCCTCGCGGACCGGCTCGGGGTAGAGCCACACCCACCGCTCGTCGGCCCGGCTCACCTCGTCGGCCTTCACCCCCAGCCGCTCGGCGGTCCGCCGGTCGAGGCGGTTCAAGTGGAGCTCGGTGACCAGCTCCGGGGTGAGGAAACGGCGGAGGAACTCGTAGTCGGTCACCGTGCGCACCAGGTGGCCCATGGCTACCACCGGGTCCACCCCGGTGTCGACCTTCCACGCCTCCTTCGCCTCCTGGTCGGTCTCCTCGGCGTAGGCGAGGCTCACCTTGCCGTCCCGGTACAACCCCTCCACGTGGCGCCACAGGTGGTAGCCGAGGTGGTAGGGGTTGCGAGCGAAGTAGGGCCGGGGCGCGCACACCCCGGAGAAGACCCGGCAGTACTCCACGATGCCGGCCACGGCCCGCTCCCGGAAGAGCTCCGCCATGATCTTCTTCTCCCAGTACATCGACCACCCCTCGTTCATGATCTGGGTGCGGCGGACGAAGTCCTGGGGCGCCCGGACGACGGCCTGGTAGTCCAGGATGGCCCGCTCGGCCTCGCTGGCCGGGGCGCACAGGCGCAAGAACCCCAGCACGTCCTGGCACGGGGCCCGGAGCAGGAAGCCGCGGCGGCTCAGGGCCTGGCGGCGGCGGCGCCCCCGGGCCTCGTGCTCCACCACCTGGGCGGCGGCGGGGGTGCCCATGAGCGCGGTCAGGGTATCGAAGACCGGCTGCACCGGGGGCGGGCCCGCGGCCGCGGGTGCCGGGGGGGCCGGGTCGGGCCGCCGGGCCGCCTCGGTGACCACGGCGGTCGCCACGTTGTACTGGGAGTTGGGGGAAGAGAGCGGGGTCGCCGACTCGGTGGCGTTCCAGTAGGCCAGGTACTCCTTGTCCCCCAGCTGGCGGCGGCCCCGTTCGGCCCGCCGCGCCAGGTGCAGGACGTACTCGGTGCGGTCGGGGTTCGAGTCCCGCAGCACGTTGAGCTCGGAAAACTCGCAGTGCCCCACCACGTGGGCCATCACCGACGCCTGGGTTACCAAAGGATTGGCGCCGTTGAGGTAGGCGTAGGAGGGGTCCCCGGTCTGCACCACCTCGTAGTAGAGGCTGGTCTCCTGCCCGGTCTCGAGGCGGTGGCGGCGGTTCACCATCCGCTTGCCCTCCCACAGGTTGAGGGGGCTCGCCGGGTAGACGTTCTTCTCCAGGAGGGCAGCGAACTCCAGGCCGTCGAGGATGAAGAACCGGATCTCCGGCACGGTGCGCCCCAACTCCCGGGCACAAGCGAGCACCCGGCCCGCCAGCCGAGAGAGCTCGGGCTCGGTGCGCAGGCTACGCACGGCGCCCCCCAAAGAGGGTCTGGATCACCGCCACCGTCTGCTTGCGGTCCTTTAGCTCCGCCAGGCGTACCACCGGGTCCTTGGGCCACGCCCGGTCCACCGCGCGGTTTAAGTGGCTGAAGCGGCTCGGCTGCACCTCCACGATGCCGACCCGATTAAAGAGCGGCCGGATCGACTCCCCGATGACCGCCACCACCTCCTTGGCGTCCTCCTCGAACACCTCGCCGTCGCCGAAGTAAAAGGCGTAAAAGTTGGTGGAGGGCACGTCGTACTCGTTGAACGCCACCTGCCCCACCAGCTCGAACACCGGCGCCGCCCGGGTGCCCCCCGCCACGCTCACCCGGTAGAAATCGGCCTGGCTCACCTCGTGGGCCTCCACATCGTGGACGAAAAAGCGGTGGTCGACCTTGCCGACCCCGTAGTTGTAGTCGAGCCAGTGGTGGATGAACGCCACCAGCCGCTTCTCCAGGTCGAGGCGCTCCCCGTAGGTGGAGTAGGAGACGTCCCCCATGTAAAAGACCACCGCCCGGAACCGGGGCCGCTCCTCCCGCTGGGGCACCCGGTACCGTCGGTCCCGGCGGCGCACCTGCACGTCATAGAAGCCCCGGGCGGGGTCGTAGCTCCCCAGGCCGACGCTCGTGCGCAGGGCGCGCTTGAAGGTGCGCCGCTTGTCCAGGGCAGCCCCGGTGGGGCCAAAGGTCTTGAAGGCCTCGGAGACCTCCTTGATCTTGCCCCGGCCCTCCTTGGTCAGGTCGGGCAGGCCGAGCTTCTGGGCTACGAGCTCCATCAAGCGGTCAAAGGCCACGGTGAAGCGCAGGCGATCCTTCTCGGTACCTGGCCCCCGGCCCCGGCCGCCTCCCCCCTCCCCCCCGTCGTCGTAGGAGAAGACCGGGGGGAGGATGTCGTCCATCTCGATGACGATGTCGCTGCCGCCGTCCCCCAGGCGCTCCAGGTCCCCGTCGGACAGAAGGTCCTGGAGGCGGTCGGCGAGCTCCTCCTCGATAAAGTCGTGGAAGAGGCCCTCGGATTCGTCGGAGGCGATGCGTTCGTCGGTCATGTCAGTCCGCGATGCTTGAGGCGTTGGCGGTGACGGTGAGCGCTTGAAAGGCGCACTTGCCGCAGTAGCCGAGGTTGTCCATCAGGTAGCGCACGGTGTCGTTGAGCTGGGCCTGCTCCTTGGCGTGCACCCCGGCGGCGCTGGTGCCGCTCTTGATCCAGCCCAGGAGTTTGATGTTCTCGCGGCTCTTGAACTCGTTCTCGAAGACGAAGCGCTTGATGGCGCTCTGGTAGGACGGCTCGTCGGAGAGCAGCACCTCGTACCCCACCCCGGCGATGGCGTCGGAGAGCTCCTTGCGAAAGACGTCCTTCTCGGGGATGCCGAGGTACTGCTCGATGGCTTGCATGAACTTCTCGTCGGGCTGGACGTCGGCCTGGGTCACCTCGTGCTTTACCGTGGTGGCGTGGGCGTAGGCCCGCACGTGGTCGGTGTACTTGCGCCAGGTGGTCTCCACCACCGATTCGTCCCGCAGCACCGCCCCGTACACGTCGCTCGCCACCTGGCTAAAGATCCACTGCTTGGCCTGGGGCAAAATCTTCTGCACGTAGTGGGCGAGCTTGGTCTTGTCGGTGGCGTAGGCGTCCTTGAGGGCGTGCTCGGCCCGCAGGTACAGGTCCAGCGGGGTGACGCACGGGTTTCGCAGGGCCACCGAGGCGATCATGGCCGGCTCCCCGTCCTGCTCCCGCAGCCGGCGGACGTTGGCGGCGTACTCGTTGATCTGGAAGTGCTCGGTCTTCTCGAAGACGTTTTGGACGAAGCGCGGGTCGAGGCCAAAGGAGCCCTCGGCGGGCTTCACGAACTCGAACTCCTCCAAAATCGTCCGGGCCAGGTTGCCGTCCACCCCGCTGTCGGCGCGCCCCGCGTACACCAGGGCCTTTTGGAGCAGGGAGAGGTTGGGGTTTTGCTTCGACTCGTACAGCCGGGTCATGACGGCCACCAGGCTCAAGAACTCCAGGCTGTGGGGCGCCACGTGGGCCAGGTGCTTCTTCTCGGGGCTCCAGCGGCGGCGCGCGTTGGCGTAGGTGAAGTCGTAGATCCGCTCCTCGTCCTGGAAGGTGACCGACAGGGGCATCTCGATGAAGGTCGTCCGGGAGCGCAGGGCCTCGAACGCCTGGTTGGCCATGAACATCGAAAACTCGTGGAAGTTGGTGTGGCCGATGATCACCCCGTTGAAGGGGATGGGGGGCTGCCCCTCGGGCTTGAAGAAGCGGTCCTGGGTGGCGAAGAGCATCTCGTACAGGAACCGGTCGGAGAGCTTGAGGATCTCGTGGATCTCCACGAAGCCGTTGGCCCCGGCGCACAGCTCCCCCTTGTAGTCGTGCACCAGGGGGTGGGACTCGCTGCCGAAGCGGGGCAAGAGGCTGTAGTCGATGTTGCCCACCAGGCTGCCGGCCTCCTGGCTCTTCTCGTCCCGGGGGGTGTAGGAGCCGATGCCGGTCTTGGTGCGGGCGTCGTACACCAGGCGCTTGACCTTGAGGTGGGGCAAGAGCCCCCCGAGGGTGAGCCCCTTGGCGGCCATGAAGTCCCCGAGCACCCGGTCGGCGTAGGGCGACAGGAGCCCGTCGATGGCGAGGCGAAAGTCACCGTCGTAGTGGGGGTGATCGGCGAGAAAGCCGGCCATGGCGTCCGAGCGGTCCACCGTCTCCTGGAGCTCGGCGGTGAAAGCCGGCCGCAGGGCGGGGGGGATCACCTGGAGGGGGCGCTCGAAGAGGGGGCTCGGCAGGTACCAGACCCCCTTCTCCAGAAACAGCGCCTTGTCGGCGAGGCGCTCGTCCACGGTGGGCAGGAGCAGGGTGTAGGTCTTGCCCGCGTCCGACCGGGAGTAGGTGTTGAGCGCCAGCTTGAGGGCGTCCATGGAGCGGCTCTTGGCGGCCCCCGGGGGGCCCAGGAGGATCCACAAGCGTTTGGAGGCCTCGAGCCCCCGGGAGGCGTTGGAGATCTTCTCCAGCAGGTTCTCCTTGGCCCTCTGCTGGCCGAACACCTCGTAGGGCCCCACCAGGCGCGCGTCCTCGAAAAAGGCGTAGCGGTGGCGGATGGGCTTGCCCGGCACCACCGTGTACTCCACCCCGCTCGCCAGCAGCATGTCGTGGAGGAGCTGGAAGGTGTTGCGGGTGACCCACGGCTCCCGAGCCACCCAATCGAGGTACTCGGGAAAGGTCAACACCTCGTCGGGGCTGCGAGCCGCCTCGGCGTCCAGGACGCCCTGGAGTTCCTTGAGCATGGGATTCCTCCTCGGACACGGCGGGTAGGGGACCCGGGCCCTTCCACTCTACTTCAACCCGGCCGCGGCGCAATCGCCCCCCGCGCCCCCCGCGCCGGGGGCCAGGCCCAGGCGGCCTGGGAGCGGAACCGCGCACCCCATCGACCGAAGCGTTGAGGGGCATCGAACCCGGTGCCGCCCGGCGCCCCAGCGGCTGCATCCAGGGGAAAAAGCCCCTGGACCCGCCCGGATTTCTCTTCTATGCTCCCTCGCTTCCTGACCCCCCGGAGGCCCCATGGACATCACCCCGAAGCGCCTGGCTGCCGAGGTGCAGCGGCGGCGCACCTTCGCCATCATCTCCCACCCCGACGCGGGCAAGACCACCCTCACCGAGAAGCTCTTGCTCTACGGCGGCGCCATCCAGCTCGCGGGGGCGGTCAAGGCCCGGCGGGCGGCTCGCCACGCCACCTCGGACTGGATGGAGATCGAGAAGCAACGCGGCATCTCGGTCACCTCCAGCGTGATGCAGTTCGACTACGAGGGGCACCGCATCAACATCCTCGATACCCCGGGCCACCAGGACTTCTCCGAGGACACCTACCGGACGCTGACCGCCGCCGACTCGGCGGTGATGCTGATGGACTGCGCCAAGGGGGTCGAGGCCCAGACCATCAAGCTCTTCAAGGTGTGCGCCCTGCGGGGCATCCCCATCTTCACCTTCGTCAACAAGCTCGACCGGGAGGGCCGGCCGCCCTTGGAGCTCCTAACCGAGATCGAAGAGGTGCTCGGCATCGCCGCCTGCCCGGTGAACTGGCCCATGGGCATGGGCAAGCGGTTTCGGGGGGTGTACGACCTGGCCCGGCGGGAAGTGGTGCTGTTCGACGCGGGGGAGCACGGCACCCGGCGGGCGGCCTCCCGGGTCACCGGCCCGGATGACCCGGCGGTGAAGGCCCTGATGAGCTCCGAGGACTACCGCTCCTTCCGGGACGAGGTGGATCTCCTGGAGGGGGCCGGGGAGACCCTGGACCTGGCGCGGGTGGGGGAGGGGAAGCTCACCCCGGTCTTTTTTGGCAGCGCCATGACCAACTTCGGGGTCGAGCCCTTCCTCCAGGCCTTTTTGACCATGGCCCCGACCCCCGGGCCCCGGTCGTCGACGGCGGGGCCGGTGGACCCGGAAGACCCGCGGTTCTCGGGCTTCGTCTTCAAGATCCAAGCCAACATGGACCCCAACCACCGGGACCGGGTGGCCTTCGTGCGGGTCTGCTCGGGGCCGTTTCGCAAGGGCCTCAAGGTCAACCACTCGCGCCTCGGGCGCGAGGTGACCTTGAGCCTGCCCCTCCAGTTCCTGGCCCAGGAGCGGGTGCTGGTGGAGGAGGCGTTCCCCGGGGACGTGGTGGGCCTCCACGACCGGGGAACGTTTCATATCGGCGACACCCTCGCCGAGGGGCGGGACCTGGAGTTCGAAGGGGTGCCGCTCTTCTCCCCCGAGCACTTCGCCCGGGTGCGGGTGAAGAACGCCTTGAAGCAGAAGCAGCTCCAAAAAGGGCTCCAACAGCTCTCGGAGGAGGGGGCGATCCAGCTCTTTCGCCAGCCCTTCGGAGACAAGGATCCGGTGGTGGGGGCGGTGGGCCTTCTGCAGTTCGACGTGTTGAAGCACCGGCTCGAAGGCGAGTACGGCGCCCCCGTGCAGCTGGAGCGGATGCCCTACGAGCTGGCCCGGTGGGTCGAAGGCGAGGGGCTCGACCCCCGGGCCATCGACCGCGACCCCAGCACCCTGTGGTGCGAGGACAAGGACGGCCGCCCCGCCATCCTGTTCAAGAGCGAGTGGGCGATGAACTGGCTCGCCGAGCGGAACCCCAAGGTGGCGTTTCGCGACTCGGCGAGGTGACGAGCAAAGAGGAGCACACGACCATGAGTGAAGCCAAGCCCGAGGCCGCCCCGGCGGTGTTTCGGTTAAAGAAGCTGTACGTCAAGGACCTGAGCCTGGAAAACCCCAACGCCCCCCAGTCCTTTTTCGTCAAGGGGGAGCCCAAGCTCGACGTCCAGATGACCCTGGGGCACCGCCAGGTGGACCCCCACCACTTCGAGGTGGGGCTCACGGTGACGGTAACGGCGGGGGCGGGGGAGACCCAGCTCTTCCTGGTGGAGGTGGAGCACGCGGGGGTGTTCGAGATCCAAAACGTCCCCGAGGAGCACCTGCCCACGGTGCTCGCCGTAGAGTGCCCCGCGGTGCTCTTCCCCTACACCCGCCAGGTGATCAGCCAGGCCTCGGCCGACGCGGGCTTCTTGCCGGTGCTCTTGGAGCCGGTGAACTTCCTGGCGCTGTACGAGCGGGCCCGCAAGGAGCAGGAGCACTGAGGGCGTCCACCACCTCCTCGATGATCCACGCCGGGGTGGAGGCCCCGGCGGTGACCCCCACCCGGGCGAGGGCCGCGAGCGCCGCCAGGGGGAGCTCGGCGGCGGTCTCCACGTGGAGGGCCCGGGTGCCAAGGCCTTCGGCGATCTCGGCCAGGCGCCGGGTGTTGGCCGAGTTCTTGCCCCCCACCACCACCAGGGCGTCCACCTGGGCGGCGAGCTCGCGCACCTCGGCCTGCCGCCGGTGGGTGGAGCTGCAGATGGTGTCGAGGCACTCGGCGGCGGGGTAGCGGGAGGTCACGGCGGCACGGACCGCTTCCCAGGTCTCCCCGTCCTCGTGACGGTCAGCTGATCCTGGTTTCGCTTCGACGGGTGGTGTAGAAGGACAGCTGCCGACACCACCCGCTCTCCCCGGCCCTGGCGGAGAACGAACCGATGGGGGACTTGCAGATGGGAACTTTGAAGCAGCTCTGCAAACCGCGCCCGAGCGTCTTCGACCGCTCGCGGCGCGACGTGGTGCTCGACCTCACCGACCTCGTCGAAGACCGCATCGAGCCCGCCGAGTTCTTCCGCGAGAACCACCCCACGGAGGGCATGAAACGCCTGCTCCGTGAGGCCTTCCGCCGCTTCGAGGGGCAGGCGGGCAACGGGGTCGTCAAGCTCACCCAGGCCATGGGCGGCGGCAAGACCCACAGCATGATCGCGCTGGGGCTCCTTGCGAAACACCCGGAGTTTCGCAAGCCGGTCATGGGCGACCTCTACCAGGCACAGGACCTCGGGCCCGTGCGAGTGGTCGCCTTCACGGGCCGGGAGAGCGACGCGCCGCTCGGCATCTGGGGGAGCATCGCGGAGCAGCTCGGCAAGAAGGAGGTCTTCAAGGACTACTACGCGCCGCTCTCGGCTCCGGGCCAGACGGCCTGGAAGAACCTCCTGGCCGGCGAGCCGCTCCTGATCCTGTTGGATGAGCTTCCGCCGTACTTCGAAAACGCCGCGTCGCGGCCTATCGGCAACTCCGATCTTGCGGTCGTCACCACGACCGCGCTCTCGAACCTCCTGGTGGCCGTAGGCAAGGACGAGCTGCGAAACGTCTGCGTGGTCCTCTCGGACCTTCGGAGCACCTACGAGTCGGGCAGCCAGCGGCTGAGCCGCGCGCTCGAAAACCTGGCCGACGAGGTGGGCCGCAGCGCCCTCAACCTGGAGCCCGTGGGCCTGAACACCGACGAGGTGTACCACATCCTGCGCAAGCGCCTCTTCGAGGACGACGGCCTGCCGGGGCAGGAAGACGTGCTTGCGGTGGGGCGCGCGTACGCCCAGGCGGTCCGCGACGCGAAGCAGATGGACATCACCAACGCGCCGCCCGAAAAGTTCGCCCAGCAGATCGCCGAGTCCTACCCGTTCCACCCCGCCCTCCGCGACCTCTACGCCCGTTTCCGGGAGAACCCGGGCTTCCAGCAGACCCGCGGCCTCATCCGGCTCATGCGGATCGTCGTTTCCCGCCTCTACGAGGGCTCGGACTGCCGGGCCGGCCGCGTCCAGCTCATCCACGCCCACGACCTGGATCTGAACGACCGGGAGACGCTGGCCGAGATCACCTCGATCAACCCGACGCTCGACAACGCCATCAGCCACGACCTCGCCTCCAACGGGCAGGCCGTGGCCGAGAACATGGACGCGAACCTCGGCACCTCCGACACGAGCGACGCCGCGCGCCTCATCCTCGTGTCGTCCCTCGCCAACGTCCCGAACGCCGTCGTCGGGCTCACCCTCTCCGAGATCGTGGCGTACCTGTGCGCGCCCGGCCGCGACCCGACGAAGCTCAAGGAGGTCCTGGGCACCCTCTCGACCAAGGCCTGGTACCTGCACTCGAACCGCGAGGGAAAGCTCTTCTTCCGAAACGTCCAGAACCTCGTGGCAAAGCTCAAGACCACGGCGGACTCCTACAACCGGGAGTCCTCCCTGAAGGAGCTGCGCACGTTTCTCCAGCAGAGCTTCACGCCGACGCAGAGAGATTGCTACCAGGAGGTGCGGGCCCTGCCGCCCGTGGACGAGATCCAGGTCAGCCCCGACAAGGTCACCCTCGTCCTCTACGAACCTTACGCGGGCGGCCTCCACCCCGACCTCCAGAAGTTCTACGACGACCTCGACTGCAAGAACCGCATCGCCTTTCTCTCGGGCCAGCGCGACACCCTGGAGACCCTCCTGGAGGTCGCCCGCGAGTACAAGGCCATCTCCTACATCCTGGAGGAGATGGACAAGGAGAAGGTCCCCGACAGCGACCCCCAGCGGGCCACGGCCACCGACCTCTTCGACAAGGTCAAGCTCCGCCTCCTGAGCGCGGCGCGCGAGACCTTCACCCGGCTCACCTACCCCCACGGCGACCAGCTCATGAACGCCGACTTCCTGATGAACTTCACGGGCAACGAGTACCGGGGCGAGCAGCAGGTTCGCGAGGCGCTCAAAGGCAAGCAGAAGTTCACCGAGGACGTGACGGGCGACACCTTCCGGAAGAAGTGTGAGGCGCGGCTCTTCACCCAGAAGGCCATGCTCTGGTCCGAGGTGAAGCGCCGGGCGGCCATGAACACGAACTGGCAGTGGCACCGGCCCGACGCCCTGGACCTCTTGAAGGAAGACCTCTGCCACAAGGACCAGTGGCGGGAGGAGGGCGGCTACGTCGAGAAGGGGCCCTTCCCGCTCCCCTCGACGGGCGTCCGGGTTCAGGAGCTCGACCGGAACAGCGATACGGGGGAGGTCACCCTCAAGCTCACGCCCGTCCACGGCGACGCCCTCCACCACGAGGTGGGGGCGCCCGCCACCGCCGCGTCGGGCAAGGTCGCGGACCCCAAGTGCTTCAAGACCACCGAGCTCGAAGTCTCGTTCCTGTGCACCGACTCCGCGGGCCAGCACGAGACCGGGGCGCCGGTCGCCTGGCGGAACCGTCTCACGATCAAGTCCCGGGCCTACCAGAACGGTGCCGACAAGATGGCCGAGCTGCGCGCGGCGCCCCCGGCCCCGATCCGCTACACCAGCGACGGCTCCGACCCCAAGCTCCAAGGCGGCGCCTACGACGGCCCCTTCGCCGTACCCAAGGGGACCGTGTGCGTGCTGGCCGTGGCCGAGAAGAACGGCCTCTCGTCGGAGGTCCACCGTCTCGACATCGACTGGAGCGCCTCCGACGGCTTCAAGGTCGATCCCGAGAAGCCCGCGCTCTGGCGCCGGGAGCACTCGCCCAAGACGTCGAAGGAGACCTACGAGCTCCTCGCCCGCTTGAGAAGGCACGGCGCGTCGGTGCCCGGGCCGCGGGTGTCCATCGTCGGCGAGGGGTGGCTGGAGCTCAACTTCGACGACAAGCTCGCACTGGCCGCAGACCAGCTCGAGCCGGCCATCGAGAATCTCCGCGGCTTCCTGCCCGCGGGCCAGGTCGCCCTCGATGCACGGTCCCTGCGCTTCCCCACCGGCCAGAACCTCCTCGACTGGGTCAACGAGGTGAAGACCGAGCTCAAGCGCGACGAGGTGGAGCAGTAATGGCCGTGCGCCCCCAGACGCTCGGTTTCGGCTTCGTGCCGGCCGAGTCGGAGCACCACTTCCTCGTGAGCCTGTCGCCCAAGAAGAAGGAGTTCGTCTTCGTCTCCGAGCACTTCACCTGGGAGGAGACCGACGAGGCGCGCGAGCTCTCCTTTGCGCTCGGGCGCGAGGACTCGAAGATCAAGGTCTACCTCGATCGCGTGAAGTGGGACGCCATCGCCGACGCGCTGCGCGTCGAGTTCAACGGCCGGCTCAAGAAGAACGGCCTGAAGGCCGGCCAGTGGAAGGAGGGGCAGACGCCGGTCTCCCGGCTCTTCGGCAAGGAGCTCGTGCTCCTGGCCTGGGCCGTGGAGGACGCCGACCCGGCGCTCATCCCCGCGGCCGTCAAGAACTGGCTCGGCCTGACGCCCGAGGAGCGCTGGTGGCTCTTCACCATGACCAACGCGGCCACGGGCCACGCGGTCACCGGCAAGAACAAGGGCTGGCGCAAGGCCGTCCGTTACGCCCTCACCGAGAACCCCGTGTCCGAGGGGTACGAGTCGCCGAAACCGCGAGACGGGCTGCTCCGGTTGATGGAAGAGGAAGAGCCCTGGAACCGCCGATGAACGCCGATGCACGCCGATGAAGCCAACGCTCTTTCTTGAAAGACGACAGGACGCGGTTCTGTCTCTATCCGCGTGCATCGGCGTGCATCGGCGGTTCCCGTGGTCTTGCCCATGAATGCGGATGCACGCCGATTGTTCTTGGATGGGGTTTCGGAGAAGGTGATCGGGTGTGCGTTTCGGGTAATGAACGGGCTCGGTGCTGGGTTCCTGGAGAAGGTTTACGAGAATGCGTTGGCGCACGAGCTGCGAAAGACGGGGCTCCGGGTGGAGCAGCAGCATGGGATCACGGTTCACTACGACGGGGTGGTAGTGGGCGAGTACGCCGCCGACCTGCTGGTCGAAGATGCCGTCCTGGTCGAGCTCAAGGCCGTAAAGGGCTTGGATGCGGTACACATGGCGCAGTGCATGAACTACCTGAAGGCCACCGGCCACACGCTCTGCCTCCTCATCAACTTCGGAACGTCGAGAGTGGAGGTGAAGCGCGTGGTGAAGGACTTCTAGCCGCCGATGAACGCCGATGCACGCCGATGAAAGCAGGACGAGTTGCCCATGCCGAACAAACCTTCGCCGACCACCGCACCTGAACGCTGAGGAAGATCTTGCCCCATAAGGGCTTTCAAACAGACTCGCCTTTATCGGCGTGCATCGGCGTGCATCGGCGGTTGCGGTAGCCCCGGCCATGGACGCGGATGCACGCCGATGAAAGCAGGACGAGTTGCCCATGCCGAACAAACCTTCGCCGACCACCGCACCTGAACGCTGAGGAAGATCTTGCCCCATAAGGATTTTCAAACAGACTCGCCTTTATCGGCGTGCATCGGCGTGCATCGGCGGTTCCCGTCGTTTCTCGAAACCCAGCTCCCCGTCTCCAAGCTCTCGAAGGAGAGCTACAAGGAGCGCAAGGCCAACTACAGCCAGACCCTCACGGGGCTCGGCAAGTGGTGGGGCCGAAAGCCCCTGATCCTGGTTCGGGCCACGATCCTGGGGCTCCTGATTCCGGCGTCGGACGATCCCAAGAAGGACCGGGAGATCTATCTGAAGCTCCTGACCATGGATGACGACGGCCTGTGGCGGCGGAAGACCAAGTCCATCGCGCTCCGGGACGTGTTCGCCCGCCTCACGCCGGCGGAGCGAGAGCGGTGGTTCCAGGAAGAAGCGGACCCGGCCCGGCCCAAGTACAAGAAGGGCGTTACGCGGGAGGAGAAGGAAGAGCTCCAGCGAACGGCGTTCTTCCGCCTGTCCTACGACGAGCGGCTGGAGTACTGCGACCGGCCCGAGCAGATCGACGGCCCGTCCGAGGAGGCCTGGGCCGAGATCAACGCCCACCTCGGCACGGCGGCCGCGAGCCTGCCGGAGCTCGTGAGGCAGCTCGGCGAGCGGCAGTTCGGGCACGTGCCCCGGGTGGGCGACGCCTTCTGCGGGGGCGGCAGCGTGCCCTTCGAGGCGGCGCGCCTGGGGTGCGAGGCCTACGGGTCGGACCTGAACCCCGTGGCGGCGCTGCTCACCTGGGCGGCGCTCCACATCGTGGGCGGAGGCCCCGAGGTGGCCGAGGCGGTCCGCAAGGCCCAGCGCGAGGTGTACGACGCGGTGGACCGCCAGATCACCGAATGGGGCATCGAGCACAACGAGGCCGGCCACCGGGCCGACGCCTACCTCTACTGCAACGAGGTCGTCTGCCCCGAGTGCGGCTGGGACGTTCCCCTGGCGCCCTCCTGGGTCATCGGCGAGAAGACGCGCTGCATCGCGGTCCTGGAGCCCGACGACGAGGACGAGAGCTACCGGATCCGCATCGAGTCGGGCGTCTCCCAGGAGAAGATGGACGAGGCGAAGAAGGCCGGCACCGCCAGGGACTCGGCCCTCGTCTGCCCCCACTGCCGCCAGTCCACCCCCATGACCATGCTCCGCGGCGACCGCCGCACGGGCGAGGGCACGCGGTACGGGCTGCGGATGTGGGAGAAGGGGGACGTCGTGCCGCGGCCCGACGACGTGTTCCAGGAGCGGCTCTACTGCGTCCGGTGGGTCGAGAGGTGGTTGGACGCCGAGGGGAAGGAGCAGACCGAGCGGTACTACGCCGCGCCGGACGAGCGGGACCGGGAGCGGGAGCGGCGGGTGCTGGAGCTCCTCACGGAACGGTTCGAGGAGTGGCAGGAGAAGGGGTTCCTCCCGAGCCGTGCCATTCAGCCGGGCGACGAGACGACGCGGCTCTTCCGCGAACGTGGCTGGACCCACTGGCACCAGCTCTTCACACCGCGGCAGCTCCTGACGAACGGGCTCTTCGCTTCGAAGGTGGCAGAGTGGAAGGGGCAGCCGGCTGTCGAGACTCTGTTACTCCTCGGAGTCGGCAAGTGCGCGGATTGGAACAGCAAGCTCTGCAAGTGGACACCGGCGCCGGGCTCTGAGAAGACCGAGCAGACGTTTCTGAACCAAGCGTTGAACCCCTTGGCCAACTATGGAGTCCGAGGGCTCTCCCCGCTTCAGGTGAATTTCGAAATCCAGGTTCATGCCAACACGCTGACCGGGTCGCGCCGCCTTTGGCCAAGCGACGCAAGAATCTCCGATATCCTTTGCGACACTTGGATCACCGATCCGCCTTACGCGGACGCAATCACCTATCACGAGCTCAGCGAGTACTTCCTGGCTTGGTATGAGAGAAAACTCGGAGAGCTGTTCCCCTCTTGGTACTCAGACAGCAAGCGCGCCCTCGCCATCACTGGCTCCGACGAGACCTTCCGGAAGAGCATGGTGGACTGCTACCGGAACCTGGCGAGGCACATGCCGGACAACGGCGTGCAGGTCGTCATGTTCACCCACCAGGACGCGAGCGTCTGGGCCGACCTGGCCCTCATCCTGTGGGCCTCGGGGCTTCGGGTCACCGCGGCGTGGTGCGTGGCCACCGAGACCGACACGGCCCTCAAGGTTGGCAACTACGTCCAGGGCACGGTGCTCCTCGTGCTCCGGAAGCAGACCTCGGAGGAGACGGCCTTTCTCGACGAGGTGTACCCCCGGGTCGAAATCGAGGTGAAGGCCCAGCTCGACGCCATGCTGGCCCTCGAGGACCAGGAAGACCCGAACTTCGGCGACACCGACTACCAGCTCGCCGCCTACGCGGCGGCGCTCCGGGTGCTCACGCAGTACAAGAGCATCGAAGACATCGACGTGGCCTACGAGCTGACCCGAGCCCGGGCGCGGGGCGAGGAGTCGCCGGTGGAGAAGATCATCGCCGATGCGGTGAAGACCGCCTGCGACCACCGCTATCCCCAGGGTTTCGACACCTTCGTCTGGAAGACCCTGACGCCCGAGGAGCGCTTCTACCTCAAGGGGCTCGACCTGGAGAGCCACGGCGAGTACCGCTCGGGCGCCTACCAGGAGCTGGCCCGAGGCTTCGGCGTGCGGGAGTACCGGCCGCTCCTGGCCGACAGCCGGGCCAACGAGACCCGGCTTAAGACGGCCACCGAGCTCGG
>JBBIIA010000023.1:0-37472 GCA_037446775.1 Deltaproteobacteria bacterium
GACGGTGCTCCTGGTGGGTGCCTCCTACCTCCTGACCATGCTCACCGGCCTCCCCGTGGGGGTCTTCTACGCCCTGGTCTTCGGGCTCCTGGCGGGCATCCTGATCGGCCTCACCACCGAGTACTACACGGCGTCCAAGCCGATCCACCGCATCGCCGAGGCCTCCGGGACCGGCCCCGCCACCAACATCATCACCGGCCTCGCCGTCGGCCTGGAGAGCTGCGCCATCCCGGTGCTCCTGATTGCGGCCGCGATCTTCGGCTCCTACGAGTTCGCCGGCCTGTACGGCATCGGCATCGCCGCCGTGGGCATGCTCTCGACGGTGGGCGTGACCATGAGCGTGGACGCCTACGGCCCCATTGCCGACAACGCCGGCGGCATCTCCGAGATGGCCCACCTCGGGCCCGAGGTGCGGACCATCACCGACGCCCTGGACGCCCAGGGCAACACCACCGCCGCCATCGGCAAGGGCTTCGCCATCGGCTCCGCCGCCTTGACCGCCCTCGCCCTCTTTGCCGCTTTCGGGTCGGCGTCGGCCATCACCACCATCGACCTGATGATTCCCCGGGTGGTCATCGGCCTCCTGCTCGGCGGCATCGTGCCCTTCCTGGTGGGCGCCATGACCATGACCGCGGTGGGTGACGCGGCGTACGAGATGGTGAGCGAAGTCCGCCGCCAGTTCCGGGAGATCC
The DNA here is from genome assembly GCA_037446775.1 of Deltaproteobacteria bacterium. Classification (GTDB taxonomy): domain Bacteria; phylum Desulfobacterota; class Deferrisomatia; order Deferrisomatales; family JACRMM01; genus JBBIIA01. The sequence continues at coordinate 693 of JBBIIA010000023.1, forward strand.
CGGGCCTCATGGAAGGCACCGCCCAGCCCGACACCGCCACTTGCGTCTCCATCTCCACCAACGCGGCCCTCAAGCGCATGGTGGTCCCCGGCCTCACCGCCGTGATCGTGCCCCCGCTGGTCGGTTTCACCCTCGGCGCCCAGGCCCTGGGCGGCCTCCTGGCCGGTGCCACGGTGACCGGCGTGCTCCTGGCGCTCTTCATGTCCAACGCCGGCGGCGCCTGGGACAACGCGAAGAAGCTGATCGAGAAGGGCAACATGGGGGGCAAGGGGTCCGATGCCCACAAGGCCGCCGTGGTCGGGGACACCGTCGGCGACCCCTTCAAGGACACCTCCGGTCCTTCGATGAACATCCTGATCAAGCTCATGAGCATCGTGAGCCTGGTGATCGCGCCGCTCCTCCCCCTGTAACCAGCGGGCGAGTGCCGTAAGACGAGAGGGCCGCTCCCCCGGGGGGCGGCCCTCTCTTTGCGCCTGCGCCGCGAGGTGCCGGGGCTGCTCGCGGCCTCCCCCTACATCTCCAGTACCCGGAGGAGGTTGGTGGTGCCCGGGGTGTGGATGGGAACCCCGGCGGTCACCACCGCGAGGTCCCCGGGACGCACCAGCCCGGACGCCAGGGCCTCTTCCCGGCACGCCGCAAAGAGGGCGTCGGTGGTGGCCGCCGGCGCCATGGCTCGGGGCACCACGCCCCAGGAGAGGGCGGCGGCTTCGATCGCCCCGGGGGCGGAGGAGAGGGCGAGGATCGGCACCTGGGGCCGGGTGGCGGCCACCAGCCGGGCGGTAAAGCCGCTGGTCGTCGGGGTGACGATGAGCTCGGCCCCAACCTCCCGCGCGACCCGCCAGGTGGCCCGGGCGATGGCAGCGGCGGCCCCCTCCACCGCGAGGTCGCCCGGGAGCTCGGGGCGGCGGAGCGCCTCGGCGCGCTCGGCGAGCCGCGCCATGGTCGCCACGGCCGCCGCTGGGTCGCCCCCCACCGCGGTCTCCTCCGAGAGCATCACGGCGTCGCTGCCGTCGAGGATGGCGTTGGCCACGTCGGTCACCTCGGCCCGGGTGGGCCGGGGGTTGGTCACCATGGAGAGGAGCATTTGGGTCGCCGTGACCACCGGCTTGGCGGCCCGATTGGCTCGCCGGATCAAGTCTTTCTGGATGCCCGGGACGTCCTCCAGGTCGGCCTCCACCCCCAGGTCGCCCCGGGCCACCATGAGGCCGTCGAAAGCCTCCAGGATGCCGTCGATCCGCTCCAGGGCCTGGCGCTTCTCGATCTTGGCGAGGAGGGGGACCCGGCGCCCCCGTTCGTCCATGACCGCCCGCGGCGCCTCGGCGTCCCGGGGGGAGCGGACGAAGGAGAGGGCGACCCAGTCCACCCCGAGGTCGAGGCCGAAACGCAAGTCGTCGCGGTCCTTTTCCGTGAGGGAGGGCAGGGCGTCGCCCCCCCCGGGGAGGTTGAGCCCCTTGTGGGTGGACACCTGGCCCGCCCCGAGGGCCCGGGCGAAGACCCGGGTCCCGGAGATCGACTCGACCTCCAACGGGATCAGCCCGTCGAAGAGGCTGAGGCGGTCGCCCGGCCGGACCTCCTTCGGGAAATCCGGGTAGTTGACGGGGAGCACCAGCCCTTCCCCGACGACGGCTTCGGTGGTAAAGACGACCCGATCGCCGCCCGTGAGGTCGACCGGGGCCCGGAGCCGGCCGAGGCGGATCTTGGGGCCCGCCAGGTCGAGGAGGATGGCCACCGGGCGGCCCTCCGCGCGGGCGGCGGCCCGAATCCGGGTGGCGGTCTCCCGGTGCTCGGCGTGGGTGCCGTGGCTGAGGTTCAATCGGGCCACGTCCATTCCCGCCGCCACCAGGGCCCCCAATCGGTCCGGTCCCCGGCTCGCGGGACCGATGGTGCAGACGATCTTAGCACGGCGCATAGCAGGCTCCTCGTCGATGAATTCTCCGCTGAACGTGGCCAAAAACTACCGCAAACCGGGGGGCGGGTCCAGTTCTCGCCCTCCCGTGCCGCGGTGCAACTCCGTTTGGCTGGGTACGACCCTTGCTTGGTCGCTACCCGGCTCCCCCCTTCGCGCAAAGGAGACCCCATGAAGCACTGGAACGTAACGTTCGAGACGATGGCTCCCGACGAGTTGGCGAGGTTTCAGACGGAGAAGCTCCGAGAAACCGTGCAGTGGGTCTACGATCGGGTACCCTTCTACCAGCGGAAGCTCACCGAAGCCGGGGTGGAGCCGAAGGATATCGGGAGCCTCGACGATCTGCGCCGCCTGCCTTTTACGGTGAAGACCGATCTGCGGGACAACTACCCCTTCGGCTTGTGCGCCGTGCCCATGAACGAGGTGGTTCGCATCCACGCCTCCTCGGGCACCACCGGCAAGCCCATCACCGGCCCCTACACCGCCGCGGACCTGGACCAGTGGGGCGAGTGCATGGCGCGGACCCTGTGGGCCCAGTCGGTGCGTCCCACGGACATCTGCCAGAACGCCTACGGCATGGGCCTCTTCACGGGGGGGCTCGGGTTCTACCTGGGGGTCCAGAAGGTCGGCGCGTGCCTCTTGCCGACGGGGTCCGGGCTCACCGAGCGGCAGATCATGCTGATGGAGGATTTCGGGACCACCGTGCTCCTCTCGACCCCCACCTACGCCCTGACCATCGCCGAGAAGGCGGAGCAGCTCGGGGTCGACCTGCGCAAGCTGCCGGTGCGGGTGGGCTCCTTTGGGGCCGAGCCGTGGACCGTGGAGATGCGCAAGGAGATCGAAGAGCGCATGGGGCTCGCCGCCCACGAGGCGTACGGGTTGACCGAGATGATGGGGCCCGGGGTGGGGTTCTCCTGCGAGGCGTACCGGCTGCACCTGAACGAAGACCACGTCTATCCCGAGATCGTCGATCCGGTGACCCTGGAGCCCCTGCCCCTCGGGGAGAAGGGCGAGCTCGTCTTCACCGCCCTCCAGCGCCGGGCGATGCCGCTCCTCCGCTACCGCACCCGGGACATCACCAGCCTGCGGCGGGAGACCTGCGCCTGCGGCCGCACCCTGGTGGTCATGGATAAGATCCTCGGCCGGTCCGACGACATGCTGATTATCTCGGGGGTGAACGTCTTCCCGAGCCAGATCGAGGCCATCATCATGGAGTTCGCCGAGCTGGAACCCCACTACCAGATCCGGGTCGCCAAGAAGGGGTACATCGACGCCATCCGGGTGGAGGTGGAGGCCAAGGCGGAGGTGTACGGCGGGGGCGAAGAGGTCCTGGCGACCCTGGGGAAGCGGGTCTCGGCCCGCATCCACGGGGTGATCGGTATCAACGCCCCGGTGGCGATCCTGCCCCTGGGGGCCGTGGCCCGTAGCGAGGGCAAGGCCAAGCGGGTCATCGACGAACGGCGGTAATCCAAGACGGGCGGGAGGGTGCTCGGGCGCCCTCCCGCCTGCCGCTCCCCGGGGGCGATCGGTTCGCGGGCACAAAAAAGCCCGGGCGGTACCGCTGGTACCGCCCGGGCTTTTTTCATAAGAAGAGGGGGAGCTCGGCGCTGCTCTCCGGGGGGGCAAAGAGCGTTTGCGGTTCCGAACTCCCCCAACTGGTCTCTTTCGATGCCTCCATTCTGCTCACGTCCCTCGGGGGTGTCAACCGGAAAAGCGAGAAAAGTTGTTCGACCTCGTCATTTTTTCGGTCACAGGCCGACGCCCAGGGACAGGTAGCCCTGGTCCCCCCCGTCCCGGTCGAAGCCGTGGGCGTAGCCGAGGGTCACGGTGGTGGGGAAGTAGTAGCCGAGCAGCGTGTCGATCCGCAGCTCGGCGCCGGCGCCCCGGCGCCACTCGCCGTCCCCGCCCCGCCAGGTGCGGCCGACGTCGACAAAGGCGGCGCCGTGGAGCCGTCCCAAAAAGACCGGCCAGTCCCAGATGCCGCGAAAGGGGCTCCAGAGGGGGAAGCGGAGCTCCAGGGAGCCGACCGCGGCTCCCTCCCCCCGATCCACCCGGGCCGGATAGCCCCGGAGCGGAAACTCCCCGGCGGTCCCCCCCAGGGGGAAGGCGCCCTGGAGGGTCTCGTCGCCCCGCGCCGCGCCGCCCTTGGCCCAAAGGGCCACCACGGTGCGCTCTGCCCCCGGGATCGGCCAGTACTCCCGCCACTCCCCGAGGAGCTCCTGGCGGTCGAGGTCGGCACCGGTGGCCCGGTGGCGCAGCCGGTAGGTGGTTTCGAGGCGGCGCCCCCCCTCCGGGCCCAGGGTGAACCGGGTGTGCCGGGGGAAGGTGCTGTCGTAGAGCAGGGAGAGGGCCAGGGGGTTGACCCGACCCTGAAAGGCCCGGTCGGCGAGGTCCCGCCGGCCGTCCAGGTCCTCGTCGATCCGGGAGAGCCGCGCCACCTCCTGCCACGCCCAGGAGGCGGCGAAGCTCCACGCCCGCAGGGCCCGGGGCAGGGTGAGCCGGGCCTCGAGGCGGGCGCCCCGGTCCTCCTCCCAGTAGTCGTAGTCCTGGCGAGGGGTTTCCAGGAGCTCCCCGTGGAGGGCCGGGAGCTTCCAGGCGGCCGTGGTCACCGTGGGGTAGCTGGCGTCGTTGACGTACATCGCCAGGCCGTAGGGCCGGCGGCTCGCCCCCGCCCAGTACCCGGCCGCGTAGTACAGGTGCCGGTACAGGGGGTCGTGGCCGGTGGTCCACGCCCCCACGGCCAGCCCCTGGTGGTCCCCCGCCAGATCGGGGAGCCAGAAGGTGGGGAGCACCCGGGGCCACGCCGAGTAGGGAGCGCCCGGGGGAGAGGGGGGGACCGGTTCCGGGGACGGGGTTTCCGCGGCTTCCGCGGCGGGGAGGTCGACCGGCTCCTCCAAGGCGTCGGCCAGGTCCGAGAGGGCCACGTCGAAGCCCCGGGCGGAGTAGGCGGTAAAGGCGAGGCGGCGGCCGTCCGGGGACCAGTCGGGCTCGAAGGCTCCCCCCAGGAGCCGGGTCAAGCGGCGGACCTGGCCCGAGGCGAGCTCCAGGGCGTACAGGTCGAAGACGCCGCTCCGATCCCAGGCGAAGGCGAGGCGGGTGCCGTCCGGGCTCCAAGCCGGGAAGCCCGCCTGGGTCCCCTCCGGGGTCACCAGGCGCAGCTGCCCGGTGGCGACGTCCAGGAGGGCCAGGCGGGAGTGGCCGTGGTCGGTCTTGCGGCCAAAGGCGACGGTGGCCCCGTCCGGGGACCACCGGGGGGCGTCGTAGCGCACCCCGGGCTCCCCCAAAAGCTCGCGGATCGACTCCCCGGACCCGTCCAGCAGCACCAGGCGTTGGCTCAAGCCCTCGAGCCGGACGGCCACGTACGCTCGGGCGGCGGGGCTCCAGTCGGCGCTGCGCACCCGGGCGCCCCGGGTGAGGCGCCCCCCGCCCCAGCGGTTGGGGCCGGCCGCGTACAGGTCCGAGTAGAGGCGCCCCCCGGCCCAGGGTCGGGCGACCTCGATCCGGGTGTAGGCGAGCTCTCCTCCCCCCAGGGGGGTCGGGGCCCCGGAGCCCCCGGGCCGCTGGGCCAGTGTGCGCTCCCTGCCCGTGGGCAGCTCGAGCGCCAGCAGTTGGGCGGGCCCGTGGGGGTCGGCCCGGGTCACCGCCAGGGTCTCCGCCCCGAGCCAACGGGGCCCGGCGGTGACGTAGCCCGAGCGGGTCACGGCCCGGGTCGGGGTGAGCCCCTCCCCGCGCAGGCGGTCGATCTCGGGCCGGTACTCGTCGTCGAGGGCCTGAAGCATCTCTTGGTACAGCCCCTGGTAGGCGAACCCGGTCACCTGGGCGGCGGGGCGATCGATGGTGTACGGAAACCGCCCGGAGTGCCCGATGGCGAGGCGCCCCAGGGCCTCCCGGCCGTGGCGATCCTCCACCAGCTGCATCAGGCGGGCGCCGTAGACGTACCGGGTGGAGAGGCTCGGCCAGTCCGGGAAGTCCCCCCCCAGGCGGTCCAGGGGGGGGATCGTCCCCTCCGCCACGTCGGCGCGGTAGATCATCCGGTACCAGGTGGAGCCCTTGCGCCCCCGGCCGGTGAAGTCGGTCTCGAGCGCCGTGGCCATCCCCTCGTGGAACCAGGGGGGCAGGAAGAGGTTGGGCGGCGCGGCAAAGAACCAGAAGAGCGCCCCCGTGGGGGTGAGGGGTACCCCGACCCGGCCGAAGATCTTGCGCAGCACCGCCGGGTAGCCCCGCACCGGGTCCAGCCCCAGGATGTGGGCGTACTCGTGGACGAAGAGGGTCTTGAGCCACCCGCCGTAGTCCCCGATGCTCTGGAACAGCTCGGGCCGCGCCGCGTACAGCACGATCTGGTTGTAGGGGAGCACAGTGGCGTAACCGTTGGCCAGGTCGGTCTGGTCCACCAGGGTGACCTCGGTACGCTCCCGGGGCGTCCAGCCCAGGACCTCGGTCATCGGGCCGTGGACCTCCTCGGCGAGGCGGGCCAGGTCCGCTGCCGCGGCCTCCAAGCCGTCGTGGTAGTGGATGCGGAAGTGGGGGGTCGTCACCGTCCGCCAGGTCCAGGCCGGATCGTAGCCCGCCCCCCAGGCGCTCGAGGCGGCCGTTACCGCGAGGCAAGCCAGCCAGAGGTACCTCTGTACCGTGTCCCGCATCAATCGTCCTTTCGCCCTTGACAGGGACGCCCTGTCGTCGTATATTGAAAAAGACTATCAACACCACGAAGCCTAGGAGGCCCCATGTCCCGTTTCTTCTCCGCCGCCCTTGCCCTCGTCGCCCTCGCCCTGCCTGCGCCGTCCCTGGCCGGGTCCCTGGTCGTATACTCCGCCCGCAACGAGCATCTGATCAAGCCGCTCTTCGACGCCTACACCGCCGAGACCGGGGTCACCTTCCAATACGTCACCGACAAGGAGGGGCCGCTGATGGAGCGGCTCAAGGCCGAAGGGGCGAATACCCCGGCGGACCTCTTGATCACGGTCGATGCCGGCAACCTGTGGCAGGCCGCCAACGAGGGCCTCCTCCAGCCGGTCAAGTCCGGGGTCCTGGCGCAGCATATCCCGGCCCACCTCCGGGACAAGGGGGACCAGTGGTTCGGCTTGTCCCTGCGGGCCCGAACGATCGTCTACAGCACCGAGCGGGTGAAGCCCTCCGAGCTCTCTACCTATGAGGCGCTGGGCGAGCCCCAGTGGAAGGGCCGCCTGGTGCTGCGCTCCTCGAAGAAAGTGTACAACCAGTCCCTGGCCGCCATGATGATCGCCGAGAGCGGCGAGGCGGCCACCGAACGCACCGTCCGGGCCTGGCTCGCCAACCTGGCTACCGCCCCCACCGCCAACGACAACCAGGTGATGGACGCGATCGCCGCGGGCCAGGGCGACGTGGGGATCGTCAACACCTACTACTTCGGCCGACTGCTGAAAGACAAGCCGGAGCTGAAGCTCGCCCTGTACTGGCCCAACCAGGACCGGGCCGGGAGCGGCGTCCACGTCAACGTCTCGGGCGCGGGGGTCACCCGCCACGCCAAGAACCGCGATGGGGCGGTGCGCTTCCTGGAGTGGCTCTCCGCGGACAAGGCCCAGAACCTCTTCGCCGACCTCAACCTGGAGTACCCGGTCAACCCCGCGGTGAAGCCCCACCCCATCGTGGCCGCCTGGGGGACCTTCCGCCCGAGCGTCTTCCCCCTGACCCAGGCGGGTGAGCTCCAGGCCGCCGCCATCAAGCTGATGGACCGGGCCGGGTACAAGTAAGCCGTGGCCCGCCCCTCGGTGGTCTTCCGCCGGGACTTTTACACCGGCTGGCGGCTCGCGGTGGTCGCCGTGGCGACCCTGGTGGCGGTGCCCCTGGCGGTGGTCTTCGGGTCCTGGCGCGCCCCGGCCTGGGAGATCTGGCGGCATCTGGCCGACACCGTGCTCGGGGAGCTCTTGGTCAACACCTTCTGGCTGACCACCGGGGTGGCGGCGGGGACCCTGGTGCTCGGGGTGAGCCTCGCGTGGCTCACCGCCGTCTACGACTTCCCCGGGCGGCGGGTCTTCTCCTGGGCCCTGCTCCTGCCGCTGGCGATGCCGACCTACGTGTTGGCGTTCGTCGCCCTGGGGCTTCTGGACTACGCCGGGCCGGTCCAGACGGGGCTGCGGTCGTGGCTCGGGTCGAGCCGCTGGTTTCCCGACGTCCGCTCCACCGGCGGGGTGGTGGCGGTGATGACCCTGGCCCTGTACCCCTACGTGTACCTCCTGGCCCGGGGCGCCTTCGCCACCCAGGGCCGGCGGCTGCTCGAAGCCGCCCAGGCCCTGGGTTGCCCGCCCCGGCGGGCGTTTTTTCGGGTGGTCCTGCCCATGGCCCGGCCGTGGATCGCCGGCGGGGTGCTCCTGGTGATCATGGAGGCGCTGTCCGATTTCGGGGCGGTGTCGATCTTTAACTTCGACACCTTCACCACCGCCATCTACAAGGCGTGGTTCGGCTTCTTCTCCCTGCCCGCCGCCGCCCAGCTCTCCTCCTGCCTGGTGCTCCTGGTCTTTGGCATCCTCGCTGCCGAGCAGCGGCTCCGCTCCCGGCGGCGCTTTGGCGCCACCCGCCTCGGTCCCTCGGCGGACCGCCAGACCCTGGGGGGGGCCCTCGGGTGGCTGGCGACGGGCTACGCCGGGGCCGTGCTCGGGGTGGCGTTCCTGGTGCCCGCGGGCCAGCTCGCCGTATGGGCCGGCCGGGTGCTGGACCGGGAGCTCGACCGCCGTTACTGGGAGCTCCTCACCCACTCGGTGACCCTGGGCCTGGGGGCGGCGGCGTTGGTGGCGGCGGTGGCCCTGGTCCTGGCTTACGGGCGCCGGCGCCACCCCGACGGCCCCACCCAGAGCCTGGTCCGCCTGGCCACCCTCGGCTACGCCCTCCCCGGGACGGTGCTCGCGGTGGGGATCTTCCTCCCGGTGGCAACGGTCGACCACGCCCTCGGGGCTGCGGCCCACGCCGCCTGGGGCCGGCCGATGGCCCCGGTGCTCCAGGGCACGGTAACCGTGATGCTCCTGGGGTACGCGGTGCGGTTTTTGGCCGTGGGGTACAAGCCCGTGGACGGCGCCATGCACCGGGTCACCCCGAGCGTGGACGAGGCAGCCCGGCTGCTCGGCTGCCGGGGCCTGGGGCTCTTGGCCCGGGTGCACCTGCCCCTGGTGCGGGGCGGCGTCTTCACCGGCGCGGCCCTGGTCTTCATCGACGTGATGAAGGAGCTGCCGATCACCTTGATGACCCGCCCCTTCGGCTGGGACACCTTTGCCGTGAAGATCTTCGAGCTCACCAGCGAGGGGGAGTGGGAGCGGGCGGCGCTGCCGGCCCTCACCCTGGTGCTCGCGGGGCTCGTGCCCATCCTCCTGCTGCTCCGCCCCACCGACGACCGCGCCCCCTGACGGCGCGAGGAGAACCCCCATGCCTCCCCCCGTCCTCGAGCTTCAGGCGATCGGTCAGGCCTACGGCGACCACCGGGTGGTCCAGGACCTCAGCCTCAGCCTCCACCGGGGCCAGATCGGCTGCCTCTTGGGGGAGAGCGGCTGCGGCAAGACCACGGTCCTGCGCACCGTCGCGGGGTTCGAGCCGCTGACCGCGGGCCGGGTCCTTTTGGACGGGGTCGAGGTGAGCCGCCCCGGGTGGACCCTCTCCCCGGCCCGGCGGGGCGTCGGCATGGTCTTCCAGGACTACGCGCTCTTCCCCCACTTGACCGTGGGCCAAAACGTCTCCTTCGGGCTGCGCGGGCTCGACCGGGGTGCCCGCGGCCGCCGCGTGGACGAACTCCTCGACCTCGTCGGCCTCGCCGGCACCGAGGCGCGCTATCCCCACGAGCTCTCGGGAGGTCAGCAGCAGCGCGTCGCCCTGGCCCGGGGTCTGGCCCCCCGGCCCCACCTCCTGCTCATGGACGAGCCCTTCTCCAACCTCGACGTGACCCTGCGGGAGCGGCTCTCCCTGGAGGTCCGCGAGATCCTCAAGGCCGCGGGCGCCACCGCACTCTTCGTCACCCACAACCAGCTCGAGGCGTTTGCGGTGGCCGACCAGATCGGGGTCATGCGAAACGGCGCCCTCCTCCAGTGGGACAGCGGCTACGACCTGTACCACCGGCCCGTCGATCCCGGGGTGGCGCGCTTCGTGGGGGAAGGGGTGCTGTTGCCGGGCACGGTGCGGGGGGAGGGGCGGGTGGAGACCGGGCTCGGCCTCCTCGGGGGGGAGGGGGGCGGCGGGTTCTCCCCGGGAATCCGGGTGGAGGTGCTGGTACGGCCCGAAGACGTGATCCACGACGACGCCAGCCCGATCAAGGCCGAGGTGGTTCGCCGCTGCTTTCGCGGACCCCATCTGCTGTACGGGCTCCGGCTCGGGGACGGGGAGCTGGTCCAAGCCCTGGTGCCCAGCCACTGCACCCACAGCCCCGGGGAGCGGATCGGGATCCGCGCGGACGTCCGGCACCTGGTGGCCTTTCCCCGAGGCGAGGCGGGTGCGACCGCGCCGTGAGGGGAGGGGCTCAGCCCACCGCCCGGTGCAGGGCTCCGGCGGCGAAGAGGAGGAAGAGGGCGCCCGCCACCCGGTGGAGCCACCCCACCGGGAGGTAACGCAGCAGCTTCGCGCCGGCGGCGACCCCGAGCAGACAGACCAGCCACAGGGCGAGGGTCGACCCGGCGAAGACCTCCAGGGGGGCCTGGTGCTGGGCGGCGAGGCTGGCGGTGGCGAGCTGGGTTTTGTCTCCGAGCTCCGCCAGCAGCATGACGAGAAAGGTGGCGAGGACGGGACTCCCGCCGGCGCGGTTGACCCGGCCCGGGTCGTCCGCCTTGCCGAGGAACGCGGAGACCCCAAAAAAGGCGAAGAGGGCCGCCGAGGCGAGCAGGATCCAGCGCTCGGGCACGAAGGCGAAGAGCACCTGGCCCACGGCCACCGCCGCCAGGTTCAAGACGACGAAGGCTGCCGCCGCCCCGGCGAAGACCCGGTGCCACGGGTACCGGGCGGCCAGCACCACGGCCGCGAGTTGGGTCTTGTCGCCGAGCTCGGCCACGAAGATCAAGCCAAAGGTGGCGAAGAAGGTCGCTACGCTCACGGGGCCCTCGGCAGAAGGGGAGGGCGCATGAGACGCGATCCGGGGGGAAAAGGCAAGGGGAACGGTCAGCGCCCGCGCGCGTTGCAGCCGCAGTTGGGGTCCCGCCGGTGATCCAGCCCCCGATGGTCTGGACAGCGGCCACCGCGTCGCGGTTCGTGGCACCGCTCGGCGGTCCGGCACCCGGTAAGGACCCCTCCTTCCGGCGGGCCGTTCCGGGTACCCGTCACGGGTTGCAGCGGTCGCAGCGGCTGGGGTCCGCCTGGGGAGGCCCGGCCCGCTCCCGCACCTCGCGGTGGGAGCAGGCGACGCAGCCGTGGCGGTCAGCCAAGGCCTCCCGGGTCGGGGCTCCGCAGTCCGCGCAGGGCAAGCCCTCGATCCGCTCGACGGCCCAAAAGCCCGGCGCGGCGCAAGCCGGGCACCGGGAGCCGAGCCGCCGCACCAGGTTCTCGGCGGCCAAGCGGATGATCGCCTGGCGCGTGGGGTTCGCGTGGGCCCGCCCATCGGACTCGAGGACCACGAGGCCGTCCGCTGACCGCTCCTGGGCCCAGGCGAAGGCCCCCTCGAGTTCGGGCCAGGAGTGGATGTCCTTGCGGAAGCACGCGCCGTCGGCCCCCTGGGGGCGGACGACCAGCCAGTGGTCCGGGAATCCCGCCGCCCGGGCGAACTCCCCGGCGGCGGCCCAGGTCGGCGCCGTCCCCTGGGCAAAGCTCGCCCTGCCCCCGGCGGTGCCGACGACCTCGATCCCCCGGGCGTCGTCGATCAGGAGCAACACCTCCACGTCCCACGGAACCATGCCCACCACGGGGTCCGGACCAAAGGAGCCCTCGCTCCCGAGCCCCAGGGGCAGGCCGGCGAGCTCCATGCCGATCCTGGCCTTGCGCCGCGCGGCCTCGAGCTGCGTTCCGGCGCGGGGAACCTCGCGGGTGAAGGTGCCGAGCCGGTCGGTGTCGTAGCCCCCGACCCGTTCGACCCGGCAGGCCAGGCCAGCTTCGAGCACCGGCCCGACCACCCGTTCCTTGCCGTGCTGGGTGAGGAACGCGATGCGCCCGCCGGCAAAGGGGGACGCCCCGGCGAAAATCAGAACTTCTCGGGGCGGATGACCTCGACGTCGGTCAGGTACACGATCATGGCGTAGTCGGAGTAGTAGGTGTCGAGCAGGTGACGCACCAGGGCCTGGGCGATCGCCTCGCCGCACACCACCTCGATGCGGACGTTGCGGCTGCCTTCCCAGTCCCCCCCCCGCACCCCCCGGTGCCCCTCGCCGCGGGCCTCGCAGCAGGTGAACCCCTTGGCCCCCAAGCGCCGGGCGTCGGCGGTGACCCTGCCTTCGATCGAGGACTCGGTGATCACGGTGACGAGTCGGCGCTTCTTGAACTCCATCGGCTTCCTCCTGGGGTGCTACCGGAGCACGGGTTCCAGGGCCTGGCGGGGGCACAGCTCGATGCACAGCTCGCAGCCCTTGCACCGCTCCTCCACCACCCGGACCACCGCCTTCTTCTCTCCCACGGGAACCACGCGGATCGCGTTGCCCTCGGGGCACGCCAGGATGCACACCCGGCAGCCGTTGCACTCGTTTGGCTCCCTGAGCCGCGCCGTGTAGTACATGTCAGTCCCTTCCCTTTCCGCTCTGCACAAACTCGAGGGCCACGCGGATCGACGCCATGTTCTTGTCGACGAGCTCCTTGACCTTGGCGTACTTGCGGCGCAGCACGTCGTCGAGGACCGCCGTGGTGCCCGAGGCCACGAACTTCGTCCCGCCGAAGCGCTGGGCCATGGCCGCCTCGAGGCCCTCCAGGGTCACGGCCCCGGTGGCGCCCACCACCCCGCCCAGGATCGCCATGTTGGTGGCGAGCTCGGTGTCGGCGACCTCCCGGGCGATGCGCGACGCCGGCAGGTAGATCACCCGGGCCTCCAGGTCGGCCAGGGCGCGGGCGTCCCGGTCCGAGAGGAGCGGCCGGTCGGCGTTGATGATCAGCCAGCCCCCCCGGCGGAACCCGGAGTAGAACGGCATGGTAAAGCACTTGTCCTGGAGGATCACGTCGGGGTGGAACACCACGATGGCGTTGGGGTAGCTCACCTCTCCCCGCTCGTGGATCTTGTTCGCGTCGATCCGCACGTAGCTCTCGGTGGGTGCCAGCCGCTTCTCGGCGCCGAAGAACGGCACCACCACGCTGTAGCGGCCGTCGTTCACGGCGGCCATGCCGAGCAGGTTGGCCGCCGTCACCAGGCCCTGGCCGCCCAGGCCCGACATCCTGAGGTCGATCCGCATGGGGTTACTCCTCCGCAGGGGGGGGCTGGGGGTGGGCGGGCCCGGCGGCGGCCGTGCCCTCGAGCTCCGCCAGGTAGCGCCGGGCGTCGTCGGTCATGTGCTCGTCGACCTGGGAGGCGTGCTCCTGGGCCTTCCGGTAGGCCTCGATGGGGGACATCTTGTAGTTCGTCTCGCAGACGCAGGCGATGCGCACCAGGGTGGGGCCGACCTCGCGGGCGACCAGGATCGCCCGGCGCACCATGGTCTCGAGCCGCCGGGGCTTGGCCGGGGTGACGGTGGCCACGTAGGCGCAGCCCGCCGCCTTGGCGAGCTCGGTAAACGGGATCTTGGCGAAGTCCTTGCCTCGGGGCGCCATGTTGAGGGCCACCCCGTGGGGGGTCATGCCGCTGGCCTGGCCGCCGGTGTTGGCGTAGCACTCGTTGTCGAGCATGAACGACGCGAAGCGCTCGCCCCGGAACCAGGAGTGGAACGACGGGGCGAACCCGATGTCGGCGAAGGCGCCGTCGCCGGCGATGGTGATCACGTCCTTGCGCCGGTCGGGGAACCGCACCTTGAGCGCCCGCCGCAGGCCCGAGGCGAAGGCGTTCTGGGTGCCGAAGGGGGCGATCGTGCAGTGGAGCGCGATCTGCGGGTGGATGACCCCGAAGCACCCGGCGCAGGTGACGACGATGGTGTCCTCCGGGTTTGGCAGCGAGGCCAGAAGCAGCCGAAACGAGGTGGTCAGGTTGCACCCCGCACACAGGGGGTGCTCCTCGATCAGCTCCTTGAAGGTGCCCAGGTCCTTCACCCCCAGCCCGCGGCCGTAGGGGCCGTCGGTGATCAGCTCCCGGTACTCGGGGGGTAGGATCTCCTCGTACCCGGGGGCGGCTTTGAGCGCTTTCATGGTGCCTCCTTCGTGCCCCGCGCCGGGGCGAGCCGGCGGATCTCGTCCAGGATGAGCTCCGGGGCCATGGTCATGCCGGCAAACACGCGGGGCCCGGCGAACACCCGGGAGTGCCGGTCGATCCGGGACAGCACCTCCCGTGCGAGCCAGCCGTTGAGGTTGTACTCGGGGATCAGGATGACCTGGGCGCCCTCGGTCAGGGCCGCGATCTCCGCCTCGGGGAACGGCCGGATCGTGCGCAGCTTCAGAAGCCCCACGTCCAGCCCCTCGGCCCGCGCCGCCTCCACGGCCGCCCGGGCCTGGGCCGCGGCCGAGCCCGACGCCACCAGGAGGATCTCGGCCCCGGGGTGGGTAACCTCCACCAGCCCGCCCATCAACCGGTCGATGTGCTTGCGCGCCCGCTGGTGGGCCGCCCACACCTCCTGCTGCCAGCTCGCGTTGGCGTTGTAGCTGATGAAGTTGCTCTTGATGACCAGGCAGTCCCGGGCCATGCGCACCGGCACCGCCTCCATGTCCATGGCCGGCACCGGCGCCACCGCCGGGTCGTACCGGTGGAGCATCAGGTGGTCGGGCGGCAGCTCGACGGTCTCCCGGCTGTGGGTGACGAAGAAGCCGTCGACGAACACCGCCACCGGCACGTGGACCTCGGGCTGCTCGGCGATGGCGTAGGCCTGGAGGGTCATGTCAAAGAGGTCCTGGGCGTGCTCGGCGTGGAAGATCATCATGCCGGTCTCCAGGAGATACGCCACCTCCACCGAGTCGGGCTGGATGTTGGCCGGGGTGCCGACGCCCCGGCCCATGAAGGCGCACACCAGGGGCAGCCGGTACCCGGACCAGCAGGCGATCGCCTCCATGCCCCGCAGGGTGCCGGGGCCGCTGGTGGCGGTGAACACCCGCGCCCCCCCGGTGGCTGCCCCCAGGGCCGCAACCATGACGTGGAGCTCGTCCTCGCCCCGGTAGTAGTCGCCGATGAAGCCGCCCGCCCACAGGTCCCCGCACAGGTGGCTCACCTCGCTCTGGGGCGTGATGGGGTAGACCGGCACCACGTCCACGTTGGCCCGCTTGACCGCCTCGGCCAGGGCCTCGTTGCCGATCAGGTAGCGCTTCTCCCGGGGGGCCTCGAAGAGCAGGTGCTCCGGGCTCACCGCCGTCCGTTCAGTCATGGTGGGCTCCTTTCCGGGCCCGCTCCACGGCCCGGGTGAGCCGCCCGATGGTCGCCGCGTCGGCGTCTCGCAGGGTGATCATGGCGTCCTCGTGGCCGCGTTCGCCGCACAGGGCGATGGTGTAGCACGGGGTGCTGGCGCGGATGATCTTCAGGGCGATGTTGGCGTAGTGGCAGTGGACCCCAGCGAACAGGCACACGTCGATCTCGTTGTGCCAGATGGTGAGGTTGGGGTGGTTGGGGTTGATCTCCCGGTCCGGGTGGATGCGCGGGTACTTGGGCCGGTAATCGGGCATGGGGATCAGCCGCAGGCCCGGCACGGCAGCCGCGAGCTCCAACAGCGCCGCGGCCTTGGCCAGCCCCCGGGGCGAGCGGGCCCACAGGATCTGCGGCCCCGGAAACAGGGTGGGGTTGCGGGCCGCCACGAGCTTCTGGGCGATCGCCTCCAGGGCGTCGTCCTCGGGTACGGGGAGGCCCTCGACCAGGCCTTGGCCGGGCTCCGGGAGCACCACGCCTCGGGTGGCGGCGGCTGGAGCCAGGAACGCCTCGGGCCCGGGGCGTACCCGGTAGGGGGACGGTGTCGCGTTCACGGATCTCTCCTCCTCGATAGGGACCGGCTCAGGCGCCGGCGGCCGCGGGCGGGCGCGCCAGGCGGACGCATCCCCGGGGGCAGTGCTCCACGCACAGGCCGCAGCCCTTGCACCGGGCAGCGACCACCCGGGCTTTTTTCGGCTCAGGGAAGTGGACGATGGTGTTGGGCTCGGGGCACGCCAGGATGCACAGCCGGCACCCGTTGCAGCGTTCCTCGTCGACCGAGGCCGTGACGTACATGGTCGATCCTCCGTTGGGGTGATCGGGAGCGGCGGCGGGGGCCCCGGCCCCTACCGGGCCACGCGAGCGGCCGCGGCGCGCAGCACCGCCATGTTGGCGGCGATCAGCTTCTCGGTCTTGTCGTACTGTTTGCGGATCTCGTCGTCGAGGGCCGCGGTGGTCCCCGAGGCCACGAATTTCCGGGTGCCCCCGAAGCGCTCGGTCAGGGCGGCCTCCACCGATTCCAGGGACACCACCCCGGTGGCGCCGATCAAGCCGCCGATCATCGCCATGTTGGCGGCGAGCTCGGTGCCCCCCACCTCCCGGGCCAGGTCGATGGCCGGCAAAAACCGCACCGTGGCCCCCAGGGCCGCGAGCTCGCGCTGCTCGTCCGGGGGGAAGGCGATGGGCCGCTCGGCGTTGACGACGATCACGCCCCCCGCCCGCAGCCCCGAGAAGAACGGCATGGTGTAGGACTTGCCCCGCAGGATGACGTCGGGGTGGAAGATCAGGATGACGTGGGGGTAGAGGACCTCCCCCGTGTCCCAGATCTCGCCGTCGGAGATCCGGACGTAGCTCTCGGCCGGCGCCAGGCGCTTCTCGGCGCCGAAGAACGGGTTGACCACGGCGTTGCGGCCGTCGAGCACGGCGGCGCTGCCCACGATGTGGGCGGCGGTGACCACGCCCTGGCCACCGAGGCCGGACATGCGAACGGAGATGGGGCTGCTCATGGCGCGTTCTTCTCCTCGTCCCCGGCGCCGGCACCGTCCTCCCGGTCGGCGAGCCACCGCTCGGCCTCGGGGGTCAGGTGCTCCCGGAAGCGGTAGTCCTGCTTCCCCCGGTCCTTGGCCATCCCGACGGAGTCGGCGGGCTTTAGCTTCAGGTTGGTGGGGCAGGGGGTGTAGACCTGGAGGTAGGTGGGCCCCACCTCCCGGGCCAGGAGCACGGCCCGGCGGAAGGCCTTGCCCAGGCGGGGGAGGTTGCCGGTGTGGGCCACGGCCACGTAGGCGCAGCCGGCGTTCACCGCCAGGTCCGGCAGGCGGATCTTCTCGAACTTCTTGCCGGTGGGGGCCATGTTGCGCACCTCCCCCCGGCCGGTCATGCCGCTCTCCTGGCCGCCGGTGTTGGCGTACACCTCGTTGTCGAGCATTACCGTGGTGATCTTCTCGCCGCGAAACCAGGAGTGGAGCGTCATGTCCAGGCCGATGTCGGCGGTGGCGCCGTCCCCGGCCACCACGACCACGTCCTTCACCCGGCCCGGAAAGCGCAGGGACAGGGCGCGCTTGAGGCCGCTGGCGACGGCGTTTTGGTTGCCGAACAGGGAGTGGACGTTGTGGAGGGCGAGCTGGGGGAAGGCGATGCTGTTGCAGCCGGTCGAGCCCACCAGCACCGAGTCCTCGGGGTTGGGCAGGGAGGCCACCAGGGCGCGAAAGGCCAGGGCCAGGTTGCAGCCGGCGCACAGGGGGTGCTCTTCCAGCAGCTCCTGGAACGTCCCCAGGTCCCGGACCCCCAAGTGGCGCCCGAAGGGGCCGTCGGCCACCAAGTCCTTGTACTCTTGCGGCATCACGTCGGCGAACGCCGGGTTGATGCGGGTGATGTCGAGGGACATGTCGGGTCTCCTTGTGTCTGGGGTCTGGCCTACACGCCGGCGAGCCGGGTGCCCCGTAGGGCGTCCAGGATCACCTCGGGGGGCATGGTCATGCCGCCATACACCCGGGGCCCGGCGACGATGCGGTCGTTGGCGGGGATCATCGAGGCCACCTCCCGGGCGAGCCAGCCCGTGCGGTTGAACTCGGGGATGACGATCTTCTCGGCCCGGGCCAGAGCCCGGCGGATTTCTTCCCGGGGGGCGGGCCGCAACACCTTGATCTTCACCAGGCCGACCTCGAGGCCCTCTTCCCGGGCCATCCGCGCCGCTTCCCGGGCCTGGGCTACGGCGGTGCCTGAGGCCACCACCTGGATCGGGGCGTCCGGGTTTTCCTGCTCGACGAAGGGGCCGACCACCTCCCGCAGGTACGGGCGGGCTCGTTCCGCCGCGGCCAGGATCTCCTGCTGCCAGCTCGCGTGGGCCGCGTAGCTCACGTAGTTGGACTTCATCACGAAGGGGTCGCGCATGTAGCGCACCGGGGGCGTCTCCATGTCCACGGTGGGTACCGGCGACGCGGCCGGGTCGTAGGGCTCGAGCTTCACGTCCTCGGCCACCACCCGCACCTTCTGGCGGGTGTGGGTGACGAAGAACCCGTCCACGAACACCCCCAGGGGCAGGTGAACCGTGGTGCGCTCGGCGACCGAGAAGGCCCCCAGCAGCATGTCGTAGAGGTCCTGGGCGTTCTCCGCGTGGAGCATCAGCATGCCCGTGTCGAGGAGCATCCCCATCTCGATGGTGTCGGGCTGGATGGTCAGGGGCGCGTTGACCCCCCGGGTCATGAACGCCATCACGACGGGCAGGCGCGTGCCGGCCCACAGGGGGAAGTTCTCGAAGGCCCGCAGGGTGCCCGGCCCGCAAGTCGCGGTGAAGACCCGCACCCCGGCCATGGCGGCGCCGGCTACCTGGGACATGACGGCGAACTCGTTCTCGCCCCGGAAGTAGTCGCGCAGATACCCTTCGGCGTAGAGGTCCCCCACCAGGTGCATGCTCTCGCTCTGGGGGGTGATGGGGTAGGCGATGGCCATGTCCACGTTGGCCCGGCGCACCGCCTCCCGCACCGCCTCGCTGCCGGTGATGAACTGCTCCTCGCGGCGGGCCTCAAACAGCAGGTAGGGGGTCGGGACCGGCTTGAGCGCTTCACCAGACATGGCTCAGGCCCTCCCCCGGGTCGCGGCCCGCACGGCGTCCCGGAGCTGTTCCAGGACGGCGTTGTCGGCGTCCCTCAGGGACACGTGGGCGTCCTCGTGGCCGTCGTGGGCGCACAGGGCCACGGTGTAGCAGGCGGTCCCCCCCCGGATGATCCGCAGGGCCAGGTTGGCCTGGTGGCAGTGGACCCCGATGAACACCCCCACGTCGATCTTGTTGTGCCAGATGGTGAGGTTCGGGTGGTTGGGGTTGATCTCCACCGCCGGGTCGATCATGGGGTACTTGGGCCGGTAGTCGGGCATGGGGATGACCCCGGCCCCCGCCTCCCGGGCGATCTCCCGCACCAGGCGCCCCCGCTCCCGGGCGTAGGGGGTGTCGCGCCACAGGAGCTGGGGCCCGGGGAAGAACCGGGGCACCGTGGCGCCGGCCAGCTTGGCCGCGATGTGGCGGACCGCCTCGTCCCGGGCGACGGGCCGACCCTCGATCAGGGCCTCGCCGGGGAGGGGCAGGGGTACCCCCCGGAGGGCGGCGGCCGGGGGCAGGTACCCCTCGGGCCCGGGCAGTACTCGATAGTGCTCCATGGTCGTCTCCTCATGTGCCGAAGGGGAGTGTCAGCCCAGAAGCCCGGCGGTGAACCGGGCCATCGAGAGGTAGAGGGGAATCCCCCACAGGAGGTTGAAGGGGAAGGTGATGCCCAGGGAAGTGGTGAGGTAGATCGACGGGTTGGCTTCGGGCACGGCGAGGCGAATGGCCGCCGGCGCGGCGATGTACGAGGCGCTGGCCGCCAGGGTCGAGAGCACCGCCGCGCCCCCCACGGACAGGCCCGCGGCGACCCCCGCCAGGGCCCCCAGCAGGCCGAAGCACAGGGGCGCCAGGGTGCCGAAGGCGAGCAAGAACGGCCCCAGCCGGGCCAGGTCCCGCAGCTGCCGGGATGCCACCAGCCCCATCTCCAACAGGAACAGGACCAGAGCCCCCTTGAACAGCCCGAAGAACACCGGCGCCACGGGTTGGATGCGCTGGGGCCCCGCGATGGCCCCCACCGTCAGGCCGACGACCAGGAAGAATACCCCCTTACCGAGCAGGATCTCCCGCGAGACCACCCCCCAGCGGCCGGAGTTGCTGCCCAGTCCCCGGGCCAGGAGGATGCCGATGGCCAGGGCCGGGATCTCCATGAAGGCCAGCATCACCGCCACGTAGGGCTCGTGGGAGACCCCTTCCCGCTCCAGAAAGCCCAGGCACACGGCGAAGGTCACGGCGCTCACGGACCCGTAATGGGCGGCCAGGGCCCCGGCGTTGGGTCGGTCGACCCGGCCGAGGCGAAGCACGGGGTAGGCCAAAAGCGGCGTCACCGTGCCCACCGCCAGGGCGGCGAGGACGGCGGGCCCGACCTGGACGACCCCGGCCGAGGCCAGGTCCACCCCGCCCTTGAGGCCGATGGCCAGCAGGAGGTACACGCTCAGGGTCTCGTACAGGGCTCCCGGCAGGCGGATGTCCGTCCCCAGGACCCCCGCCAGGAGTCCCAGCCCGAAGCACAAGACCGCCGGGTCTAAAAGGTTCTCGATCATGGCGTCGCTCTCGAGGGCCTCGTCGGCGCGCGGCCGTAGGCCGGTCTGCGGGCCTCCCGGGACAAGGGGCGGGAGGACAGTCCCCGGGCCAGAAATGCGGCCGACCCGCCGCCGGGCCGCCCGGCGACCAGCGCCGACCTCACCCGTTTGCTCCGCGGGAGGGGGCCGACTCCGGCCGGTCCTCGGTGAGGACCGCGAAGAGCACCTTGTGGCGGGTGCCCGGCGCGGTCGTCAGCCAGGAGCACACCACTCCTCGGCCGACCCACCGGCGGGCGAGGGCGTCGAGGGGGCCCTTCAGCTCGCCGGCGCAGGCGTCGTGGAACTCTTGCAGGATCCGGCTGCCCTCCTCCTCCGCGCCCAGGGCCGCCTCGGCGGGGCAGACGCAGTCGCACAGCAACGCGCTCAGGTGCCCCGGGCCGACGCAGACCTCCACCCGCCCGGGGGCGCAACCCATCACCTCGCCGTAGAACTGCCGTACGCCTTCCGCGAGGGCCGCCAGGTCCGGCGCACCGAGAAGAGTCATCCGTCGGTCCTCCGTTTTCCCGGTTGGCCCGGCCGTAGGCGGTCCGCCATGGCCCGTGACCGACCCCGAAAACGAAAAAACGGCCGGACATGGCCTCGCTGTTCGCGAAACCACGCTCCGGCCGTCGGGCGCCCGGGCGAAGGCCCTTGCGCCGTTGGGCAAGACGACACGGGCCGACACGGCTCCTCAGCCGCGTCCGGCCACCCCCGGGTTGACCCCGCGCCGTGCGGAGTCCCCCTGGGGGCTGCTGATGCAGGTTGTTTACCAGCCTCCGGGGGCGGCGGTCAAGGGCCTTTCTCGGGGGGCGCGTCGAGGGTGAACACGAAGATCCGTTCGCCGGTCCGGGTGCTGATGTCGGCGTGCATCGAGACGACGCGGCGACCGGTCACATCCTGGACCAGGGCGTCGACGAGGTGTCGGGCGCCCTCGCTGAGCTTCGTGCGCACCCGCTTTACCAGTTCGGCCCCCTCCGGCGTCCGGCTCAGGTGTTGCTCCGCCGGGGTCAGCACGCCCTTCAGCCGAACCAGCACCAGGTCGGCGACGATGAAGCACGACGCTTCCTTGGGGCCTCGCCCCTTGTACTCCCGCTCGAACTGGACGAAGGCCTTGGTGATCTCGTCCTGCATCGCCCCGTACGACCGTGCCGCCATGCCGCCGCCTCCCGCGCTGCCACGTTTCGCTGGATCGTATCGTAGGGGCGCGCACGGCGTCCACCACCACCCGGGCAGCGCCGCCTCCCGCGCGCGCCAGGCCCGTCACGGGGCGGCCCGGGCCGCGGAGGGCGCCGCGCGGTACGAGCCAAGGGGCCAGGCTCGAGCCCGGCCCTCGGGGACCGGGTCAGCAGCACCCGCTGGAGTCGCACCCGCAGCTCGGGGGCCCGCCGGTGAGCCACCCCTTGATGATGGCGCTGGCGCAGCCGACCCCGGCCTTCACCGCCAGGGCCCTGGTGGGGCAGTTGCGGGCGCAGGCGCCGCACTCCATGCAGGCGCCCCGGTCCACCAGCCGAGCCACCCGCGCCTCGACGGACAGGACCCCGTGGGGGCAGACCGCCTCGCAGGCGCCGCACCCCACGCAGGCTCCGGGGTCGAGCTTGAGGGTGACCGCCTCTTCCAGGTAGCGAAAGCCGTCCATCCGGGCCTCCTCTCTCAAAACGCCGAGGCGAGCCACGCCAGCAGGGCCCCCGCCCCGGCGCCAATCTGCCACGGCAGGGCCCGCCGCATCTCCCGCTCGACCCCCGAGGGGGAGGTGAAGGGGGTCGAGCCGGTGAAGTTCATGGCTGCGTAGGAGCTGAGCGCCGGCACCCCCAGGCCGAGGGCGAGGAGCTCCCCGCCCCCCACCCCGGCCCACCCCGCAGCCGCTAGGCCGAGGGCGGCACCGCCCCCGGCCACCGCGCCCTTGGCGGCAAACGCCCGGCCGGGGAGCCACGGCAGGAGCACCGGCGTGGCGACCGCCCCCGCGAGGACGGCGACCAGCAGGGCGGCGCAGGCGTCGAGGCCCCGGCTCCACGCCGCCGAGAAGGAGAAGAACCCGGGCCCGAGGCCGGCAAGGGCCAGGACCCCCAGGAGCGCCCACCGGGCGGCGGGGCGCGTAAACGCCACGAGCTCCACCGGGGTGAGGATCAGCCGCTCGGTCACGCCAAAGGTCACCCGCCGCATCTCGGGGGTGGCCTTCATCCCCAGGGCCAGGAACCGAGGGAGGTCCGCCGCCCGCACCGGCCCCCAGGTCACGGCGAACCCGGTAGCCTTCGTCACCTCCCGGGCCGCCACGCCCACCGCCCCGAGCTGGGGCAGCACCAGGCGGCGGTGGGCCACCACCCGGTCGAGCCCCGTAGCGGCGACCCGCCGCACCAGCTCGGCGGTGCCGAAGGTCCCCTTGCCGGCCGCGCACCAGACGTTGATGCCGTAAGTCTCCAGCACCAGCACCCAGGCGTCCAGGGGCCCCGCGTCCCGGCGGAGCGCGTCGAAGGTGAGCTTGTAGTTGGCGGTGACCAGGACCGGGGAGTCGGCCGTGGGGCTCCCCAGGGCGTATAGGCCCGGCGCCAGGCGGTAGCGGTCCCGCCCCACCCCCCAGCGCATCTGCCACCGCCCCGCCACGTCCCGGCGGCTCAACCGGGACCCGACCCGGGGCACCGGGCCGACCGGGGTGTCGAGCCACCCCTCCACGAAGGGCCACAGGCGGTAGCCCGGGCGCTCCCCCCCGGCTCCCGGGGGAAGAGGAGGGCAGCACGGCGCGGCCGGCGGGGGGCAGCAGGCAGGTCCCGCCATCTCGAAGGCGGGAGCCGGGGGGCGGGAGGGGCAGGGTACGTCGGTCATGGCGTCGGCTCGCGGCTCACGAAGGGAGGGGCGGTTCTTGCCGCCGACGGCGCCCCAGGTAGGGCCAGGCGGCGAGGGCCACCAGCAGGAGCGCTGCCGCCGTGCCCACGGCGGGGGGGAACACCTCGGCGCCCGCCCCCGCCAGGGCCCGGGCCGGCACCCCCAGGGCCAGGTACACCCGGTCCAGCAGTGCCCCGAGGGTCAGGGCGCCGACCGCGATGGCCGCCAGGTACCGGGCGGTGGCGGCCACCCCCAGGGTCCCCGCCAGGGCGGTGAGGGACGCTAGGTTGGTGGCCGGTCCCGCCAGGAGGAACACCAGGGCGGCGCCGGGGCTCAAGCCCTTGAGGATGAGGGCGGCGGCCACCGGGGTGGCGGCGGTGGCGCACAGGTACAGGGGGATGCCCACGGCGAGCATCACCAGGAGGGGCCAAAAGCCCTCCCCCAGGTGGGTCTGGATGAACGCCTCGGGGACGAGGACGGTGATGCCGCCGGCCAGCACCAGCCCCAGGGCGAGCCACGGGGCCAGGTCCCCCAGGAGGTCCCCGAAGGCGAAGCGCAGGCCCCCGGAGAGGCGCCGGCCGCGGGAGTCCTCCCGGGGCCCCGGGGCCTCGGGCGCCGGAACGGCCGGGGGGGGGCCGTTGCGCCCAAACCAGTTCTCGCTCACCCCGGCCAAGACCGCCGTGAGGAACGCCGCCAGGGGCCGAAAGGCGGTCATGATCGGGTCCATCAGGGCGTAGGTGAGGGCGATGGAGTCGACCCCGGTCTCCGGGGTGGAGACCAGGAAGGAGACCGTCGCCCCCCGGCTCGCCCCCTTGCGACGCAGGCCCAGGGCTGCGGGGAGAACGCCGCAGGAGCAGAGCGGGAGGGGGATGCCGAAGAGGGCGGCCTTCACCACCGACCCGGTTCGGCTCGCCCCCAGGTGCCGGGCCACCGCGTCGGCGGAGACGAAGCCGTGGAGGAGCGCGGCCCCCAGAAAGCCGAGGAGGAGGTACGGGGCGGAGTCGACGAGGACCTCCCAGGTCGCCCCGGTGACGGCCGCCCCAAAGGAGAGGGCGGCCGTCACCGGGGCTCCAGGGCGTGCTGGCGCCCCTGCTCGAAGAGGGTCCGCACGTGCTCGTCGTCGAGGCGGTAGAAGGCGAGCTTCCCCTCCCGGCGGCACCGCACCAGGCGGTGGGCTCGCAGGAGCCGAAGCTGGTGGGAGACCGCGCTCGAGGTGACGCCCAGGAGCTCGGCGAGGTCGCAGACGCACAGCTCTCCTTCCCCCAGCGCCAGGAGGAGGCGCACCCGGGTGGGGTCCCCGAGGACCTTGAAGGTCTCAGCCAGGCGGTCCACGGGCGCCCCCGCCAGGGCGGCGCGGGCCGCGGCAACGGCCTCGGGGTGGAGGGTCGGCTCCAGGCAGGCATCCATGGGGGCTCCGTAACGCGTGAACAGGTGCTCACACGCTACTCGCCAGGGCGCCCCCGGTCAAGGGGCTCGCAGGCGTCGGCTTCGGCTCCCCCCGTCAGGGCGAGGAGCTGGTCCACCGTGGTGGGGACCGCCGAGTGGTGGTCCCCGGCGGCCGGGTACACCCGGGCGAACCGCCGCAGGCTCGAGTCCACCACCACCCGCAGCCCCGGCGGCAGCAGGAAGGGGCAGACCCCGCCGGGGGAGTAGCCGGTGAGGCGCAACACCTCGGCGCCGTCGGGGAGCAGGACCTTCCCCGGGAGCCCGGTGGCTGCCTTGAGTTTCGAGCCGCGCACCTTGGCGTCCCCCGAGGTCACCACCGCCACCGGCACCCCGCCGACCAGGAACAAGACGGTCTTGGCGATCTCCCCCGGGGTGCACCCAACGGCCCGGGCCGCCGTCTCGGAGGTGGGGGTGGGCTCGGTAAACCGCAGCACCGCCACCCCGTGGCCCGACAGATACCGCTCCACCTCTTGCGTACTCGGCATGCCTCGCTCCTCCTACGGCCGATCGGACCCGCCCATCGTACCCGAGGGAGCACAGGCAAGGACAGGTTCCTCCCCGGCTGGGCGTTGAGCCCCGGGCGCCGGTGCCGTACACTGCGAAGCGCCCCCAACCCCCCTTCCGGAGGACTCCCCATGGGAACCCGACGCTCCTGGCACTGCCTCGCCGCCCTGGTGGCCCTCGCCGGCATCCTCGGCCTCTCCCTGCCCACCTCACCGGCCCTGGCCGCCCCAATCCCCACCCGGGCCGCCCTCGCCTCGCCCCAGGCCGAGCTCGCCGCGGTGGTGGACCGCGCCGAGGTGGCCGAGGGCCTCGCGGCCCTGGGGATCTCTCCCGAGGAGGCCCGCCGCCGCGCCCTCGGGCTGACGGAAGGGGAGGCGCGGCTCGCCCTGGAGCGCCTCGACAGCCTCCCGGCCGCGGGCTCGGTGGGGGCGGTCATCGGCGCGGCCCTCTTCGTCTTCGTGGTCCTCTTAATCACCGACATCCTCGGCTTCACCAGCGTCTTCCCCTTCGTCAAGAAGACGGTCCGCTAGTGCTCGGCCCGGCCCCCCTCTGGGCCGCGGCCGTCGCCGTGGTCCTGGGGGGGTGCGGCAGCGTGCTGTCGACCCTGCGCGGGAGCGACCTGCCCCACCGGGCGGCGGTGGCCGGGGTGCCGGCGCCCCGCCAGGCCGAAGACCACTGCGGGCCCGCCGCGCTCTCGGCCCTGCTCACCTGGGCCGGCCGGCCCGAGACCCCGGAGTCCCTGGTTCCCCTGGTGTACCTCCCCGGCCGGTCCGGGACCCTGGCCGTGGACCTCGCTCGGGAGGTCCGGGCCCGGGGCCTCTTGGCGTACCCGGTGGCGCCCCTCCTCCCCGCGCTCCTCGCCGAGGTGGCGGCGGGAAACCCCGCCCTGGTCCTCGAACAGCGGGGCCTCGACGTGGCCCCCTTCTGGCACTTCGGGGTCCTCACCGGGTACGACCTCGGGCGAGGGACCGTGGTGCTCCACGCCGGGGCCGGGGTACCCGAGGAGGTGGCCGTGGACACCTTCCGCCGGACCTGGGCCCGGGCCGAGGGGTGGGCGCTTTTGGCCCTGCCGCCGGGGCGGCTTCCGGCCGCCGAAGACCCGGCGGGGATCCTGGCCGCCCTGGTCGACCTGGAGGAGTTGGGCCAGTCGGCGGCGGCAGCCCCGGGTTACGAGGCATACCACGCCCGCTGGCCGGCGGACTGGCGGGGCCCCTTTGGCCTCGGCAACGCCCGGTGGGCCCTGGGGGACCTGGCCGGGGCGGAGAGCGCCTTTCGCCGCGCCGCCGCAGCGGCCCCGGCGCGCCCGGAGCCGAGCAATAACCTCGCCTTGCTCGCTCGGGCCGACGGCCGCGGCGAGGAGGCCCGGACCCTGGCTCGGGGGGCGGTGGAAGCAGCCCTGGCCCTCGGGTTGGACCCCGCGCCCTTCCGGGCCACCCTCGAGGAAGTGGGCCGGGAGCCCTAGGGGCGCCTTGCCCGCGGCCCCCGGGGCAGTTAGCATCAAGGCGCCGTTGCCACTCCTGTCCCCTGGGCCCTCCGACCATGGCCGACTCGCCCTTCCTCGCCTTCTGGCTCGACCTCACGGACATCGCGGTCGCCACGGTCCTCATCTGGGGTGCCCTGTGGTGGCTGCGGCGCACCCGAGCCCTCGCCGCCTTTTTGGGGCTGGCGATCCTCGCGTCGGTGTACCTGGGGGCCCGCCAGCTCGGCCTCCAGCTCACCGCTTGGATGTTCCAGGGCTTCTCCGCCGTGCTCCTGATCTTAATCGTGGTGGTCTTCCAAGACGACCTGCGGCGCCTTCTGGAGCAGATCGGCGCCTGGGGCCTGCGGCGGCGCCAGGGCGCCCCCGCCGTCGAGACCACCGACGCGGTGGTGCGAGCCGTGGCCCGCATGGTCCATACCCGCACCGGGGCCCTGGTGGTGCTGCCCGGCCGCGAACCCCTGGAGCGGCTCCTGGACGGCGGAGTGGAGCTGAACGGCCGGGTGAGCGAGCCCCTGCTCTTGAGCTTGTTCGACCACCACTCCCCGGGCCACGACGGCGCCGCGGTGGTCACCGGGGGGCGGGTGACCCGCTTCGCGGTGCACCTTCCCCTCTCCATCGATGCCCGGCAGCTCGGGAATCGGGGCACCCGCCACGCTGCGGCCCTGGGCCTGGCCGAGCGCAGCGACGCCTTGTGCGTGGTGGTGTCGGAGGAGCGGGGCACGGTCTCGGTGGCCCAGCGGGGCGTCTTGCGGGTGCTCGACGCCCCCAAGGACCTAGCGCCGGTGCTGCGGAGCTTTGCTGCCGAGCTGAGCCCGACGCCCCGCACCGGGTGGAGTCGGCTCGGAGCGGTGGTCCACGGCTGGCCCCAGTTCCTGGCGGCCCTCGGCCTCGCCTGCGGCTTGTGGCTGGTGCTGGTGCCCGGATCGACGGTGGCCGAGACCACCCGGCAGGTGCGGGTGGCGATGGAGAACCTGCCCCCGGGGTACCTCCTGGAGGCGGTGGAGCCCGACCGGGTGACCGTCACCGTGGCGGGGCCCCGGCGCAAGATCTACTTCGGAACCCCCGACATGATCCAGGTGAAGGTGGACGGCCTCCTGGCTCAGCTCGGGCGGCGCACCTTTCCGGTGGGGCCCGAGAACGTCCAGCGACCTGCCGACCTCGAGGTGGTTGCCGTGAACCCCAACCAGGTGCGGGTGTCCCTGCGCAAGATCGAAGTGCCCCCGGCCGCGCCCCCGGGGGCCCCTACCCCTCTGGAGTGAAGAAGACGATGGCGAGGGGGGGCAGGGTGAGGGTGAGGGACGCCTCGAAGCCGTGGGTCGGCACCGGCTCGGCGACCACCCTCCCGAAGTTGCCCACCCCCGAGCCCCCGTAGGCCGCGGCGTCGCTGTTGAGGGCCTCCCGCCACGGACCCGACCGGGGCACCCCCACCCGGTACCCGGGCCGGGGCACCGGGGTGAAGTTCGCCACCACCAGGGCGGGCAGCGCCGCCCCCGCGCCGTAGCGCAAGAAGGCGACCACGCTCTGATCCGCGTCGCGGCAGTCGACCCACCGAAACCCCCCCGGCTCCACGTCCCGCTGGTGGAGGGCGGGGGTGGTCCGGTACAGGCGGTTCGCGTCCCCCACCCACCGGGCCACGCCCCGGTGGGTCGGCAGCTCGGCCAGGTGCCAGTCCAGGCTCCGCTCGTGGTACCACTCGTCCCACTGGCCGAACTCCCCCCCCATGAACAGGAGCTTCTTGCCCGGGTGGGCCACCTGGTAGCCGAGCAGGAGCCGCAGGTTGGCGAAGCGCTGCCAGTCGTCCCCGGGCATCCGGCGCAGGAGCGACCCCTTCCCGTACACCACCTCGTCGTGGGAGAGGGGCAGGAGGAAGTTCTCGGAGGCCGCGTACCAGATGCCGAAGGTGAGCCGGTCCTGGTGGAACTTGCGGTGCACCGGATCGAGGGCGAGGTAGTCCAGGGTGTCGTGCATCCACCCCATGTCCCACTTGAGGCCGAACCCCAGGCCCCCCAGATGGACCGGCCGGGTCACCGCGGGCCACGCCGAGGACTCCTCGGCCATCACCTGGACATCGGGGCACTCCCCGTAGACGACCCGATTCAGCTCCTGGAGGAAGGCGATGGCTCCCAGGTTCTCCCGTCCCCCGTACCGGTTCGGGACCCACTCCCCCTCGGAGCGGCCGTAGTCGAGGTGCAGCATCGACGCCACCGCGTCCACCCGCAGGCCGTCGGCGTGAAACGCCTCGATCCAGTACAGGGCGCTGGAGATGAGGAACTGGGGGATCTCGGTCCGGTCGTAGTTGAAGAGGTAGCTCTTCCACTCCGGGTGGAAGCCCTGGCGCGGGTCCGCGTGCTCGTACAGGTGGGTGCCGTCGAAGTAGGCGAGGCCGTGCTCGTCGGAGGGGAAGTGGGAGGGGACCCAGTCGAAGATCACCCCGATCCCGGCCTGGTGGAGGGTGTCCACCAAAAACATCAGGTCCTCCGGGGCGCCGAACCGGCCGGTGGGGGCAAAAAAGCCCGTGGTCTGGTACCCCCAGGAGCCGTAAAAGGGGTGCTCCATCACCGGCATCAGCTCCACGTGGGTGAAGCCGAGGTCCAGGCAGTGGCGGGCCAGGAGGGGGGCGAGCTCCCGGTAGGTGAGGAACCGGTCCCCTGCCTCCGGGGCGCGCCGCCAGGAGCCGAGGTGGACCTCGTAAATCGACAGGGGGGCGGCGAGGGAGTTCCGCTCCCCCCGCGACTCCATCCACCGGCGATCGCCCCATCGGTAGTCCGCCCGGTGCACCACCGAGCCGGTGCGGGGAGGCACCTCCCAGCGGCGGGCGTAGGGGTCCCCCTTGTCGGCGGCGAACCCGCCGGGGCTGGCCACCCGGTACTTGTACACCGCCCCGGGGGCGACCCCGGGGAGGAAGCCCTCCCAGATCCCCGAGCCGTCCCACCGCGCCCGCAGGGGGTGGGCGCCGGGCTGCCAACTATTCCACTCCCCGATCACGCTCACCGAGGTGGCGTTGGGGGCCCAGACGGCGAAGTACGTCCCGGAAGCCTCCCCGACCACCATCGGGTGGGAGCCGAGGCGGTCGAAGAGCCGGTAGTGGCGCCCCTGCTTGAACAGGTACACGTCCTGGTCGGTGAAGAGGCTCGGGCCGTGGATCGCGTCCGCCATGGGATCTCCCCTGCGCCGCCCCGGGGCGGCGCCTCTCACATGCGTTCGGGCACCTCGATGCCCAGCAGGTCCAAAACCAGCACCAGGGGGCGCGCGGTCAGCTGGCACAGGCTCAGCCAGGACGCCCGCCGGTCGGGGTCGGGCTCGCTCAAGATGTGGTGGTCCTGGTAGAAGCGGCTAAACGCCGTGGCCAGGTCGTAGGCGTAGTCGCACAAGACGTTGGGGGTCCGGGCGGCGAAGGCGCCGGTGAGCACGTCGGGGAGCCGGGCCACGGTGAGGAGCAGGTTTCGCTCGGCGTCGCTCGTCGGCGGCACGAACGGGCCGGGGGCCAGGCCGGCGGCGGCCGCCTTGCGCAGGATCGACCGGATGCGCACCGCGGTGTACAGGAGATAGGGGCCGGTGCGCCCCTCGAAGGCGGAGAAGCGGTCGAGGTCGAAGACGTAGTCCTTGGTGCGGTGGTTGGAGAGGTCGGCGAACTTGAGGGTCGCCACCCCCACCAGCCGGGCGATCTCCTCCTTCTCGGCCGACGGGTAGTCCCGGGCGACCCCGGCCTCCTCCAGCCGCTCCCGGGCCTTGTCGGTGACCAGGTCCAAGAGGTCCCGCAGGCGCATCACCCCGCCCTCCCGGGTCTTGAAGGGCTTGCCGTCGGTGCCGTTCATGGTGCCGAAGCCCACGTGCTCCAGGCCCACCTCCGGGGGCACCACCCCGGTCCGCCGGGCGGCCCGAAACACCTGGAGGAAGTGGTCCGCCTGGCGCTTGTCCACCACGTACAGCACCAGCTCGGCCCGGAGCTCCTCGATGCGCTGCTCGAGGGTGGCCAGGTCGGTGGTGCCGTACAGGGCGGCGCCGTCGGACTTGAGGAGCAGAAGAGGGGGGATGACCCGGGTGTCCTCGGGCTCGGCCACCTCCACGATCCAGGCGCCGTCGCTCTCCTGCGCCGCGCCCTCGGCCTGGAGCCGGGCGATCAGGGGCGGGATGCGGGGTTCGGCGTCGCTCTCCCCGAGCCACAGGTCGAAGGTTACCGCGAGCCGGCCGTAGTCGGCCTTCAGCTCCGCTACCGACACCGCCACCAGGTGCTGCCACAGGGCCCGGTAGCCGGGCCGCCCCTGCTGGAGCTCGAAGGTCGCCAGACGGGCGGCCTCGGCGAAGGCCGGGTCCTCCTTGGCCCGCTGGCTCGCGGTGGGGTAGAGCTCCCCGAGCTCGGCCGCGGTCACCGGCGCCTCGGCCGGGTAGGGCCCGGCGGACGCGGCGTCGAAGTAGGGGAGGTCGGGCTGGCGCCGAGCGAGCTCCGCGACCACCATCCCCATCTGGAGCCCCCAGTCGCCGAGGTGGACGTCGCCCACCACGGGGTGGCCGAGAAAGCGGGCCAGGCGCTTGATGCTCTCGCCGATGATGGCGGCCCGCAGGTGCCCCACGTGCATCGGCTTGGCGACGTTGGGGCCCCCGTAGTCCACCACCACCCGCTGGGGCTGGGGGGCGGGCTCCACGCCGAGGCGGTCGTCCGCCGCGGTGGCCCGGGCGTGGGCGGCGAGGACCTGGTCGGTGGCCGAAAGGTTCAAGAACCCGGGGCCCGCCACCGACACCTCCCGGAAGGCGGGGGTGGAGGAGAGGCGCGCGGCCACCGCCTCGGCCAGGGCGCGGGGGTTTTGCTTGGCCGCCTTGGCGGCGGGCAAAGCGCCGTTGCACTGGAACTGGCCGAGGTCGGGGCGCGCCGACACCACCACCTCGCCGTAGGAGCGGTCGAGGCCCTCGGCCTCGAAGGCCTCGGCCACCACGGCCGCGAGCTGGAGTCGCAGGGGTCTCACTGGGGTCCTCCGGTGACAAGATGCTCGAAAGAAGGCCGCCTTGTCCCGCCTCGACGGTCCGAGGTCGCGCCTCGCTCGGGGCCCCGCCCCTCGACCGTGGCGGGGGTCCGCGGGGGCCCTTGGTACCTGAGACGGGGCGCGGTGTAAAGAACGGTCTTCTCGCGCCGGTAGGCCCCCGCGGAGACCACCAGGGTGGCAAAGGGCAGGGGCCGTGGGCATGGGAGCGCTCCTCTCGGTCCGAACCGGGGCGGTTCGGGGACGGGCCCCGCCAGGGTACCGCGCCGCCGCGGGGGGAAGAAGTAATCCGGGTGCTCCTCCACCTTGACCGGGCCCCGACGGCCCTTGTAGAAGGGGGTGCCGCGCTCCCCTCCCCCGGGAGGCCCCATGTCCCACCTCGCCCTCGTCGCCTTCGGCGCCGTCCTCGGCGCCACCGGGCGCTACCTCCTGGTGGGCGCCGTCGCCCGGGCCGTGCCCACCCCCTTCCCCTGGGGCACCCTCGCCGTCAATCTGCTCGGCTGCCTCGCCATCGGCGTCGCCTGGGGGCTCACCGAGCGCGGGCCCTGGCCCTCGCCCCTGCGGGCCTTCTTCTTCGCCGGGGTGCTCGGGTCCTTCACCACCTTCAGCTCCTTTGGCATCGAGACGGTGACGCTTCTTCGCCTGGGCGAGGCCGCCCGAGCCCTCGCTTACGTGGTCGCCTCCAACGTCGTCGGCCTCGCCCTGGTCTGGCTCGGCCTCGCCGCCGCCCGTCCCTAGGGACCCTTTCATCCTGTCAAAGAGACCTCCCCCGCGTACCTCGACGGCGGAGCCGTCGCCGACCTTGCGCTGCCGCCCGGCCTTGTCCCCCGCCTCCCCGCCGGGTAGGCTCCTCCTCCCGCCGGCGCTTGGCTCGGTAGCGGCGCGGGCTGGCACTGCTGTCTTTCACCGCTTCGTGCGAGGTCCCCCATGAGCACCCGCAACCTGGACAAGCTGTTTTCGCCCGCGTCGGTGGCCGTGGTCGGCGCCACCGCCCGGGAGGGTACGGTCGGCCACGCCATCCTCAAGAACCTGGTGACCGGGGGCTTTTCGGGCCCGATCTACCCGGTCAACCCCAGGTATCCCGAGCTCCTCGGGGTCACCTGCCACCCCTCCCTCGGGGCCATCCCCGAGACCGTGGACCTGGCGGTGATCGCGGTGCCCATCGCCGCGGTCCCGGCGGTGCTGGTGGAGGCCGGGGAGCGGCAGGTGGGGGCGGCGATCGTGATCTCCGCCGGGGGGCGGGAGGTGGGGGAGGACGGGGCCCGCATCGAGGCCGAGATCCTGGAGACGGCGCGGCGCACCGGCATCCGGCTCCTGGGCCCCAACTGCCTGGGGATCATCGTGCCCGGCTGGCAGCTCAACGCGTCCTTTGCCGCCCACCTGTGCTACCCCGGCCGGGTGGCGCTGCTGAGCCAGAGCGGGGCCATCTGCACGGTGATCCTGGACCGGGCCATGGGGGCCAAGATCGGCTTTTCCCACTTCGTCTCCATCGGCGCCATGGCTGACGTGGACTTCGCCGACTTGATCGACTACCTGGGCCATCAGCCCGAGGTCGACTCGATTTTGCTCTACGTGGAAGCGCTCAAGAACATGCGCAAGTTCATGAGCGCTGCTCGGGCGGTGAGCCGGATCAAGCCGATCATCGCGGTCAAGGCCGGGCGCAGCGCGGCGGGGGCCAAGGCCGCCGCCAGCCACACCGGGTCGCTGGTGGGGGACGACGAGGTGTACGACGCGGCGTTCGCCCGGGCCGGGGTGATCCGGGTCAACACCCTCGGGGAGCTCTTCGACTGCGCCGAGGCCCTGGCCAAGCAAGGCCGCGGCCGGGGGCCCCGGCTGGCGATCCTCACCAACGCCGGGGGGCCCGGGGTGATGACCGCCGACGCCCTCCACGGCTGGAACCGCACCCCCGCGGAGCTCGGCCCCGACACCCTGGACGCCCTAGACGCGGTGCTGCCGGCGGCGTGGAGCCGGGGCAACCCGGTGGACATCCTCGGGGACGCGCCGGCGGAGCGCTACCGGGACGCCGCCCGGCTTCTCCTCGCCGCCCCCGAGGTGGACGGCCTGGTGGTGGTGCTGGCGCCCCAGGCGATGACCGATCCGGA
The DNA here is from genome assembly GCA_037446775.1 of Deltaproteobacteria bacterium. GTDB lineage: Bacteria > Desulfobacterota > Deferrisomatia > Deferrisomatales > JACRMM01 > JBBIIA01. The sequence goes on from JBBIIA010000023.1 coordinate 34,465, forward strand.
CGCCGTCGCCCGGGAGCTGGTGCCGGTGATCCAGGGCTCCCGGACCCCGGCGTGCGCGGTGTGGATGGGGGGGCTCGACGTGGCCGAGGGCATCCGCACCCTCAACGAGGCCGGGGTGCCGGTCTTCGAGACCCCGGAGCGGGCGGTCAACACCCTCATGTACATGTTCCAGTACTCCCGGAACCTCGAGCTCCTCCAGGAGACCCCACCCAACCTGCCGTCCAACCTGTGGTTCGACCGCAAGCGGGCCCGGGCGATCGTCGAGGCCTCCCTGGAGCGCCAGCAACCGGTGCTCACCGAGACCGAGGCCAAGGCCCTGATGGCGGCCTACGGCATCCCGGTCAACCGCACCGAGGTGGCCACCTCGGAGGAGCAGGCGGTGGAGCGGGCCGACGACATCGGCTACCCGGTGGTGCTCAAGATCCACTCCCGGGACATCACCCACAAGTCCGACGCCAAGGGCATCCAGCTCAACCTCCAGAGCGCCGAGGACGTGCGCGCCGCCTACCGCAAGGTGACGGAGAACGCCCTGGCCTACAAGCCGGACGCCCGTCTCCTGGGGGTCACCCTCCAGCCGATGCTGGAGCGGGTGGACTACGAGGTGATCGTCGGCAGCAAGAAGGACCCGGACTTCGGCCCCACCATCCTCTTTGGCATGGGGGGCGTGCTCACCGAGATCCTCCGGGACAAGGCCATCGGCCTGCCGCCCCTCAACCTGCTCCTGGCGCGGCGGCTGATCGAGTCGACCCGGGTGTACCAGCTCCTCAAGGGGTACCGGAACCGCCCCCCGGCCAACCTGGAGCTCTTGGCGGAGGTGCTGGTGCGCCTCGCCTACCTGGTCTCGGACTTCCCGGAGGTCGCCGAGCTCGACCTCAACCCCCTGGCCCTGGCGGGTCAAGAGGTGCTGGCGGTGGACGCCCGGGTGGTGCTGGAGCCCAGCCGGGTGAAGAGCCCGGACCACCTGGTGATCCGGCCCTACCCCACCCACTACGAGCGCCACTGGGTGAACTTTTCCGGTACCCCGGTGCTGATCCGGCCGATCCGCCCCGAGGACGAGCCCATGGTCAAGGACCTCTTCGACGCCCTCTCCGCCGAGACCCTCTACTTCCGCTTCTTCCACTTGATCAAGGCCATGGGCCACGAGCAGCTCGCCCGGTTCTGCCAGGTGGACTACGACCGGGAGATCGCCCTGGTGGCCACGGAGGAGCCCCCGGGCAAGGAGCGCCTCCTGGCCATGTGCCACCTCCACGTCTCCCCGGCCCGGGAGGAGGCCGAGCTCGCCGTGGTGGTGGGGGACTACCACCAGCGCCAGGGGCTGGGGCGCAAGCTGGTGAGCGTGGGCATGGAGCTCGCCCGGGAGCTCGGCCTCAAGCGCATCACCGGCACGGTGCTGCCGGAGAACGAAGGCATGCTGACCCTGGCCAAGAAGCTTGGGTTCACCGCCGTGCAGGACCTGGGGGAGGGGGCGTACCGGATCGAGCACGAGCTGGGCCCGTAGCGGGGGCGGCGCCGTCAGCCCGGCTCCCGGGGGGCCACCGCTTCCCGCAAGATCGCGGCCAACTGGGTGGCGGCCATGGGTTTCTGCAGCAGGGCCCGGGCGCCGAGGGCGCGGGCGCCTTCGGGGGTGAGGGTGTTGCTGTGGCCGCTGTAGATGAACATCGGCAGCTCGGGTCGCAGGGCCAAGGCCGCTCGGATCAGCTCCGCGCCGGTCATGCCCGGCATCTCCTGGTCGGTGAGGACCACGTCGAAGGCGTCGGGGTGGCGCCGAAGCTCCTCGAGAGCCCTGGCGCCTGCCTCGTGTGGGGTGACCACGAAACCCCGGGCCGCGAGGCACGCTGCGACCACCCGCGCAACCTCCTGGTCGTCGTCCACCAGGAGCAAGCGCAGCCCCGATCCTTCGGTCCCGGTCGTCGTCCCCATGCTGTGCTCCCTTTCCGGCCTCGGCGGGTTCACTCGCGCGCGCCTCCAGGATGGGGCAAGGGGGGGCGGGAGCGCTATTGGACCCAAGGCCTATCCCGCGGCGGAAAACCGCGCCGAATGGGCCCAAGGTCCAATGTGTCGGCGCGCGATGCCGGGTACAGTGGCCGCGCGTTCCCGTACGGGTCTCTTGCGAAGGCGCGGCGAGGGGTGGCGAGACGTCCGAAGGAGGGGGTTGCCGATGAGTGGTGCCGGAGGAACGGTCTACGTAGTCGACGACAACGACCACTGCTTGCAGGCCCTGGTCGCGACCCTGCGGGCCCGGGGCTTCGCGGTGGCGCCCTTCCTCTCGGCCCGGGGTCTCCTAGACGCCCTGCCGGAGGACCCCCAGGGGTGTCTGCTCCTGGACGTCCGCATGCCCCAGATGGACGGCCTCGCCCTCCAGGCCGAACTCGGCGCCCGAGGGGTCTTTTTGCCGATCGTGTTCCTCACCGGTTTCGCTACGGTCGAAGACGGCGTATGGGCGATGAAGGCGGGCGCCGTGGATTTCTTGCAGAAGCCCGCCGAGGAGAGCCGACTCCTCGCCGCCCTCACCGCCGCCCTGGGGGCCTCCCGTCGGGAAGCCGAGTCTCGCCGCGAGCGTGCCGAGCTGGCCCGGCGTCTGGCGTCCCTGACCCCCCGGGAGCGGGAGGTGTTTGCACTGGTGGGCAAGGGCCTCCGGAACAAGGAGACCGCGGAGCGCCTCGGGATCGCCGAGAAGACCGTCAAGGTCCACCGCGCCCGGGTGATGCAGAAGCTCGACCTGGGAACCCTCGCCGATCTGGTCCTTCTCTCCCAGAAGCTGCCCGGGACGATCCCTCCCTGAGAGGGGCGCGCCCCCGCCGTGCCCCTGGGCGGTGAGAGGCCAGGCCCCGGGACGCGCTGGCTCCAACCGCCAGCGAGGACTCGCGTGGCCGCGCGGTGTCCGGAGCCTCCATCGACCATCCAGCCGCCGCCTCGCTAGAAGTCCTTGAGGGGCAGAGATCTTTGACGATGGGTCAAGTTTCGTCTTCAGCGGGCGCCTCGGGGAACGGGGGTTTTGGACAGGATTA
>JBBIIA010000024.1:0-36335 GCA_037446775.1 Deltaproteobacteria bacterium
GGGCTGGGAGGGCGTGGGCCTCTGCTCCTACCTCCTGATCGGGTTCTGGTACGAGGACGCCGCCAAGGCCGCCGCCGGCATGAAGGCCTTTATCGTCAACCGCATCGGCGACTTCGGCTTCCTCCTCGGGATGTTCTTGATCTTCTGGGAGTTCGGGACGCTGGACTTCCGCACCGTGATGGAGCAGGCCCCCACCACCCTGGTGGTGGGGGGCGCCCTGGTCACCGCCATCACCCTCTTGATGTTTCTGGGGGCCACCGGCAAGAGCGCCCAGATCCCCCTGTACACCTGGCTGCCCGACGCCATGGCGGGCCCCACCCCGGTGTCGGCCCTGATCCACGCCGCCACCATGGTGACCGCCGGCGTGTACATGATCGGCCGCACCAACGTGCTCTACTCCATGGCGCCCACGTCCATGGCGGTGGTGGCCACGGTGGGGGCGTTGACCGCGCTCTTCGCCGGCGCCATCGCCATCACCCAAAACGACATCAAGCGGGTGCTCGCCTACTCCACCGTCAGCCAACTCGGCTACATGTTCACCGCCATGGGGGTGGGGGCGTACGTGGCGGGCATCTTCCACCTGATGACCCACGCCTTCTTCAAGGCGTGCCTCTTCCTCGGGTCCGGCTCGGTCATCCACGGCATGCACGACGAGCAGGACATGCGCCACATGGGGGGGCTTCGGAAGTACATGCCCCACACCCACTGGACCTTTGTGATCGCCACCGTGGCCATCGCGGGCCTGCCGCCCCTGGCCGGCTTCTTCTCCAAGGACGAGATCCTGTGGAAGGCGTGGGACCACGGCTTCAAGGCCCAGTGGCTCTTGGGCTTCATCGCCGCCGGGGTCACCGCCTTCTACATGTTCCGGCTGGTCTTCATGACCTTCTACGGCAAGGAGAAGTTCGACCACCACCACGTCCACCCCCACGAGTCGCCCGCCTCCATGACCGGGGTGCTGTGGGTGCTGGCGGGGCTCTCGGTGGTGGGCGGCTGGGTCGGCATCCCCGCCGCCCTGGGGGGCGCCAACCACTTCCACCACTGGCTCGCCCCGGTGCTGGACGCGCCGTCCCTGGAGGCGACCCACGCGGCCGCCGCCGCGGCTAGCGCCGGCGGGGTGGCCTGGGCGGCGGGGGCGGGCGCCGACGCGGCCCACCACGACCCGGCCGAGTACGTGCTGATGGCCGCTAGCGTGCTGTACGTGCTGGCGGGGATCTCGCTGGCGTGGTTTCTGTACCTGGCCCGGCCCGAGCTTCCCAAGGCGATCGCCGCCAAGGTGAAGGGGCTGTACGACCTCTCCTACAACAAGTTTTACGTCGACGAGATCTACCAGGCGGTGTTCGTGGACGGCTGCCTGGCGCTCGCCACCTTCCTGTGGGCCTTTTGGGACGTGGTGATGATCGACGGCGCGGTAAACGGCACCGGGAAGGTCGTCCGGAGCCTCGGCGGCGGGCTGCGGCAGCTCCAGACCGGCCGGGTCCAGGGCTACGCGCTCACCTTCCTGTTTGGCGCGGTGGCGGTGGCCGCCTACTTCGCCGTCCAGGCAGCGTTTTAGGGACGAGGAGAGAGACCGATGACCGAGCTTCCCATCCTGAGCCTGGTCACCTTCCTGCCCCTGGCAGGGGCGGTGGTGCTCTTGTTCCTCGACCAGGACAACCCAGGGCTCCTCAAGGCCTGGGCCCTGGCGGTGTCGGTGGTCACCCTGGTGGTCAGCCTGCCCCTCTGGGCGGCCTTCGACCCCTCCCAGGCCGGCATGCAGTTCGTCGAGCGGCTGCCGTGGATCGAAGGCCTGGGGGTGCAGTATTACGTCGGGATCGACGGCATCAGCTTGTTCCTGGTGCTCCTCACCACGTTTCTAAGCGTCATTTGCGTGGTCTCCTCCTGGGGCATCGAGAAGCGGGTGCGGGAGTACATGCTCTTCTTCCTGCTCCTCGAGACCGGGATGCTCGGGGCGCTCGTCAGCCTCGACCTCTTCTTGTTTTACGTGTTCTGGGAGCTCATGCTGATCCCCATGTACTTCCTGATCGGGGTGTGGGGCGGCAAGGAGCGGGTGTACGCGGCGATCAAGTTCTTCATCTACACGATGGTCGGCTCGCTTCTGATGCTGATCGCGATCCTGTCCCTCACCTACGTGAACTACCGGACCACCGGGGTCCTCACCTTCGACCTCCTCGAGCTGTACCGGCTGCCGCTCGCGCCCAACGTCCAGTACTGGATGTTTGCCGCCTTCGCCCTGGCCTTCGCCATCAAGGTGCCGATGTGGCCCCTGCACACCTGGCTCCCGGACGCCCACGTCCAGGCCCCCACGGCCGGGTCGGTGATCCTCGCCGGGGTGCTCCTGAAGATGGGCACCTACGGCTTTTTGCGCTTCGCCATGCCGCTCTTCCCCAACGCGGCCCACGACTTCGCCCCCTTCATGATGGCCCTGGCGGTGATCGGCATCATTTACGGGGCGCTGGTGGCCATGGTGCAGACCGACGTGAAGAAGCTGGTGGCCTACTCCTCGGTGAGCCACCTCGGCTTCGTGATGCTCGGGCTCTTTGCCTTCAACCTGCAGGGGGTGGCCGGGGGGCTGTACCAGAGCCTCAACCACGGCATCTCCACCGGGGCCCTCTTCCTCCTCGTCGGGGTGCTCTACGAGCGGCGGCACACCCGGGCCATCGCCGACTTCGGCGGCTTGTGCAAGGTGATGCCCAACTACACCGCGGTCTTCATCATCATCACCATGAGCTCCATCGGGCTGCCGGGCCTCAACGGCTTCGTCGGCGAGTTCCTGATCATGCTCGGCGCCTTTGGCGCCTCCAAGCCGGCGGCGGTGCTCGCCGCCACCGGGGTGGTGCTGTCGGCGGCCTACATGCTGTGGATGGTGCGCCGGGTGTTCTTTGGGCCCCTGGAGAAGGAGGAGAACCAGGGCCTGGCGGACTTGAACAAGCTCGAGTGGGGGTATCTGCTCCCCATGGTGCTCCTGACCTTCTGGATGGGCATCTACCCCGGCCCGTTCCTGCGCAAGATGGACGCCACCCTCGAGGGGTGGCTCGCCCACCTGGAGCAGAAGCGGATCGCCTGCGAGACGCTCGCCCGGCCCGACCTCCTGGCGCTCTTGAAGGGGGCCCCCGGGGAAGGAGCGGCCCGGTGAACGGGCGCGACCCTGGGCCGAGCATCCGAACCCCGTCGAATCCCCGTCGACTGAGGAGCCCTTCATGACCTTCGAGATGGCCGACCTCCGACTTTTGGCGCCGCACCTCGCGGTTACGGTCACGGCCCTTCTGGTGCTGCTCGTCGAGGCCTTCAGCCCCGGGCGCCGCAAGGGCTACCTGGCGTACCTGTCCATCGCCGGCATCGCGGTGGCCGCCTTTTTCACCCCCGGGCTCTTCGGGCCCCAGGTGCTGGGCTTCTCGGGGATGCTCGCCGGGGACGGCTTCGCCGCCTTCTTCTACTTCGTCTTGTACGCCGTCGGGGTGATGACGCTTCTCGCCTCCGAGGGGTACCTGCGGGACGAGCGGATGGAGCACGGCGAGTACTACGCCCTGGTGCTCCTGGCCCTGGTGGGCATGATGCTGATGGCCGCTGCCACCCACCTTTTGGTCTTCTTCCTGGCCCTGGAGACCATGAGCATCGCCATTTACGCCCTGGCGGGCTTTTTGCGCAGCGACCGGAACACCGAGGCGGCCTTCAAGTACTTTCTCCTCGGCGCCTTCGCCTCGGGCTTTCTCTTGTACGGCATCGCGCTCGTGTACGGCGCCTGCGGCACCACCCAGCTCCACGGCATCCTCAAGCACTTCGCCGAGGCCCGGGGACTCACCACCTCCCCCATGGCACTCATTGGCATTGGCCTCATCATCGTCGGCTTCGCCTTCAAGGTGGCGGCGGTGCCCTTCCACGCCTGGACCCCCGACGTGTACCAGGGGGCGCCCACCTCGGTGACCGCCTTCATGGCCACCGGGGTGAAGGCCGCGGCCTTTGCCGCCTTCGCCCGGGTGTTTTTCACCGCCTTCCCGGCGGTGCACGAGGTGTGGAGCCCGCTCCTGTGGGTGCTGGCGGTGGCCACCATGACCTACGGGAACCTGGTGGCCCTGGCCCAGACCGACGTGAAGCGGATGCTCGCCTACTCCTCCATCGCCCACGCCGGCTACCTCTTGGTGGGGATCACCGTGGGGACCGCCGGGGCGGGCACCGGCATCCTGGTGTACCTGCTGGCGTACGCCTTCATGAACGTCGGGGCGTTTGTCTGCGTGATCATGCTCGGCCGCTTCGGGCAGGAGAACACCGACCTCGACGCCTACGCCGGGGTGGGCTTCCGCTTCCCGACCCTGGGGCTCGCCATGAGCCTCTTCCTCTTCTCGATGATGGGCATGCCGCCCACCGCCGGGTTCATCGGCAAGTTCCTGGTCTTCAAGGCGGCCGTGGACGAGGGGTTCTACTGGCTCGCGGTGCTCGGGGTGCTAAACTCCGCGGCGAGCGTCTACTACTACCTGCGGGTGATCATCTACATGTACTTCCGGGAGGCGCCCGAGAAGCCCGCGGTGGAGGGCCTGCGGGGCGGGGCCTCCGGGACCCTGGCCGCGGTGCTGGCGGGGGCCGGGGTGCTCGCCTTCGGCCTGGTGCCCGGCTGGGCGGTGCGCCTCGCCCAAGAGGCGGTGAAGCACCTGGCGTGACTCGGCCCTCCCCTCAGAGACCGCGGACGCAGGGCCCCTGGGGGGCCCTGCGTCGCGCTTGGGGCCCGGCCCTCGCCCTGGCCCTGGGGGCCGGGCCGGCCGAGGCGTACTACGCCGTGGCCTACGGGGGCCAGGCCTCCAAGGGGGACGTGTCCCAAACCCTCGTCCAGGAGTCCGGGTCCTACGACGCCTACCTGGGGGCCCTGGGGCTGGGGACCGAGCTCGGGGCGTTTGGGCTGCCGGGGTTTCGCTGGGAAGGCGAGGGGGTGGTGGCCAAGCACGGGGGGATGGAACGTCACTGGGAGGCGACGGCCGCCCTGGTGCTCCGCTGGCACCGGCCCCCGTGGCACGAGGTAGTGCCGGTGGGGGTCGCAGTGGGGGAGGGGGTCTCCTACGCCACCCGGCGGCCCGAGGTGGAGATCGAGCGCCAAGACGGCCGCACCCGCAAGCTCTTGAACTTTCTCTTTTTTGAGCTGACGGCGGCCCTGCCGGCGGAGGGGTGGAGCCTCTTTTTGCGCCAGCACCACCGCTCCGGGGCCTTTGGGACCTTCGGCGGGGTGTGGGGGGGATCGGACTACCGCTGCCTCGGCGTGCGGTTGGACTTCTAGCAGCGATCCGACCGATCGGCCGGATCGGACCGATCCGTCGGATCATCCTCAGCCCCTTCGGAGCGCAACCATGTCCCTCTCCGCCCTCGCCTTTTTCCTCCTCGGCCTCGCGCTCCTCACCCTGGGCGCCGAGTGGCTGGTGCGGGGCGCGTCGCGCCTCGGCCGCGCTTGCGGGGTGTCGCCCCTAGTGATCGGCCTCACCGTGGTCGCTTTTGGCACCAGCGCCCCGGAGCTCGCGGTGAGCCTCGGCTCCGCCCTGGCTGGCCAGCCCGACCTGGCGCTCGGCAACGTGGTCGGCTCCAACATCTTTAACGTCTTGTTCATCCTCGGGGTAGCTTCCCTGATCACCCCCCTGGTGGTCTCCCAGCAGCTGATCCGCTTGGACGTGCCCCTGATGGTGGGGGCGTCGCTCCTGGTGTACCTCCTGGCCCTGGACGGGTCGATCGGCCGGGGAGAGGGGGCGCTTCTGGCGGCGGGGATCGTCGCCTACACGGCCTTTGCGGTGGTGAAGAGCCGCCGCGAGAGCGCGGCGGTGCGGGCGGAGTACGACGAAGCGGTGAGCGCGGAGGAGCCGGGCAGGGGGAGCGTGCTGCGCAACGCCCTGCTGGTGGTCGTGGGCCTGGGGCTCCTGGTGCTCGGTGCCCGGTGGCTGGTGGAGGGGGCGGTGACCCTGGCCCGGCTCCTGGGGGTGAGCGAACTGGTCATCGGCTTGACCGTGGTCGCCGCCGGCACCTCGCTCCCCGAGGTCGCCGCCTCGGTGGTGGCAAGCCTCAAGGGCGAACGGGACATCGCGGTGGGCAACGTGGTGGGCTCGAACCTCTTCAACCTGCTGTGCGTCTTGGGTACCACGGCGGCGGTTGCCCCGGAGGGGGTGAAGGTGCCCCCCGCGGCCCTGGCCTTCGACCTGCCGGTGATGGTCGCGGTGGCCTTCGCCTGCCTGCCGATCTTCTTCACCGGGCACCGGATCTCCCGGGGGGAGGGCGCCCTCTTCCTCGGCTACTACGCCGCCTACACCGCAGTCCTGCTCCTGACCGCCCAGGGCCACTGGGCCCTGCCGCTCCTGGCCGCCGCCCTCACCTTCTTCGTCCTCCCCCTCACCGCCCTCACCCTCGTTATCTTCGCGTGGCGGGCCTGGCGCGGGCTCGGTCGATCGGGGGGGTGATGGGAGACCACAGGCATCGGAGAGCGCGGCGAGTTCGATCCAGTTGCCGGGTGCCGGGGTGTCGTGGCTACGGGGCGTGAGACGGGTTTCCCCGGCCTCGGGGGGGCCGTAGGCTCCGGGTCACGGATCGGTGAAGATCGCGTCGAGGGATCGGGCGGCGAGGAGGTTCTCTCCCCAACACAGCAGGGTCTTGGCGTCGGCGCCTTCGATCCGCTCGCGGACGCTGGCGGGGAGGGGGCCGAACCGGCGTTCGGCGAGTCGCGCGAGGAGGGTAGCCTCGCCCTGCTGGAGCCCCTGTTCCTTCCCCTGCTCGGTCCATTCCATGACGCGTTCAGCCAGCATGGTGTTCACCTCTTGCAAGTTGGTCACGTGCGGAAGGTCGATGCCCGGCAAGCGAGCCGGGAGCAGGACCCGTTTCACCCTGGGGTTTGGGGTAGAAGGGAGCGAGGCCCAACAGCAGGGCGGCGGGGATCAGGGCCGCGGGGATCAGGGCCGCGTAGGGGATCTGGTCGAGCATGGGTCTCCTCGATGGGGCAGGGGCGGGGCGTCGCCGCTTGGATGCGCCGCGTACATGCTCCGCTTCCTGCGCACGCTCAAGGCCAAGACCCGGGCCAAGGGCTGCCACCCCCCGGGCGCCGTGGACGCCCGGGGGGTGGTGGGTGCGCGATTTCGTCGGCTTCGACGGGCTGGTCACCGCGCCCCTGTATGGCTTCGCGAGCGCCGAGGAGTACCAAGAACAGCGAGGCGCTGATCCGGCAACGAGAAGGGGAGTCGGTGAGAGCCGACTCCCCTTTCTCCATGGTACGACGGAAGACTGGCGTTCCGGCCCCCCCCATTGCCCTCCCGGGTAGCCCCGGGGAGGGGTCAGCTCTTGCTCGCGCTGCTCTTGTCCCCGAAGATGTCGCCGAAATCTAGGTCGAGGATGTCGTCCTCGTCGGCCTTGGGGGAAGAGGCCGAGGGCGGGGCCTTGTTCTCCGCGTAGCTGGTGTGCTCCACCAGGTCGTCGAAGGACGAGTCGAAGCTGAGGTCGTCGAAGGAGAGCTCCTCGGGTTCCTCGGGCTCCTCACGGACGGCCGCCATGTCGGCCGGTTCCAGGGGTTGGCGCGCCGCGGGGGCGAGCTCTTCCGGGGAGACGGCGATGATCTGCAGAAGCGTGCGGACGTCCCGGAGGTCGGCGTCGCAGCGGGCGCAGGCGTTGAGGTAATCGAAGCTCGTGTAGCTGCACTTGGGGCACTTCATCGCACTGCTCCTCCTGGCTCTCGCGCCGTGGCGGCGACGGGGCAAGCTATCATGGGGCGGAAGCGGCTACAAGATCTCCCCACCACGCCTGGAGGAGCGCCAGGCCGGCGACGGCCGCGGTTTCGGTCCGCAGGACTCGGGGACCGAGACCGAGGGGCGCGAAGCCGGCCCGGCGGAACTCCCGGAGTTCCTCCGGGGTCCATCCTCCCTCGGGGCCCACGGCCAGGATGGCCCGGCGCGGGGCAGCCGCGGGCGCGGGGAAGGGCTCCTCGGGCCGCCGCTCGGCGAGCACCAGGCGCACCTCGCCGGGCGCGGGTTCCCCCAGGGCCCCGAGGAGCGCGCCCAGGGGCGCGGGCGCCGCGAGGCTCGGCACCCGGCCCCGCTCGCACTGCTTGGCTGCCGCCACCAGCCGCTGGCGCCAGCGCGCGGCCTTGGCGTCGGCCCGGCCCGGCGCCGCCTGGGCCACAGTCCGGTCGCTCACCACGGGCCAGAGGGCGGTGACCCCGAGCTCGGTCGCCTTCTCCAGGAGCCACTCCCACCGCTCGCCCTTGGGCACCGCCTGGACGAGCTCTAAGGTCAGGGGAGACTCCTGGGGCCCGAGGGGCGTCAGGTTGCCGATCTCGGCTTCGGCAGCGTCGGCGGCGAGCAGTCGGCCCTCCCACCGGCTGCCGTGGCCGTCGAAGAGGAGCACCCGATCCCCGGGCCGGGCCCGCAGGACCCGGGTCAGGTGCCGGGCTTCGTCGCCCCGCAGCCAACCCCGGGCCGCCGATCGATCCACGTCGGCTCGCTCGACGAGAAACTGAGGCATGGTGAATCCTTTCGGTCGAAGCCGGTCCGAGCTTGAGCCCCCCGAGGACATCCCGTGAGCCAGGCGCCCCCCAAGCTGCTCGCCTACCTCTTGGTCAACGCGGCCACCCTGTTGTGGGCGGGCAACGTGGTGCTCGGCCGGGCCCTGCGGGCCGACATCGGCCCCTGGACCCTGGCGGGGCTGCGGGCCGCGGTGGCGTCGGTGCTCTTCGCGACGCTCCTCGCCGCCGGCCGCGGCGCGGCCCGAGCCTGGGGGCGTAGGGAGGGGGCGCTGCTCCTGGGGATGGCGCTCACCGGGGTGGTCGGGTTCCAAGTGCTCCTGTACACCGGCCTTCGCCACACCACGGCCATCAACGCCGGGCTGGTGAACGCGACCGGCCCCCTGGCGACCCTGCTCTTGAGCCGCCTCTTCCTCGCCACGCCCCTCTCGGGGCGCCAGATCCTGGGGGCGGCGGTGACCCTCGTTGGGGTCGGGGCCATCCTCACCGGCGGCTCTTGGGCGGCCCTGCGGGGCCTCCGGCTCGGCCACGGCGACCTCCTGGTCCTGGCGGCGGTGGGCTTGTGGGCCGCCTACTCGGTGGCCGGCCGGGTGCTCCTCAAGGCCCACGCTACGGTGTGGGTGACGGCGTGGTCCACCATGGCCGCGCTGCCGTTCCTGGTCTTCCCGGCGGCCCGGGAGTTCGCCGCGGCGCCCCCCGCGGTGCAGTGGCCGTTGGTCGCCGCCGTGCTCTACATCGGGATCGGCCCCTCCTTCCTGGCGTTTCTCTCCTGGAACGAGGGGGTGCGGCGCCTGGGGCCCAACGGCGCCATGGCATTCTACAACACCCTACCCCTTTACGCGGCCCTCTTCTCGGCCCTGGCCCTAGGGGAGTGGCCGGGGCCGGCCCAGCTGGTCGGGGGAGCCTTGATCGTGGGCGGATGCCTGGTGGCGGCCCGGCCCTGATTTGTGCTAGCTTTCGGCGCTTCACCGCCCTCGTCTCTCCCCGGGAGTGCCCATGAAGATCAGCCGCGAAGAGGTCCTCCACGTCGCCAACCTGGCCCGCCTGGAGTTCGACGAGGACGGGCTCGGGCGCCTCGCCGAGCAGCTCTCCTCGATCCTGACCTACGTGGATCAGCTCGGCCGACTCGACACCTCGGGGGTGGAGCCCATGGCCCACGTCCACCCGGCGGTCAACGCCTTTCGAGCCGACGAGGTGCGCCCGGGGCTGCCCCGGGAGGCCGCCCTGGCCAACGCCCCCGACGCCGAGGGGGGGTGCTTCCGGGTGCCCAAGGTCATCGACGGTTGAGGGAGATTGCGACCATGGATCTAACCAGCCTGACCGTTCGCGAACTCCGGGCCGCGTTTGACCGGGGGGACGCCACCAGCGAGGAGGCCACCCGGGCGTACCTCGCCCGCATCGAGGAGTTGGGGCCCCGGGTCGGCGCCTACCTGACGGTGACCGCTGAGGCGGCCCTGGACGCCGCCCGGGCCGCCGACCGCCGCCTCGGGGCGGGGGAGGCCGGACCCCTCACCGGGGTCCCGGTGGCCCTCAAGGACCTCCTGTGCACCCGGGGCGTCCGGACCACCTGCGCGTCTCGCATCCTGGAGGGCTTCGTGCCCCCCTACGACGCCACCGCGGTGGCCCGGCTCAAGGCGGCGGGGGCGGTGATCCTCGGCAAGCTGAACATGGACGAGTTCGCCATGGGCTCCTCCAACGAGAACTCGGCCTTCGGCCCGGTGCGCAACCCCTGGGACCTGGGGCGGGTGCCCGGGGGCTCCAGCGGCGGCAGCGCGGCGGCGGTGGCGGCGCGGCTCGCTGCGGCGACGCTCGGCTCGGACACCGGGGGGTCGATCCGCCAGCCCGCCGCCTGCTGCGGGGTGGTGGGGCTCAAACCCACTTACGGCCTGGTGAGCCGGTACGGCCTCATCGCCTTTGCCTCGAGCCTCGATCAGATCGGCCCCTTCACCCGGGACGTGACCGACGCCGCCTGGCTCTTGGGGGCGGTGGCCGGCCACGATCCCCTGGACTCCACCAGCCTCGACCGGCCGGTGCCCGACTACGCCGCCGCGCTCGCCCCCGACGTCCGGGGGCTGCGGGTCGGGGTGCCTCGGGAGTACTTTGTGGCCGGCATGGACCCCGAGGTGGAGGCGGCGGTGCGCCGGGCGGTGGGGGTCCTGGAGGCCCAGGGCGCCGAGGTGCGGGAGGTGAGCCTCCCCCACACCGAGTACGCGGTGGCCGTGTACTACCTGGTGGCCACCGCCGAGGCGAGCTCGAACCTGGCGCGCTTCGACGGGGTGAAGTACGGCTTGCGGGTGGACGGCGGGGACCTCTTGGGCACCTACAAGGCCACCCGGGCCCGGGGCTTTGGCGAGGAGGTGAAGCGCCGGATCATGCTCGGCACCTACGCCCTCTCCGCCGGCTACTACGACGCCTACTACCGCCAGGCCCAAAAGGTGCGGGCCCTGATCGCCCAGGACTTCCGGGCGGTCTTTGCCGAGGTGGACGTGATCGCCTGCCCCACCGCCCCCACCCCGGCCTTTCGGCTCGGGGAGAAGACCGCCGACCCGCTCCAGATGTACCTGTGCGACATCCTCACCATCCCGTGCAACCTAGCCGGCATCCCGGGGGTGTCGGTGCCGTGCGGGTTCACGGCGGCGGGGCTGCCGGTGGGGTTCCAGCTTTTGGCGGCGCCCTTTGCCGAAGAGACCCTGCTGCGGGCGGCGTACGCCTACGAGCAGGCCGCCGGCACCGGCAACCGCACCCCCGACCTCTAAGAGGGAGGCCTCCATGGACTGGGAGATGGTGGTGGGCCTCGAGGTCCACGCGCAGCTTCTCACCGACACCAAGATCTTTTGCGGCTGCTCCACGGCCTTTGGCGCCGAGCCCAACACCCAGGTGTGCCCCACCTGCCTCGGCCTCCCCGGGGCGCTCCCGGTGCTCAACCGCAAGGCGGCGGAGTTCGCGGTGATGGTGGGGCTCGCCACCCACTGCACGGTGGCCCCGGTGAGCCGCTTCGCCCGGAAGAACTACTTCTACCCCGACCTCCCCAAGGGCTACCAGATCAGCCAGTACGAGCTGCCGATCCTGGAGAAGGGGTGGCTCGAGATCGAGGACGACGAGGGGCGGCCGAAGCGCATCGGGATCACCCGCATCCACCTGGAAGAGGACGCCGGCAAGCTCCTCCACCCCGAGGCGGGCCGGGGGGGCGCCGACCACAGCCTGGTGGACCTAAACCGCGCCTGCGTGCCGCTGATGGAGATCGTCAGCGAGCCGGACCTGCGCTCCCCCCGGGAGGCGGCCCAGTACGTGCGCAAGCTCCGGGAGATCCTGGTGTACCTGGGGGTGTGCGACGGCAACATGAACGAGGGGAGCCTCCGGGTGGACGCCAACGTGTCGGTGCGGCCCCGGGGCCAGGAGCGCTTCGGCACCCGCACCGAGACCAAGAACATCAACTCCTTCCGGTTCTTGGAGCAGGCCATCGCCTACGAGCGGGAGCGCCAGATCGAGGTGTTGGAGGACGGCGGCCGGGTGGTGCAGGAGACCCGGCTCTTCGACAGCGAGCGGGGCGTCACCGCCGCCATGCGCTCCAAGGAAGAGGCCCACGACTACCGCTACTTCCCCGACCCCGACCTGTTGCCGGTGGCCATCGACAGGGCGCGGATCGAGGCGGCGGCCCGGGCCCTGCCGGAGCTCCCCGAGGCCAAACGGGCGCGCTTTCGCGAGGCCTACGGCTTGCCCGCCTACGACGCCGAGCTCCTCACCGCCTCTCGGGCGCTCGCCGACTACACCGAGGCGGCCATCGGCCGGTGCGGCGACCCCAAGGCGGTCTCCAACTGGGTGATGGGGCCGCTCCTGCGGGAGCTCGGCAAGGAGGGGGCGCCGCCCGTGGAGCGGGCCCCGGTCACCTCCGCCCACCTGGCAGCCTTGATCGGCTTGATCCGCGCCGGGACGATCTCCAGTAGCGCCGCCAAGGAGGTGTTTGACGCCGTGTGGGCCACGGGCCGACGGCCCGAGGAGGTGGTGGCCGAGCGGGGGCTCACCCAAATTACCGACACCTCGGCCCTGGAAGCCGCCGTGGACGCCGTGATCGCCGCCAACCCGGCGGAGGTCGAGGCGTACCGGGGCGGCAAGGGGAAGCTCCTCGGCTTCTTCGTGGGCCAGGTGATGCGCCAGACCCAGGGCAAGGCGAGCCCCGGGGCGGTCAACGAGCTAGTGAAGCGAAAGCTCGGTTGATCTCCTCGTCCAGGGTCCGCCGGACGAGCCGCAAGAGCTCCCGGTGGCGAAAGGGCTTGCGCACCCACGCCCGGGCCCTGCGGCCGCCCGCCGTCGCCGCCTGGTCCTCGGCGTAGCCCGAGGCGACGATCACCGGCAGGGCCGGATGGCGCTCGGCCAGGGCCTCCAGGCACGCCAGCCCCCCCATCCCCGGCATGCCCACGTCCAGGACCACCAGGTCGATTCCCCCCGCGGCCGCCGCTGCCAGGGCGGCCTCCCCGCTCTCCGCCTCGACCACCCCGTAGCCGGCGCCGGCCAGGGCCTTGCGCGCGAGCTCCCGCAGGTCGGCCTCGTCGTCCACCACCAGGATCGTTTCGCTGCCGCCCGGCGGCTCGCCCTCCTCGGCCGCTTCGGTCGGCCCCGGCCCGGCGGAGCCCGCCGGGAGCCGGGGGAGGTCGATCCAAAAGGTCGTTCCCTGCCCGGGGGCGCTGTCGCAGGTGAGCCGACCCCCGTGCTCGCGGACGACGGCGTATACCGTGGCGAGCCCGAGGCCGGTCCCCTTGCCCACCTCCTTGGTGGTGAAGAAGGGGTCGAAGGCCCGGGCCAGGGTCTCGGGGGCCATGCCCGCGCCGGTGTCGGCCACCGTGAGCCGGGCGTAGGCCCCCGGGGCGAGCTCCGGGTGGTCGGCGACGGCGGCCTCGTCAAGCTCCTGCTCGTCGGTGGATACCCGCAGCACGCCTCCCCCGGGCATGGCGTCCCGGGCGTTGGTGGCCAGGTTTACCAGGACCTGCTCGATTTGGGTGGCGGCAGCCAGGATCGGCAGGGGCTCCGGGGCGAGGCGCACCTCGAGCCGGATCTCCCGGGGGAGGGTGCGCTCCAGGAGCCGCAGGGACTCGACCACCAGGGCGTTGAGGTCCGCCGCCGCCACCCGGGGCGGTGCCTGGCGGGCGAAGGTGAGGAGCTGCTGGACGAGCTCGGCGGCCCGGTCGATGGCCCGGGCCACCGCGGCGAGGCGATCGCCCACGGGCGCGGCGGCGGAACGCCGACGCGCGATCTCGAGGTTGCCCGACATCATCTGGAGGAGGTTGTTGAAGTCGTGGGCGACGCCGCTCGCCAGGGTGCCCACGGCTTCCATCCGCTGGGCCTGACGGAGGCGGGCCTCGAGCTCGCGGCGGGCGGTCACGTCCCTCGCGAGCGCGATGAACCGGGCCCCGGGGCTGCCGCGCTCGCCCTTGGCGGCCACCGACAGCTCGAACCACCGGGGCTGGCCCTCCATGGGCAAGCAGTAGGTGCCGCCCACGTCCCGGCCGTGCTCGGCAGCCCGGGCCAGGGCCTTTCCCACCGCCCCGGCTGCCTCCGGGGGGAGCACCTCGGCCACTCGGCGCCCCAGGAACCGGTCGGGGGGCAGGTACAGCAGGCTCGGGTCGGCCGCGTGGCAGCCGTGGATTACGCCTTCGCCGTCGAGCTCAAACAAGAGGTCGGGCAAGGCGCTCAGGGTCGCTTCGAGGTGGGCCACCGCTTCGCGCAGGGACGTTTCCGCCCGGCTTCGGCGCGCCACCTCGCCCTCCAATTCCCGCGCCCGGGCCGCCAGGGCCGCCGTGCGCGTGCGCAACTGGCGGCGCAGGAGGGCGACGGCCAGGAGCAACACCGCCGTCAGGGCAACCGCGGCGCCCAGGGTCGGCCAAACCCAGGGGTCTAGGGGCGGGGCCGAGGGGCCCCCGACCCACCGGTCCAGGACCCGGTCGTACGCGCCGACCGGCACGGCCTCGGGGGGGGAGGCCGTGGCGGTGGGGGCCAGAAGGAGCACGGCGGCGAGGTACCCCAGGACGAGCCCCCGGGGTCCCCGGCCAAGGAGCAAAGCGCGCATGGGGCCTTTGTACCACACGGGCCCCGGGGGGCAACCCGCGGAGTCCGGTCAGCGCGACCCGAGGGGCTGGGCGCCCCAGATCTCGGCGGCGTACTGGCGAATGGCCCGGTCGCTGGAGAACCATCCCATGCGGGCGGTGTTTCGGATCGAGCGCCGGGTCCAGTCGTCGGGATCGGCCCACAGCCGGTCCACCTCCGCCTGGGCCTCCAGGTAGGCCCGGAAGTCGGCGAGGACGAAGAACCGGTCCCCGTACTTGAGGAGCGAGTCCACGATCGGGTCGAAAAAGCCCGGGCGGTCGGGGCAGAAGGCGCCCCGGGCCACGGCTTCGAGGGCTCGGCGGAGCTCCGGGTCTTGCTCCACGAACCCCCAGGGGTTGGTGTGGCGGGCCCGCAGCTCGCCGATCTCGGTCACGGTGCGGCCGAAGAGGAAGAAGTTCTCGGCCCCCACGGCGTCCCGGATCTCGATGTTGGCGCCGTCTAGGGTGCCGATGGTCAAGGCGCCGTTGAGGGCGAACTTCATGTTGCCGGTGCCCGACGCCTCGAGCCCCGCGGTGGAGATCTGCTCGGAGAGGTCGGTGGCGGGCACGATTACCTCGGCCTGGGAGACCGAGTAGTTGGGGGCGAAGACGACCCGGAGCCGGCCGGCGACGTCGGGGCTGCGGTTGACCCGCTCGGCCACCGCGTGCACGAGCGCGATGATGCGCTTGGCGAGGGCGTACCCCGGGGCCGCCTTGCCGCCGAAGAGGACCGTGCGGGGGACCACCGGCGCGGTAGGATCGTCGACGATGCGGTGGTACAGCACCACCACCCGCAGCAGGTTGAGGAGCTGACGCTTGTACTCGTGGATGCGCTTCACCTGGACGTCAAAGAGGCTGGCCGGATCGACGGCGACCCCGGTCCGGCGGACCAGGTAGGCGGCCAGGCGGTCCTTGTTGGCCCGGCGCACCCGCCGCCACCGTTCCCGGAAGGCGCCGTCCTCGGCCAGGGGCTCCAGGCGCCCGAGCTCGGCGAGGTCGCGGACCCAGCCGTCCCCGATGGCCTCGGTGATCAGCGCGGCGAGGCCTCGGTTGCACTGGTGGAGCCAGCGCCGGGGGGTCACCCCGTTGGTGACGTTGACGAAGCGTTCGGGGAACAAGCCGTGGAGGTCGCGAAACACGCTCTCCCGGATGATGTCGGTGTGCAGGGCGGAGACCCCGTTCACCCGCGAGCTCCCCACCACCGCCAGGTGGGCCATGCGCACCCGGCGTCCCCCCCCGTCGTCCACCAGGGAGACCCGGCGCCTCAGCTCGCCCTGGTCGGGCACCTCGGCCAGGAAGCGGCGGTTGATCTCGTAAATCAGCTGGAGGTGCCGGGGCAGGAGACGGCCCAGGAGCTCCGCGGGCCAGGTCTCCAGGGCCTCGGGGAGGATGGTGTGGTTGGTGTAGGCGAAGGTGCGCCGGCAGATGTCCCACGCCTCCTCCCACCCCAGGCGCTCCTCGTCCAAAAAGACCCGCAGCAGCTCGGGGATGGCGATGCTCGGGTGGGTCTCGTTGAGGTGGATGGCCACGTAGTCGGGCAGGTCCGACCAGGGGGCGCGGATCTTGCGGTGGCGCCGGAGGATGTCCTGGATGGTGGCGGCCACGAAGAAGTACTGCTGCTTCAGGCGCAGCTCCCGGCCGGCGGCGGACTCCTCGCTGGGGTAGAGGACCTTGGAGAGGTTCTCGCCCCGCACCCGGTCCTCCACCGCCCCCACGTAGTCTCCGGCGTTGAAGAACTGCAAGTTGAAGTCGCGGCTCGCCTTGGCCGCCCACAGGCGCATGTTCACCGCCTGGGCGTTGCGGTACCCCGGCACCAGGACGTCGTGGGCCATGGCCATCACGGTCTCGGCGTCGACCCAGTCGTGGGCGAGGCGCCCGTCGGCGTCGAGCCGCTCCCGCACCCGGCCGTAGAAGCGCACGGGGTAGGTGTGCTCCTGGCGCTCGAACTCCCAGACGTTGCCCCGGCGCATCCAGTTGTCGCAGTGCTCCACCTGCTCGCCGTTCTCGATCACCTGGTAGAACAAGCCGTAGTCGTAGCGGATGCCGTACCCGTACGCGGGGATGCCCAGGGTGGCCATGGAGTCGAGGTAGCAGGAGGCGAGCCGCCCCAGGCCTCCGTTGCCGAGCCCCGGGTCCCACTCGTGGGCGGCGAGGGTCTCCAGGTCGTGGCCGAGGTCCGCTAGGGCCTCCCGGGCCTCCTCGTACAGCCCGGTGCTGTGGAGGTAGTTCGACAGGAGCGGCCCGGGCAGGTACTCCAGGGAGAGGTAGTACACCCGCTTGGCGCTACGGTCGTAGTACTCGCGTTGGGTGCGGATCCACTGGGCCACCAGGCGGTCGCGCACCGCCAGGGCCAGGGCTCGGAAGTAGGCGTAGCCGCCGGCCCGCTCCGGGTCGGCTCCCAGGCTGTGGAGCACGTGGCGCAAGACGTCGCGCTTGAGGCTCGACACCGCCGTGCTCCGGGACCGGGGGCTCCGGCGCTTGGAAGGGGGCTTTTCCGCCATGGGCGAGACCTCCAGCTTAGGGGGGCGGTGGTGGGCCGGAGTCTACCGGGGTCGCGGCGGCCTTGCTAGAGGCCAGATGATCGGGGCCCCGCGGCTCGGCGGTGGCGGGCGGGGCGGCCTCAAGTCCCGCCGACGAGCGGCCGAAGGGAAGGGGGCTCGCGTCGGCCCCCTGAGTCCGGGAGACGCCCCATGGACGCCGAACCCCGCCTGGTCGACCAGATCCTCGCTGCCGTCGATCGGCTGCCCCCGATGCCCCAGAGCGTCGCCGAGGTGATGCAGCTCTCCCGGAGCGACGACTTTGGCGCCGGGGACCTGGCCGAGGTGGTCTGCCGCGATCCGACCCTCGCCGCGCGGGTACTCACCTTGTGCAACTCGGGGTTTTTTGGGCTCTCCCGGGAGGTGACCAGCGTCCACAAGGCCGTGCTGCTCCTCGGTTTCGAGATGACCAAGAACCTGGTCTTCTCGAGCTTCGTCCACTCGACGGTCCAAACGGACGTGGGGGGCTACGCCCAGACCGCGGCGAGCTTGTGGGAGCACAGCTTCGGCGTCGCCACCGCCAGCCTAGCCCTGGCCACCGAGGCGGCTGCGGACTTGACGGATGAGGCGTACACGGCGGGACTCCTCCACGACATCGGCAAGGTCGCCCTGACCACCTTCGTCGCCCAGCGCATGGACGAGGTGCTCCACCGGGTGAAAGCTTTGGGCGAGTCCTTTTCGGTCGCCGAGCAGCAGGTGCTCGGCACCACCCACGCCGAGGTCGGGGGCCTGGTGGCGGACCGGTGGAAGATCTCGGCTGGCTTGCAAGACGCCATCCGCTACCACCACCAGCCCCGGCGAGCCACCGAGCATCCGCGCCTCACGGCCCTGGTAGGGTTGGCCGACGGGCTGTGCGGGATTCTCGGGATCGGCGCGGGCCTCGATGCGACCGACTGTGGGCTGGACCCCGGGAGCCTCCAGCTCCTGGGGCTCGACGGGGCGAAGCTGGAGGCGGCCCTAGCGGTCGCCTCGGATCGCGCCCTGGCCATTCGGGGCACGGAGTTGTCGACGGGGACCTGAAGGGGGGAGGGCTCGGCATGGCGAAGATCGTCTGTATCGGCGGGTCTACCGGGGCTCCGGTGGTGCTGGCCGACTTAGTGGCGGCGCTCCCGGCGGAGTTCCGATCCCCGGTGCTGGTTGCCCTGCACATGCCCGCCGCCATGACCGAGCACTTCGCCCGGACCCTCTCCGCCAAGGCCCGCCGCAAGGTGGCCCTGGCGGTCACCGGCGGGAGGCCCGAAGCGGGGGTGGTGTACCTCGCCCCCGGCGGGCAGCACCTGGGGCTGAGCCGGGGCGGGCAGGTGATCGTCACCCCGCGACCGGCGGAGACCGCCTTCAAGCCGAGCATCGACGTGCTGTTCCTCACGGTGTCCCAGGCGGTGGGCCCCGAGGTGGTCGCGGTGGTCCTCACCGGGCTCTCCGCCGGCCGCGACGCCGTGGAGGGCTCCCGGGCGGTGAAGGCGGCGGGGGGCCAGGTCCTCGTCATCGACGACCCGGCGAGCCGGTTCCTGGGCATGCCCAAGGGCGTCATCGACGCCGGCGCGGCGACCCGGGTGGCCCGTTTCGCCGAGTTGCCCAAGGCCCTCTTGGCGGTGGCCGGATAGCCGGAGGGGCAGGGTCGGCGCGTCGAAACGCTTGAGTTCTTCGGGGCCGGTATGGTAGCCTCCCCCTCCTTGTCGGGGCGTGGCGCAGCCTGGTAGCGCACCTGCCTTGGGCGCAGGGGGTCGGAAGTTCGAATCTTCTCGCCCCGACCACTGCTCCTGATGCCGTGCGGGATGCGCCTGTAGCTCAGCTGGATAGAGCAACGGCCTTCTAAGCCGTGGGTCAGAGGTTCGAGTCCTCTCAGGCGTACCAACGGCTTTGGTTCTGTCTCATGGTGGGTGTAGCTCAACGGTGGAGCACCGGACTGTGGCTCCGGTGGTTGTGGGTTCGAGTCCCATCACTCACCCCAGTACATACCAAGGGCCTGCGGGATACCCCGCGGGCCCTTGGTGTTTGTGCGTCAGCGGGGAGTCAGCCCCTGCCCCGAGGTCGCCGCGGACCGAGAGGGACACCGCGTGCCTGCCACCACCCTCGAGGGCGACGGGTGCCTGGTGGACGTCTGCCGAGCGCTCCGTGTTGGAACCGACCTCTCGCCCCTAGTGCCAGGCGCACCGCCGCTTCGGCCCGCCGATGGCGGTGCGCCTGGCCCCGGGGGAGCTCGCGGCCCTGGCCGAACCCGTCGGCTTCGCGCCCAGGATGTTCAGGATGCCCGCGGCAGACAGCCCCCGAGAATCCTGTTCATCCTTCATCCTGTCAAAAAGACCTCCTCCGCGTATCTCGACGGTGTGAGGCAGCGCCTCCCTAGACCTCGACTTCCCGTCCGTCCGAGGCGACTTCGACCGGGCCCCCGAAGGCCTCTTGCGCGAGGCGGGCCGGGTCGCTGGCTTCGGCCGCCGGGTAGAGGTGGGTCAGAAGCAGGCGCCCCACCCGGGCGCGCCGGGCGAGGCCGCCGGCGTGGCGGGCGGTGAGGTGCCCCTCGGAGGCGGCGCCCTCGGGTAGGCTCGCCTCGGCGACCAAGAGGTCGGCGCCGTCGGCAAAGGCTTCGAGCTCCGGAGAAGGTCCGGAGTCCCCGGTTACTACGGCCGAGCGGCCGTGCCAGGAGAACCGGTAGGCGAGGCTCCCGGCCAGGTGCCGCACGGCGCCGGCTCGGATCTCCAGGCCTTCCAGGACCACGCCGTCCCCCGGGGCGAGTTCCCGGAGGGTGAGCTGGTACCCCCGGGCCTCCAGCCACCGCCCGTGGGCTGCGGCCAGGGCCTCCCGGTACCCGGCGAGCCCGGCACCCCCCGCGAGCAGCAGCGGCGCGGTGCGGGGGCGTTCGTCGTAGGTGGCGGCAAAGAGGAAGGAAGGGAGCTCGGCCACGTGGTCCGGGTGGAGGTGGGTGCAGAGCACGGCGGCCAGGTCCCGGTGGGTGACCCCGAGGCGCAAAAGGCCGTGGAGCGCCCCGAGGCCCAGGTCCACGGCCACGGCGGTCCTGCCGACCCGCACCAGGGTGCAGGGGCCGCCCCGGTCGAGGCGCGGCACGCCGGTGCCGGTGCCGACGGTGGCGACCCGGAGGCTCGGCTCGTCCCTGGGAGTTGCAGTCGTCGCGTCGGTCACGGTCCTCTCCCTTCGCGGTCGGCCCAGTGTACCCAGGGGCCCCGCCGGGTTCAACCGCGCGCGGCCCGGGGCGCGCGGCCCGGGGTCCACCCCCTCGCTTTCCGGACCTGACGCCGCTCCGCTGGTGGATCCTGGACGGCCGTTGACACGGGTTCCCGCGGCCGAGTAGGCTCCCCCGGCCCTGCCGAGGAGACCAGCCGCCGGGATCGAGAGCCTCCGGGAACTCGCCCCCGCCGTCCTGGCGGCAGGGACCTTGGGGCGGTCTTGGGGGCGGCTATGCGCCTGGCGGTGCCCGAGGCTGTGCCTCACGGCTTCCCTCGGCATCGCCTTCCCGTTTAGTATCGTCTGGGGGATTCCCCTCTATCCGTGGATGGCCCGCGCCGCCACCGCCGCCCTGGGGTGACCCATGATCTTCAAGAAGCGCAAGCTCCTCACCATCGTCACCGAGGCCTTTTTGGAGGAGCGGATCGCCGCCGACGCCCGGCGCCTGGGGGCCCGGGGCTACACCGCTTGCGAGGCCCGGGGCGAGGGGCACCGGGGGGCGCGGAGCGGGGACTGGGAGGCGAGCCGCAACGTCCGCATGGAGATCGTCTGCGGCGAGGAGGTGGCCCAGGCCCTGGTGGAGTACCTGTTCCGGCACTACTACGCCGACTACGGGATGATCGTGTACCTCTCGGAGGTCGAGGTCATCCGCCCCGACAAGTTCTGACGGGGGGAAGGAGGGACCATGGAGCCGCTGGTGGGCGTGGTGATGGGCTCGACCTCGGACTGGGAGACCATGCAGGGGGCGGCCGAGACCCTGGAGGCCCTGGGGGTCCCCTTCGAGGTGCGGGTGGTCTCGGCCCACCGCACCCCCGACCTCCTCTTCCGCTACGCCGAGGAGGCCCGGGGCCGGGGCCTTCAGGTGATCATCGCCGGGGCGGGGGGCGCCGCCCACCTGCCCGGCATGCTGGCGGCCAAGACCTCGGTGCCGGTGCTCGGGGTGCCGGTCCAGTCCAAGGCCCTGAGTGGCCTGGACTCCCTTCTGTCCATCGTGCAGATGCCCGCGGGCATTCCCGTGGGCACCCTGGCCATCGGCCGGGCCGGGGCGGTGAACGCGGCGCTCCTCGCCGGGGCGATCCTCGGCGGTAGCCGCCCGGCCGTGGTCGCCGCCGTCGACGCCTTTCGGGCGCGCCAGACCGAGGCCGTGCTCGCCCGCCCCGACCCCCGGGGCGCGCCGTGACCCTGGGCATCCTGGGGGCCGGGCAACTCGGCCGCATGCTCGCCCTGGCCGGCCACCCCCTGGGCGTCGCCTGTACCTTCCTGGACCCCGCCGCCGACGCCTGCGCCGGGGCGGTGGGACGGCTCATCCCCCGGGACTACGGCGACCCCGAGGGGCAGCGCCTGCTCCTGGCGGGGGCCGAGGCGGTCACCTTCGAGTTCGAGAACGTGCCGGTGGAGGCGGTGCGAACCCTGGGGGAGCGGGTCGCCGTGTACCCGGGCCCCCGGAGCCTCGAGTGCGGCCAGGACCGGCTGACGGAGAAGACCCTCTTTCGGGAGCTCGGCATCCCCACCCCCGCCTTTCGGGCGGTGGACAGCCGGGCGGGCCTGGCCCGGGCGGCGGCCGAGGTCGGCCTGCCGGCGGTCGTGAAGACCCGGCGGTTCGGCTACGACGGCAAGGGGCAGGCGGTGCTGCGTAGCCCCGCCGACCTGGACCCGGCCTGGGCGGCCCTGGGCCGCGCCCCCCTGATCCTGGAGGCCTTCGTCCCCTTCGACCGCGAGGTGTCCGCCCTGGCGGTGCGGGGCCGGGCCGGGGAGCTCGCCTGCTACCCCCTGGCCGAGAACCGCCACCGGGACGGCATCCTGCGCACCTCGGTGGCCCGCCCCGGGGACGGCGCCGAGGCCCGGGCCCGGGAGTACGTCCGGCGCCTCGCCGAGGCCCTGGGGCACGTGGGGGTGCTGGCCCTGGAGCTCTTCCAGGTGGGGGGCGAGCTGTGGGCCAACGAGTACGCGCCCCGGGTCCACAACTCGGGGCACTGGACCATCGAGGGGGCCGAGACCAGCCAGTTCGAGAACCACCTGCGGGCGGTCCTGGGGCTGCCCCTGGGGGCCACCGGGCCAGTGGGGCACGCGGCCATGGTGAACTTTATCGGCGCCGTGCCCCCGGCCGCCCGGGTGCTCGCCCTGCCCGGGGTGCATGTGCACGACTACGGCAAGGCCCCCCGGGCCGGCCGCAAGGTCGGGCACGCCACGGTGCGCGCCCCCACCCCCGAGGCCCGGGCCGAGGCGCTCGCCGCCCTGGAGGCCCTGGCCGAAGGTTCCTGGGGGGGGCCACAGGTCCTATGAGTCCCATAGGTCCCATAGGACCTATAGGACCCATAGGACTCATAGGACCCATAGGACCTATTCCCCGCCTTAGAGGAGATCTTCGTGCCCCTTGCGCTTCGCCCGGCGGTCTTCTTGGACCGGGACGGCACCCTCGTCGAGGACGTGGGGTACGTCCGGTCCCCCGGGGCGCTTCGCTGGTACCCCGACACGGTCCGGGCTCTGCGGCTGTTGGGGAACCGCTTCGCCCTAGTGGTGGTCACCAACCAGCCCGGCATCTTCCGGGGGGCGCTGACCCAGGAGCAGGTGGACGGGGTGCACCGCCACCTGGTGGGCGAGCTCGCCCGCCAGGGGGTGACCATCCAAGCCGTTTACGCCTGTCCCCACGACCGCAGCCTCGGCTGCGCCTGCGTCAAGCCCAACCCCCACTTCCTGGAGCGGGCGGCCGTAGAGCACGGGCTCGACCTCGCCCGGTCCTTCGTGGTGGGGGACCACCCCTACGACATGGAGTTCGCCCGGCGGGGGGGCGCCCGGGGGGTGTACGTGCTGACCGGCCACGGGGAGGAGCACCGCGCCGAGCTGACCGGGGTCGAAGCAGCCGTGGTGCCGGGCATCCTGGACGCCGCCCGGTGGATCCTGGCCCGGGTCCACCCGGGGCCCTCCACCCCGGCGGAGGTCGACGCCGCAGCGGCCGCCCTGCGCCGCGGCGGCACCGTGGCCTTTCCCACCGAGACCGTGTACGGCCTCGGCGCCCACGCCCTAGACCCCGCTGCGGTGGCCCGGGTCTTCGAGGCCAAGGGCCGGCCCCGGTTCGACCCCCTCATCGTCCACCTCGCCGAGGCCGGGGCCCTCGCCTCGGTGGCCGGCGCGATCCCCTCCGCCGCCCGGGAGCTCGCCGACCGGTTCTGGCCCGGCCCCCTCACCCTGGTCCTCCCCAAACGGCCCGAGGTCCCCGACCTCACCACCGCGGGGCTCCCCACCGTGGCGGTGCGGGTGCCCGACCACCCCCTCGCCCTGGCGCTCTTGGCCCGGGCCGGGGTGCCCGTGGCTGCCCCTTCCGCCAACCCCTTCGGGCGGGTGAGCCCCACCCGGGCCGAGCACGTGATCGAGCAGCTCGCCGGCGACGTGGACCTGATCCTGGACGGGGGGCCGTGCCGGGTGGGGGTGGAGTCGACCATCGTCTCCCTGGCCGGGGCGCGGCCGGCGCTCCTGCGGGAGGGGGGGGTGCCCCGGGAGGAGCTCGAAGCCGTGCTCGGCCCCCTGGAGCGCCTCCCCGAGCGGGAGGATCGGCCCCTGGCCCCCGGCACCCTCCTGTCCCACTACGCCCCTCGGGCCCCCGTGGTCCTCGCGGCCCCCGGGGCCTTCGCCCCGCCTTCGGGGCGGGTGGGCCTGTTGTCCCTCGGCGAGCCCCCGAGCCGGGCGGGCTACGCGGCGGTGGAGGTCCTGTCGCCGTCCGGGGACCTGCGGGAAGCAGCCGCCAACCTCTTTGCGGCGCTGCGGCGCCTCGACGCCCGGGGGCTCGACCGGATCGTCGCCGAGCCGGTGCCCGACCACGGCCTCGGCGGCGCCATCTTGGATCGCCTGCGGCGGGCCGCGGCGGCGCGATAGGCCGGGGTTGCGCCGGGCCCCGGGTTCGGTACCCTAGGGGCCTTGGCCCTTCCCCAGGGAGACCGCCCCATGACCCAGCAACCCGCGGTTCCCGACTCCCACCCCGGGTCGGCCGCCCCGTGATCCCGGGGCTTCCCGACTTCCCCGAGGTCCGGGAGGTGGGGCTCGACCTCGCCGCCTCCCTGGGGCCCTTTCTGCGGGGCCTAAAGCCCGAGCTCTCCGAACACACCTTCGCCAGCTTGTTCCTGTTCCGCGGCGCCCACCGCTACCGGGTCAGCCGCTGGGGGGAGCTCCTCCTGGTGCTCGGGCACGGCTACGACGGCACCCCCTACGCCTTTCCTCCCCTCGGCGAAGGGGACGTGGAAGGGGCCGCCCGCGCCGTAGGCGCCCACCTGGCGGCCCAGGGGGTGGAGCCCGCGCTCTTCCCCGTGCCCCGGGCCGTGGCCGAGGCGTCCTTTGGCGGGCCGGAGTGGGAGTGGCGCGCCGACCGGGACCAGGCCGACTACCTGTACCTCCGGGAGGAGCTGGCGACCCTCCCGGGCCAGCGGTTCCACAAGCGGAAGAACCGCCTGGCGAAGTTCCTCCGGGAGGAGGGCGCAGGCTACCGCTACGAGCCCCTGGCGGCGGCGCACGTGCCCGCCTGCCGGGAGCTCGCCGGGGGCTGGTGCGAGGTCCGCTGCTCGCGGGAGCGGCCGAGCACCTACCAGGAGACCGAGGCGGCCCAGGAGGCCCTGACCTACCGGGAGGCCCTGGGCCTGACCGGGGCGGTGATCCTCCTGGGGGATCGGGTTCGCGCCTTCTGCCTCGGCGAGGAGCTCAACCCCGAGACCTTCGTGGTCCACTTCGAGAAGACCGAGCCGGGCCTCGAAGGCCTGGCCCAAGCCATCAACCGCGACTTCTGCCTCCACGGCCTTGGCGCCTACACCTACGTCAACCGCGAACAGGATCTCGGCGACCCGGGCTTGCGCCACGCCAAGGAGGCGTACCATCCCGTGCGCCTGGTGGAGAAGTGCCGGGTTCGGCCGACCGATCCCCGCGGAATCGGGCTTGAAGCCGGGCCCGGGCTGAGGTATCACACGCCCAACCCCCGGCTCCGAGGAACCCCGCCATGAACATCCTGCTCGTCGACGACGAGGCGACCGTCCGAGAACCGCTTACCCTGTTCCTGCGGGAGCTCGGCCACCAGGTGCGCGCGGCAGCGAGCGGCGAGGAAGCCCTGTGGCTCTTGCAGGAGGCACCGGCGGAGCTGGTGGTCACCGACCTCAAGATGCCGGGCCTCTCGGGCATCGAACTCCTGCGCCGGGTCCGGGAGCGGTGGCCGACCAGCGAGGTGGTGCTGGTTACCGGGTACGGCACCATGGACGACGCGGTCGAGGCGCTGCGCCTCGGGGCGTACGACTTTTTGGTCAAGCCGGTGCGCCTGGCGCGCCTCGAGCTTCTGGTCGCCCACTGCGACGAACGCATCCGCTTCTCCCGGGACAACCGGGAGCTCCGGGAGGTGGTGGAACGGTTGCGGGAGCTCAACCAGCGCAAGGAGAAGTTCATCTCGCTGGCCAATCACGAGCTGCGGACCCCGGCCACTGTGGCGGCTGGCCTGGTGGCGCTCCTCACGGCCCGGCAGGCGGACCTGCCCGAGGACGCGCGGCGGCTGCTGCACGGGGCCGACCGGGCCCTGCGGCGCCTCAAGGCGGTGGTGGAAGACCTGGGGGAACTGGGGCTTGCCCAGGACGACGCCCTGCGGGTCCTGCCCGTCGCACAGCCCCTGGCGGCCCTGGTGGAGGAGCTTCAGGAGCTGGGCGCCATGTACCGGGATCTGCGGCCCCTGGATCTCGCGGTGGTCTGCCGCGAGCCCCTCCAGGAGCCAGTGTGCATCGATCGGCCCCGGGTGATGCGAGCGGCGAGCGCCCTGGTGCAAAACGCGGTCAAGTACACCCCGGACGGGGGGCGGGTGGAGGTCCTCGTCCACCGCGAGGGGCCCCACCTCGCGGTTGCGGTCAGCGACACCGGCATCGGCGTCGCCGAGGGCGAGCGCGACAAGGTGTTCGAGCTCTTCTACACCTCCGCCGACATCCGGCACCACAAGACCTCGGGGCACGAGTTCGGGGGAGGGGGCCTGGGCGTCGGGCTCCCCCTCGCCCGGGCCATCGCCCGGGCGCACGGCGGCGACGTGACGATCCAGCCCCGGGACGGCGGCGGCATGGTGGCGACCCTCTTCGTCCAGGCCTGACGCCCCCACCCTCGGGCGGCGCCTTCAAGGAGCACCCCCGCCGAGCCGATGAGGGGAACGACACCGCGTTCTCCCGAAGAGGCGTCCATGGCGACCGACCGCCCAGAGCTCCCTCCCGCCGATCCCGGCACGGTGCTCCTCGTCGACGACGAGCGCGCGATCCTGGAGATCTGCCAGGGCTTCCTGCGGCCCCTCGGCTGCCGGGTGGTGGCCGTGGAAGATGCCGACGGGGCGCTCGCGGTGCTCGCCCGGGAGCCCGTGGACGTCGTGCTCACCGACTACAGCATGCCCGGCAAGAGCGGCATCGATCTGCTCCAGGCCGCGCGCGCGAGCCACCCGGCGGTGATGCGCGTGCTGTACACGGGGATGGTCGACACCCGGGTGGCGGAGGAGGCCCTGAACCGGGCCGGGGCGTTTCGGTTCCTGGTCAAGCCCTTTGCCGCCGACGCCCTGCGGGGGGTGGTGAGCGATGCCCTCGCCTACCGGCGCCTGGAGGCCGAGAACCGCCGCTTTCGCCAGGACATGGAGCGCCTGGTGGAAGCCCAGGGGCGCGATCTCGCCGCCGCCAAGGCGTTCGTGGAGAGCGTGCTGCACGCCCTGCCCGCGGGGGTGGTGGCCCTGAACCCGGACGGCCGGGTGAGCCGGGTGAATCCGGCGGCCGAGGCGATCCTGGGGAGCCCCGGGGACCGCCTCGTCGGGCAGCTAGCCCCCGAGGCAGGGGTGCCGTGCCGTAGGCAGCCGGGCGAGCGGTGTGGGGAGGGGGAGCCCCGGTGCCGCAACCGCCAGGTGGAGGTGGCCGGGGACCAGGGCCCTCGTCGCACGCTCCTCTGGTCCTGCGAGGCCGTGCACCTGCCCTCGGGGGAGGACGCGGGGTGCGTGGCAGCGTTTGTCGACGTCACCGACCAGCGGGAGCTCGAGGCCAAGGTCTTGCACGCCAAGCAGGAGATCGAGGCCGTCTTCGACTCGATCACCGACCCGACCTTCGTGGTGGACCGGGACCTGCGGATCGTTCGGGCCAACCGAGCCCTCGCCCGACTGCTCCGCAAACCGTTCCGGGAGATCCGCGGCGGCACCTGCCGGGAGCTGTTGGCCGGCCTCGGGGGAGACTACCGCCGCTCCCCGCTGCGGCAGGTGTTTCAAACCGGGCAGCCGGCCCAGGACGAGTTCCAGGACCCCCGGGGCGCCCTGTACCGGGTCCACTTCTTCCCCATCTTCAAGCGGGGCCACGTGGGGTCCGTGGTGGGGCGGTACCAGAACGTGACCGCCGAGCGGGCGCTGGAGCACCGGCTCTTGCAGAGCGAGAAGATGGCGGGGATCGGCCAGTTGGCCGCCGGCGTCGCCCACGAGATCAACAACCCGGTGGGGTTCATCCTGTCCAACCTCAACCGCATGGGGGAGTACGCGGAGGCCTTCGCCCGGGTGGAGGCCGCGGCCCGGGAGCTGGCAGCGGCGGCGACGGCGGGAGACCAAGACCCGGGGGCGGCGTGGCGCGCCTATCAGGAGTTGTGCCGGCAGACCGACGTTGGGTTCCTGGTGCAAGACGCCGGGGCCATCGTGGCCGAGTGCCGGGAGGGGGCCGAGCGCATCCGCAAGATCGTGTTGGACCTCAAGACCTTCAGCCACTCCAACAACCAGGAGTGGGAGTACGCGGACCTGAACCGCGGCCTGGAGAGCACCATCAACATCGCCTGGAACGAGCTGAAGTACCGGTGCGAGGTGGTCCGGGACCTGGGGGAGCTGCCCCGGGTGCTGTGTCGCCCCCAGCAGTTGAACCAGGTGTTCCTGAATCTGCTGATCAACGCCGCCCAGGCGATCCCCGAGCGGGGGGTGGTGACCGTGCGCACCCGCGCCGCGGGAGACCGGGTGACGGTGGCCGTCACCGACTCCGGCACCGGCATCGCCCCCGAGCACCTCGGCCGGATCTTCGAGCCCTTCTACACCACCAAACCCGTCGGCAAGGGGACCGGGCTCGGGCTGCACCTCGCCCTCGGCATCGTGCGGAGCCACCAGGGGGAGATCCGGGTGGAGAGCCAGCCCGGCATGGGGTCGACCTTCACGGTGTCGCTGCCGGTGCTGCCCCCCGGGGCCGGGGGGACGCCGTGACGGCGCCTCGCCCGCGGGTGCTCTTCGTCGACGACGAGGAGTACGTCCTGGCGGCCCTGCGGCGGCTGTTTCGGGGTGAGCCCTGGGACCAGCGCTTCATCCCCTCGGCGCCCGCGGCCCTGGCCCTGGCCGAAGCGGAGGGCCCACCCGACGTGGTGGTGGCCGACCAGCGCATGCCCGGCACGACCGGGGTGGAGCTCCTCCGGGAGATCCGCTCCCGCTACCCGCGGTGCGTACGCATCGTCCTCTCGGGCTACACCGACGTCCAGACCATCCTCGACGCGGTCAACGAGGGCGCGATTTACAAGTTCCTCACCAAGCCCTGGGACGACGCGGTGCTCCGGGAGGTGGTGCGGGAGGCGGTGGAGGGGGTCGAGCTCCGGCTCGAGAACGAGCGCCTCCAGGCCCTGGTGGCGACCCAAAACGAGCAACTGGAAGCCGTGAACCAGAGCCTTCGCGCGACCATCGGGGAGGACCTGTCGGCGTGGGCGATGGTGGAGGCCCTCCCGGTGGGGGTCGTGGCGGTGGCCGAGGAGGGGCGGGTGTTTGCCGCCAATCTAGAGGCTGGCCGCTTGCTCGGCGGCGGCTTGATCGATCGCCCCTGGGCCGAAGTGAGGGCGTCGGCGCCAGCGGGCCTCACCCTGCGCCAGTCGGGGCCGGTGTCCGCCCCCGGGTGGCGCGGAACCCTCTTCGCCCTGTGGGAGGCGTGACGTGGCACACACCCTGCTTCTGGTGGACGACGAGGAGAACATCCTCAAGGCCCTGCGGCGGTTGTTTGCGCGCACGGGGCACGAGGTGCTGACGGCGGCGAGCGGCGAGGAGGCCCTGGGGGTGCTCCGGGAGCGCCCGGTCTCCCTGATCCTCTCGGATCAGCGCATGCCCGGCATGACCGGGGCCGAACTCCTGACCAAGGCCCTGGCGCTGCGGCCCGAAGCGGTGCGGGTGATGCTCACCGGGCATTCGGACCTCGCGAGCGCCATGGACGCCATCAACCAGGGGCGGGTGTACCGCTTTCTCGCCAAGCCCTGGGACGATGCGGGCCTCCTCGCCCTAGTCGAGGAGGCCCTGGCGGAAGTCGACCTCAAACGCCGCCACCAGGCGTTGCAAGAGGAAGTGCAGCGGCGCAACGCCGAACTCGCCGAGCTGAACGCCACCCTGGAGCGCCGGGTCCTGGAGCGGACCAACGAGCTCCAGATGACCCTGGACCTGACCGAGGGCCTCAACGACACCCTGCGCCGCCAGAACCTCTCGGTGGTCAAGGCGTTCGCGGGGCTCTTGGACCTGCGCAGCCAGGCGGTGGGGGCCCACTGTCGGCGGGTCGCGGCCCTGGTGCCCCCGGTGTGCGCTCGCTTGGGGGTGCGGGACCGCCAGGCGGTGCAGGAGCACGTGATGGCGGCGCTCCTCCACGACATCGGCAAGATCGGCTTGCCCGACGGGATCCTGCTCAAGGAGCCGGCTCACCTCGGCAGCACCGAGCGGGAGGAGCTGCGGCGGCACCCGGTCCTGGGCCAGGGGCAGGTGCAGGTCGTGGAGGGCCTGTCCGGGGTGGCCCAGACCATCCGGCACCACCACGAGCACCTGGACGGCACCGGTTACCCCGACGGCCTGACCGGGGAGGCGGTATCCCAGGGCGCCCGCCTCCTCCGGGTGCTCGACGCCTACGACCACCTGACCCGGGGCGGGGCCCGCAAGGGGGCCGAGGAGAAGCTCGCCCTGGAGGCGTTGGACCGGCAGGTCGGCCGCCAGATCGACGGGGCGGTGTACAACGCCCTCCTGGACGTCCTGGAGGAGCGCAAGGACGCCTACGACGCCTTGCGCGAGGTCAAGACGCCCCTAGGGAACCTGCAGGAGGGGATGGTGCTCACCCGGGACCTGCGCACCCAGTCGGGGATCCTCCTGGTCCCCAAGGACGAGCCGATCAAGCAGTCCTACCTGGACAAGATCGGTAGCTTCACCGCCTTGTACCCGACCGACCCCTTCGCGTACGTGGTCCGGCGCTGAGGTCAGCCCTCAAGGTTGCCCGGCCTTCGGCCGATAGTTCTACCGGTTGCCCCTGCGCCCCCTGCCCCGGAGGATTCGTGACCGACCCCGAGGAGTCCCTCTCCCGTCGCCTCGCCCGGCGCCGCCTCGCGGCGGCGGTCTCCGGGATCGTGGCGGCGCTCCTGGTGGGGGGCGCGGCGTGGCTGTTTGCCCATCTGCGGCTCGGGGAACGCACCGAGGTCCTGTCCCGCTGGTCCCGGCGGGTGGCGGTGGAGGCCGACGCGCGCAAGCGCGCGGTCCAGAGCTGGCTCGCCGAGCGCCGAGCCGACGCGGAGGTGATGGCGTCGGACCCCGACCTGGTGAGGGTGTGCGCCGCGGGGGAGTGTCCGGTGGGGAGCGATCCGGGCCACGTCCGGGAACACCTGGACAACCTGCGGTTCCTCGCCGGGTTCCTAGGCGCCTTTCTGCTCACCCCGGGGGGCGAGGTCCTCCTCCAGGCCGAGGGAGGGATCGACCCCTGCTCGTCGGTGGGGCCCATGGTCCGGCGGGTGGCGCGGGAGCGCCGAACCCTCTTCCACGATCTCCACCCGGGAGAAGATGGCGAGGTGATGCTCGGGTTTCTCGCCCCGGTCTTCCAGGGGGCCGATCCGGCTCGGCGGGACGAGGGAGCCCCCGTGCTCGGGGTCGTGGCGCTGTACGTCTCCCCCGACCGGACGCTCTTTCCCCTGCTGGCCCGGGATCCGCGGGAAGCTTCGACGGTAGAGGCCTACCTGGTGCGGGTGGAAGGCTCCGGCGTCCGGATCGTCAGCCCCGTAGTCGGTGCCACGGGCTTCCCGGGCCTGCCGAGCCCGGGGCAGGGAGGGGGATCGGCCGAGGCGGCGGTCTTCGAGCTCGGGGAGACCGAGGGGGCCTACTACGACTACCGCGGGGAGCGGGTCCTGGCCGCCGTCCGGAGGATCCCGGAGACCGGGTGGGGGCTGGTGGTCAAGGTCGACGAGGCGGAAGCCCTGGCCGCCTGGCGCCGCGAGGCGGTGTACGAGACGGCCCTGGCGGGGGCCGGGCTCTTGTGTCTCGGGCTTGCCAGCCTAGCCGCGTGGCGGGCGTGGGCGGTCCGCCGCTACCGGCTCCTCCTGGAGAGCCTCCGGGATCGGGAGGAGAGCCTGCAGGCCCTGGCCACGGGCAGCGAAGACGTGGTGTTCGTCAAGGACCTGGACGGGCGCTACCAGATGGTCAACCACGCGGCCGGACGGATGCTGGGGGTCGAGCCCCAGGCGGCCCTGGGGCGGCGGCCCCGGGACTTCCTCCCGCCGGAGGTGGTGGAGCGCATCGAGGCCCACGATCGGGAGGCCACGGGCCGGGGCACCCCGTACCAGGGGGAAGAGGCGATTCCCGTAGGGGGCGAGGTGCGTACCTACCTGTCGGCGCGCATCCCCATTCGCGACGCCGAGGGGCGGGTGCGGGGGGTGGCAGGGGTGTTGCGGGACATCACGGACCGCAAGCGCAGCGAAGAGGCCCTGGCCCGCCGGGCCCAGACCCTGGCGGCCCTGTTCCGCATCGCCCAGGGCCTGGCCCAGGCGGAGGGCCAGGCCCAGGTGCTCCGGGAGGCCCTCGACGCCGCGGTGCTCGCCTTTCGCGCCGATCGGGCCACGGTCTTCCTGGCGGATCCGGCGAGCGGCGACCTGCGGCTCGCCGACGCGCGAAACCTCGAAGGGGCCCACCGGGAGCTGCTTCGGCACCTGCCCCCGGGGGTAGGGGTGGCGGGGGAGGTGTTCCGGTCGGGCCGGGTGGTCGCGGTGGAGCACTACCCCGACCATCCGGAGGCCATGCCGGAGGCGGTGAAGGCCCTGGGGGCGAAGTCCCTGGCGGGGGTCCCGCTCAAGGCCGAAGGGCAACCCCTGGGCGTCCTGACGCTGGTGTTTCGCACCCGCCGCAGCTTCGCCCCCGAGGAGCAGGAGACCCTGGCTGCCCTGGGGCACATGGCGGGGGTGGCGCTGGAGCGGGTGCGGGCCCGGGACGGCCTGGTGGCCGAGGCCGAGAGCCGCCGCCGGGCCGAGGAGCGGCTCCGGCGGCTCCACGACTCCACGGCGGGCCTCACCGGAGCTACCCTCTTCGCCGAGGTCGTCGGCGCCCTGGGGCACCAGCTCGGGGTCGCCTGGGTGTTCGTGAGTCGGCTGGGCGCCGGGGGGCAGCTCATCCCCCTGGCGGCCTCCGAGCGCGGGCGCCCCTTCTCCCTGCCGCCGTTCCCCTACCGAGGAACCCCGTGCGGCGAGGTGCTCCTCCAGGGGCAGGCCGTGCACGTGCCCGAGGGGGTCGCCGAGCGTTTCCCCGGGGGAGGGTATTTCGTCGACCGGGGGGCGACGTCCTACCTGGGCGTGCCGTTGTGGGATGCTCAGGGGGAGGCGGTGGGGGTCTTGTGCGCCCTTGACGACCGACCCCTGGTGCCGACGCCCCACGACCTGGAACTTTTGGATCTGTACGCCCGGCGGCTCGCCGGCGAGGTGGAGCGCCTCCGGGGGGAGGAGCGGCTGGCGGAGGCGGAGCGCGCCCTCGGAGCGCTTATCGAGACCTTGCCGGGGGCCGTCTACCGGTGCGGCGTGGAGGCGCGCCGTTCGGTGGAGTACGTGAGCCGGGGGTGGGTCGGGGTGACGGGCTTCGAGCCGGAGGCGTTTGCCGGCGGCGCGCGCGGACTCCAGGACCTCGTGGTCCCCGAGGATCGGGCGCGGGTGTGGCGGGAGATCCAGGAGGCGGTCGCCCGGGGGCGGGCCTACGAGGTGGAGTACCGCATCCACGACGCGGTGGAAACCGTGCGCTGGGTCCTGGACGTGGGGCGCGCGGTAGGGGCGCCGGATCGGCCCACGGCCCTGGAGGGGGTGCTCTTCGACTACACCGAGCGCCGGTCCCTGGAGGCCCAACTCACCCACAGCCAGCGGATGGAAGCCCTGGGCAGGCTGGCGGGCGGCGTGGCCCACGACTTCAACAACATCCTGACCGCGATCTCGGGCTACGGCGAGCTGCTCATCGGGCGGTTGTCCGGAGAGGATCGGGGGCGCCGAGCCGCGGAGGAGATCGTGCGGGCCGCCGACCGGGCCGCCGACCTGACCCGCCAGCTCCTGGCCTTCAGCCGCAAGCAGGTGGTGGAGCCCCGGGTGGTTGACGTGGGGGAGGCGGTCCGGGGAGTGGGGCAGATGCTCGGCCGGATCCTGGGGGAGAACCTGGAGCTGAGGATCGAGGTTGCCCCGGGGGCCGGGGCGGTGCGGGCCGACCCCTCCCAACTGGAACAGGTGCTCTTAAACCTCACCGTCAACGCCCGGGACGCCATGCCCCAGGGGGGCGTCGTGGGGGTCTTTGTGGAGCGGCTCGCGGTCCCGCCGTCGGGGCTCCCCGAGCAGCCCGAGCTCCCCCCCGGGGAGTACGTGGTGGTGCGGGTGGAGGACACCGGCGACGGCATCCCGCCCGAGGTCCTGGAGCACATCTTCGAGCCGTTCTTCACCACCAAGCCCGAGGGGCAGGGGACCGGGCTCGGCCTGTCTACGGTGTACGGCATCGTGAACCAGGCGGGCGGGGCGGTGACGGTGGCCTCCGAGGTGGGGGGCGGCACGGTCTTCACCGTGTACTGGCCCCGCGTGGGCGCGCCTTCCCCATCGTCGGCGCCCGCCCTGCCGCCCGGCCCCAGGGCCCCCTCGGGGCGGGTCGTGCTGCTGGCGGAGGACGAGGCGTCGGTGCGCTCCCTGGCCCAGGAGCACTTGGAGGAGGAAGGGTACGCCGTTCGCGCCTTTGCCGCCGGGGACGAGGCGGCCGCGGCGCTCCCGGGCGTGGCGCGGGTCGATGTCTTGCTCACCGATGTGGTCATGCCGGGCCTGTCGGGGGTGGAGCTGGCCCGGCGGGCCCGGGAGCGCTGGCCCGACCTGCCGGTGGTATTCATCTCCGGGCACGTGGGCGACGGGGGGCTGGAGCGCGAGCTCGCGGGCAAGACCGCCTTCTTGCAGAAGCCCTTCCGGCTCGCCGACCTCGAAGACGCTGTGCGCCGGGCGGCCGAGGGAGGCGCCGGGACCGCCGGGGGCTGAACGGCAAGCCCGCCGGCGGCATCGAGCGTCCAGCCGTCAGGCAGCCACCCGCCGAGCCATCTCCCGGACCAGCGCCGCCAGGCGCTCGGCGCACCGGGCCAGGAGGAGTTCCCCCTTCTCGGCCGTCGCGGCGGCCGGGTTCCCCCACACCCCCCCCGGCCAGTGGGGGCGCTTGTGGCGGGCGACGAAGGGGGCGGGCAGGCGGGGGTACTCCTCCGGGCTCTCCCCCACCACCAGCTCCGGGGCGATGGCCAGGAGCCGGCTGGTCTCGATCTCCCCGGCGTGGCCGTCGTCCGCGGTTTCGATCACCCCCTCCCGCCCCAGCTCCTGGGCCCACCGGTACTCGCACACCACCGCCACCTCCAGGTCGGCGAAGGCCTCCACCAGGGCCTCCGCGGCTTCCTCCAGGGCCGCCATGTGCAAGCCCCCGGCGTGGCCCGAGGCGATCACCAGCCCCCGGATGCCCTGGCGATGGAGGCTCGACCCGATGTCGAAGACCGTCCGGCGCACGGTTTCCGGCGAGATCGACACCGTGCCGGGGTGGTCCCGGGTGCTGCGGCAGTACCCGTAGGGGAGTGCCGGGCACAAAAAGGCCGGCTCCAAGGCCACCGCCCGGCGGGCCACCTCCCACACCTGCATGGTGTCGGTGCCGAGGGGCAGGTGGAGCCCGTGCTCCTCCACGCTGCCCGCCGGCAACAGGGCCACCCGGGTGCGCCCAAGGGCGCCTTCGAACTCGGCCATGGTCAGGTCGTCGAGGATCACGGCGGGCTCCTGGAGTAGGGGGAGAGGGCCCCAAGATGCCACAGGCCGGGGCCTCGGGGCCAGGGCCCGAAAGGAATGGGCCCAAGGCGGCCCCCGGGATAAGATGGGTGCGCCCCGGACCCCTCGCGAGGAGCCGCCATGCCCCCGACCTTCGTGGACCGACTCGCCGCCGAGCTGGCCCCCCTCTCTTTTGGCCCCCCGGTCACCCACGCCTACAACCCCCTTGCCTACGCTCGGGCGCCCCACGACGCCTACTGGGCGCGCTACGGCGGCGGTCCCAAGGAGGTGCTGCTGGTGGGCATGAACCCGGGGCCCTTCGGCATGGCCCAGACCGGGGTGCCCTTTGGGGAGGTGGCCGCGGTGCGGGACTGGCTCGGGATCGAGGGGCCGGTGGGGCGCCCCTGGGCCGAGCACCCCAAGCGGCCTGTGGAGGGGTTTGGCTGCCGGCGCAGCGAGGTGAGCGGTCGGCGGCTGTGGGGGTGGGCCCGGGCCCGCTTCGGCGCGCCCGAGGCGTTCTTCGCCCGGTTCTTCGTGGCCAACTACTGCCCGCTGCTCTTCGTGGAGGCGAGCGGCCGAAACCGCACCCCCGACAAGCTCCCGGCCCCCGAGCGCGAGCCCCTCTTTGCCGCCTGCGACCGGGCCTTGCGGGCTACGGTGGCGCTCTTGCGGCCCCGCCTGGTGGTCGGGGTGGGGGCCTGGGCCGAGGGCCGCGCCCGGGAGGCCCTGGCGGGGCTGGGGCTTCCCGTAGGCCGCATCGCCCACCCAAGCCCCGCCAACCCCGCCGCCAACCGGGGCTGGGAGGCCCTGGTGGAAGCCGAGCTCGCCGCCCTGGGGGTGGAGCTGGGGTAGGC
Source organism: Deltaproteobacteria bacterium (assembly GCA_037446775.1). GTDB lineage: Bacteria > Desulfobacterota > Deferrisomatia > Deferrisomatales > JACRMM01 > JBBIIA01. The sequence goes on from JBBIIA010000024.1 coordinate 36,119, forward strand.
CCAACGGGGGCGAAGGCCCCTCGCGGGGTGGGTCCTTGCTGGGACTGGCTCGCTCGTCAGAAAGGGGACGTTCGTGCAGAAGAGCATTGCGCCTTCTGTCGGCCGTAAGAGCCTCCAGCAGCCGTTGGGCCAGGGGATCGAGCTCACCCGCTACGGCTCGGCTCGCGGTGGAGGTGGCCACCCCCAGGTACCTCGCCACCGACGCGCCCGAGCGACC
>JBBIIA010000025.1:0-35922 GCA_037446775.1 Deltaproteobacteria bacterium
CTCGGCCATGGGGGGCATTGTACGGGCCCGTCAGCCCCTCGGCAACTCGGGTCAACACTGAGGCTCTTGCGCTGTGGGGCTTGCGGAGGTCTGGTGGTTGGAGTCAGGGCGACAGCAACCGTCTCGCCGGGGAGGGGGCAAGCGCGGGGGCAACTGGGTGGCGAGGATCGGCGGTGGGTGTCTTTGTTCGCCAGCTCGCGTGAGGGTGGTCAGGGGGCAGGGGGATCGGGAGGACGGGACCCGGGTCCCCCGGCCGGTAGCGGGCGACAGGCCCCCGGCCATCACCCGCCACGCCCCCGCAGCGGGAATACTGGGTGGGCGAGTTCTCGGGTTGGCCGGTGCTGAGGGGACAGTCGGTAATCCGCTCGGCCCACGGATAGCTTGTCTGTCCCCTTCGCCTCTCTATGCCCGAGCTTCTCCATGCGGAATCCGGGGCTCATGTACCGCCGCACTCGGACGGCTCGACGCTCTCTTGCACCAACGCGCCGTGGCCCGAGCAGCCTGACAGGCGTTTACCCTGGGCCCGATCGCCTTGACCCACGCCTCGGCCGGCAGGTATGGTGCCGCCCACGCGTCACGCGGGTTCAAGAAGGGAGCCGTGCGATGGATCGAGACCACTTGGAGATCCTGCTCGAGGACATCCGGGGCAAGTTCGACCTGGTCCTCGAAGGCCACGAGGGGTTGCGCGGCGACATCGAGCGCGCCCGCCAAGAATCGAAGGAGCGCGACGAGCACCTGCTCTTTCTCATCCAGACCGTCAACGGCAAGGTTGATGGGGTCGAAGCCCGCCTGGGCGCCCGGCTCGACCGAGTGGAGACTCGACTCGATTCGGTGGAGACCCGACTGGACCGGGTGGAGACCCGACTGGACCGGGTGGAGACCCGACTGGACCGGGTGGAGACCCGGCTCGGCTCGGTGGAGTCCAAGGTCGACACCCTCGCCTCCGAACTCGCCGCCCACCGCCGCGACACCGAGGCCCACCGCGGCGTCTACCGCGTACAGGAACCCGGCTAACCAAGGCTCTGGACCTCCCGGGTCGCCCCCCCAGCTGTCGCCGCACTTGCTGGTAGAACCAGGCTAACGCCCTCCCCGGTCCCGGTCCGGCGTGGGGCGTGGGGTCTGGCGTCGAGCTTCCCCCTCGCTTCACCCCTATACGCAAGCGCCTATTCCCTGCCTCCCATCTTGACCCTAGCCCCACCCCGTCCCTATCATCCCCAAACTGATCGCAACGCGCCACGAGTGGGGAACCATCCCGTGCGTTCGGACACCACGACATGTGCGTCTGTTTACCCTCGTAGGAGCCGCGGCGCCACCGCAGACCCGTCCTCGGGCGGCATCGCTGGGGCAGCTCCCCCTTGGGGCGGCGTACCACCGGCGATCCAGGGGGCGAGCAGGTTTTCATGACCAACGGTGTCATCCTCCGACGCCTCGACACCCTGGACCAGGTGCTCCGGGAGCTGCGCTCCCTGGGCCCGGTCACCGCCAGCCAACTCGAGGGCGACTGGCGGGTGCGCCGCGCCGTGGAGCGCGATCTACAGGTCGCGGTCGAGGTCGTCGTCGACGTCTGCCAGCGGCTCCTCGCCTTGGCCGGCGAGGCTCCTTCGAGCACCGGCGCCGACGCCGTCCGCCGGTGCTTCGAGAAGGGGATCCTCTCCGCGGCAGAGCCCTACCGGAGGATGGTGCAGTTCCGGAACTTCATCGTCCACCGTTACGACCAGATCGACGTCTCGGTGCTCGCCGACGTGCTCGGCTGCCGCTTGCCCGACTTCGAGCGGTTCCGCGACGAGGTGCTCGCCCATGTCGCGCGTTGACTGGGCCGCCGTCCGAGCCACCCTGGCCCAGCGCCCGGGGATCGTGGCCGCTTGGGCCTTCGGCTCGGCCCAGGCCGGTGAGCAGCGGCCCGGGGGGGATGTGGACGTGGCCGTGCTGTTTGCCCAGCCTCCGACTCTGGACGAACGGGCCGACCTTCGGGCCGACCTGCAAGAGGCTACGGGCGTCGATGAGATCGACCTGGTGACCCTGAACGGCGCATCGCCGGTGCTCTGCTTCGAGGCGGTCAGCGGCGTGAGACTCCTCTGCCGAGAGGAAGCGAAGTGCGCCTCCTTCGTCTCCCTCGCCGCCCGGGAGTACGAGGACGAAGCCGCCCTGGCCGAACGCGGACTGCGGTACTGGAAGGAAGGGCGGCAGCCGTGAGAAGCTACGCCCCGGCACACCGGCGTCCTCCAGTCGCCTTCCAACGGTTCCGCGACGGGGTGGGGGCCCGCGGCGCCGAAACCTGCTCTTGCGCGCCAGCGATCCGAGGGGGCGGTCCGCGGCGTCCCCGGAGCCTGGCTTCACCCCTGTCCCGCACGGCTTGAGGAATAGACGCATGATCCGCATCGAACACCTCGCCTCCGGCGAAGGAAAGATCGCCCTCGTCGGCCTCGGCTACGTCGGCCTGCCGCTCGCTGCGGCGTTCGCGAAGAAGGTCTCCGTGATCGGCTTCGACATCAGCGAAAAGAAGATCGCCGAGCTGCGCGGCGGTCACGACGCCACCGGCGAACTGAGCCGGGAGGAACTGGCGGCGGCGACCATCGACTACACCACCGATCCGACCCGGCTCGCCGACGCCCGCTTCCTCATCGTCACCGTGCCGACCCCCATCGACGGCACCAACCGCCCCGATCTGCGCCCCATCGAGGCCGCCTCGCGCACCATCGGTCGCCACCTGGCGCGGGGGAGCATCGTCGTCTACGAGTCCACCGTCTACCCCGGCGTCACCGAGGAGGTCGCCGTGCCGATCCTCGAGGCCGAGTCGGGGCTCACCTGCGGCGTCGATTTCAAGGTCGGCTACTCGCCCGAGCGCATCAACCCCGGCGACAAGGTCCACACCGTCGACAAGATCGTCAAGGTCGTCGCCGGACAGGACGCCGAGACCCTGGAGACGGTGGCGGGGGTCTACGAACTGGTGGTCACCGCCGGCGTACACCGCGCCCCGACCATCAAGGTTGCCGAAGCCGCCAAGGTCATCGAGAATACCCAGCGCGACCTCAACATCGCCCTGATGAACGAACTCGCCATCATCTTCGGCAAGCTCGGCATCGATACCCGCGCCGTCCTCGACGCCGCCGGCACCAAGTGGAACTTCCTCAAGTTCTTCCCCGGCCTGGTGGGCGGCCACTGCATCGGCGTCGACCCCTACTACCTCACCCACAAGGCGGAGGCCGTCGGCTACCACCCGCAGGTGATCTTGGCCGGACGGCGCATCAACGACGGCATGGGCAAGTACGTGGCCGAACACACCGTCAAGCAGATGATCCAGGCCGGCAAGGCGATCAAGGGGAGCCGGGTGCTGGTGCTGGGGCTCACCTTCAAGGAGAACGTGCCGGACATCCGCAACAGCAAGGTCGTCGACGTCATCCGCGAGCTCAAGGAGTACGGCGCCGAGGTGCTGGTCCACGATCCCCTGGCCGACCCGGACGAAGCCCGCCACGAGTACGGGCTAGACCTGTGCCAACTGGATGGCTTCGCCCACGTCGACGCCGTCGTCTACGCCGTTGCCCACGAAGCCTTCCAGCCGCTGGATGCCGCCTGGGCACAGCGGGTCTGCAGCAACGGGAACGGCTGCGGGGTAGTGACGGATGTGAAGGGGGTGCTCGACCGGGTAGAAGCGGAAGCGTGCGGGCTGCGGTATTGGCGGCTGTAGATCCGGTGCACCAGAAGATGAGACCCGCAGGTGCCTGTCCCCGCAACGCCCCCATACCTATGAATGGGCGTCCGGGGCAGCCTGACGAACTCCCGGCTGCGAAAGGTCTCCCCCTTCCTTCCCGTTCCTGAGGGCGGGGGCGGCGAATCGGGCGATATTGACTGCCAATTGGTCAAGAAGATGGATCTGGATTCCTGGATCCGCCAAGCCGATATGTCGCCTAGTACCCAACGACGCGCAAGTCGACGTGCTCGTGCACGCGTCAGCCGAGGTTTGGGAGCTCCTGCGGGTGATCTACTTCTATGGCCTGGACGTGTTCCATCAGGACGTTGTGCTTCATGAATAGGGAGTGCGCGGCCCTCACCCGGGACGGGCTACACAAAACGGGAAACGACCTCGCCCGCGCGACGACAAGTTACCGCGAGGGCACCGACTCTCAGGCGCAGATGCATATTCCTTCTCACGACGCTGCCGCGACGAACATGGCGGCAGTCCGCGCCCATCCGCCTGCTGTCAACGCACCAGCAGCTGTTCACACTGCTGGAAGTGGGCGACCGCAGAGGGGGGGGCGCCTACGCCTGTCGGCCTTTCAACACCTCCAAGTCGTCGCGCAAGGCCCCGCGGCACTTCTCGCCGCTTGGCCACGCCCACGCCGATCGTGCCCGAGCGGCAGCGGGCCTCGAGAGAAGGACGGCGGGCAGAGAGCGGACTGCTCGGCATGGGCCCCCGCCATGGCACCAATGAGGCTTCGACTCGCCGGAACATCTCTGCGACCCGTGCGTCTTCTGGCAAGAGGACGTCCGCTCCCGCTGACGGCACAGCTGCCCACTTTTGTACCAGTGTCCTCGGGCCCGCCGCAGGCCAGCAACGCTCTCTTGCACCCAACCTTCCCGGGCCTGTTCCGACCCTGGGGCTGTGCCCTGGCTTGAAATGCATAGCGGTTGGGAGATGAACAAGATCGACCCTGACGTTCCGTGTGGCAGTTATGTGCCCCCGCTGTCCATGCGGCGGAATTTCTTGTGGAGCTTCGTTGGCTACACTGTATATGGACTTAGCCAATGGGTCCTGCTTATCGTTTTGGCTAGGTTCTGCGACCCGGAAGCAGTTGGACAATTTGCCCTCGGACTTGCCGTCACTGCTCCTATTCTGTTTCTTCTTAACATGAATCTCCGAGGGGTGCAAGCTACTGATGCAACAGGGGAGTATCACTTTTCTGAGTATATGGCAGTGCGATTGGCTACGACCCCGATTGGCCTAGGAATGATCGCGGCGTTTGTCTGGGCCATGGGTTACCCAGGCCGTACGTCGCTTGCCGTGATTCTGGTGGGCATAGCGAAAAGCATTGAAGCCATAACAGACATTCAGTATGGTCTTTTTCAAAGACACGAGCGCATGGATATAGTGTGTGCGTCAATCGTTTCTAAAGGAGTCTTATCTGTCGCATTAATGGGTGGATTTCTATTATTGGTACCGGACTTGCTTTTTGGTTTAATTGGACTCTGTTTTGCATGGCTCCTTGTTGGGGCCTTCTTCGATCTGCCGCAGTCTGCTAAGCTCGCGTCCAGATCAGGCTCTCTTAAGGCACTGATTGCCCCTGTCCGTCCTGGGGTTGCGGTAAGGCTTGTTTGTTCGGCCATTCCCCTCGGAGCCACCGGCTTTCTTGGGTCCCTGCAAGCTAGCGTTCCCCGGCTAATTATAGAACGATCGCTAACGACCAGAGATGTAGGGATCTTTTCCGCCCTAGCGTATTTCTTGATGATCGGGTCTAGGATTGTTTTGTCCATAAATCAGTCTACCAGCGCAAGACAAGCCATATACTTGCAGAGCGGAAGAGTGAAGTTGTTTTTGACTCTAATTGCAAGACTCATTTTAATAAATATCGCCCTAGGCGCTGCCGGTATAGCAGTGGCTGCATTGGCAGGAGAGCCGCTATTGCGCGCGATATATGGCCCAGATTACGCTCAACACTCAGGGACTTTCTTGATAATAATGGCATCTGGTGCCTTGGTTTACGTCTCTGCATCCCTCGAGCATTCTTGCACTGCGGCTAGAATCATCGGCGCCCAGGCTCCAATACTACTGGCGGCCGTAGTCACCTTGAGCGCGGCGTGCGTCCTTATGGTCCCCCAGCTAGGTATCGCCGGGGCAGCGATCGCGATGCTTGCTGCTGCTGCTGTTCAATTGGTCGGCTACTCGCTTGCCCTTCGCGCAGGCCTACGCCGACACGCCGGTTTGCTCAAGTGATGCGCTTGCGCTTCTTGCCAAGGGGATTGGGCGGGATTGCCGGTGTCGTCTTGGCCCTCTTCGTTCTCGTGGGGAGGTGGGAATTAGGCAGAGTCCTAGGCGGGAATGGGGAACCGAACGTCTTCTTGGAGCCCAGGCTCTGGGTAGTCTTTTTTTCGCTCATAATAGCGACAAGCGCGCACCTAGATACCAAAGCATTGCCGTCGATCGGCGAGATGCCAGCACCGTGGGTCATGGTGTTCCCTCTGCTTTTTTGGATTGCTATCTCGTGCCTCTGGTCTCCTGATCAAGAACTGGCAGTAATAAAGCTATACGAAGTTGCGCTGGTCTGCATATTTCTTGTTGCCCTTGTCTTAATTATGCTAAGGACGGATCAATCTCGTGTGCTGGACGGCATGTGGAGCGCGATCGGCTTGTTCACATCGGCCATTGCGCTCGCGGCGCTGTTACAATCAACGACGGGCGAGACCGGCCGGATGGCCGTCCTTGGCGGCGGACCCAACGTGTTCGGCCGACTAATGGGACTATTGTTATTATGGTCACTGCGGCAGTGGCGTAGAAGCGCACCCGCAATACCCACGCTTTCCGTTGGAGCGGTCGCCCTGCTGTTGGTTGTCTTCTCTGGGTCGCGCGGTGCACTTCTGGCCGCGATTGGCTCCTTGGTTGTTTTCGTGGCAATGGCGAGATTGCCTATAAAGAAGGTTGCTACAGTTGGTTTGGTTGGATTTGTCATTGGGATTGCAGTTATCTATTGGACACCGGTAGGAGTCACGATATCCTCTGTTTATGTGGAACGCTTTGTGGAGCTTTCTATTGAGCAGAGATATACCTCGAACCGCCCTGAGCTTTATAATGGTGCCATAGGACTTGCGTCGACTCACCCCGCTCTTGGCGCCGGGTTGGCAGGGTTTGCCGCAACAGGGCTACACCGTTACCCACACAACATTTTCCTTGAGATCCTGAGTGAGAACGGTGTAGCTGGATTGAGCCTGCTAGTTTTTCTTCTTGGTGTTTTCGCTGCTCATGTTTTGTGCTCTCGGCGCAGGATTGACCCAGCGACCGGCGCTGCAATGGTTCTTTTCCTTATATCCTGCCAGTTCAGCGGCGATCTCTTCGATTCTCGAAATGTGTTCGTATTCTTGGTAGTGTGCTGCCACCCGAAAGACTTACGAGCCAGAATGCTCCAGCCTTCGCAAATAACATGAGTTTGCGCAACTGCAAGAAGCCCTTCTTTCGTCGCGAGACCACAACATGTTGTGCTTGATGAATCACGAGAATCCACCACATGTTGTGCCTGAACATCTCCAGGGGGGGGCTTGCAGCCACATCAAGCTGTGACAAACGAGGCCCCGTGAAGAAGACCCTTGTGTCCGAGGAGTTGGGGCCGGCACAAGGACTGCTCGGGCCCGTGGGAGGGTGAACTGAGTGCATGTCCTGTATATACATCAGTATTTCGTCCCTCCAGATGGTTCGGGAGGGACGCGCTCCTACGAGATGGCCCGGCGGCTCGTCCAGAAGGGGCACGAGGTCACTGTCCTAACGTCGAACGCCTTCTTCCCCTCGAACTACCAGTTCTGTTCGCGAGTGACGGAAATCCAACTGGAGGGGTTTCGACTGGCTGTGTTGGCCGTGCCCTACTCGAATCGCCAGTCTTTTTCGCGACGAGTGAGAGCCTTCCTCTCGTTTGCGGCGGAAAGCAGTGCGTTTTCGTGCAAGGTCCGCGGTGCAGACGTTGTCTTCGCGACCAGCACGCCCTTGACGGTAGCTCTGCCCGCCTTCATCGCTAGCAGATATCTGAGGATTCCGCAGGTGTTCGAGGTGAGGGACCTCTGGCCGGAGGTCCCGATTGGCCTGGGAGTGCTCCGAAATCCGCTGGCGGTGTGGGCCAGCAAGGCCCTCGAGCGCTGGGCCTACCGCAACTCCGCACGCGTCGTCGCGCTCTCGCCAGGCATGCGCGACGGGGTCGTGGGTTCTGGCTACCCCGAGGAGAAGGTAGCCGTCATTCCCAATGGGTGTGACGTCGAGCGGTTTGCCGTATCACCAGAAGTCGGTCAGCGATTTCTTGGCGAACACCCCGAACTCGCGCGAGGGCCCCTGGTCGTCTACACGGGTACCCTCGGATTTGCGAACAACCTGGGGTACCTCGTAGATATCGCGGGCGAGATGCTCGGGATCGATCCTCGGATCTCCTTCCTCGTTGTGGGGGATGGCCGGGAAGAAGAAACCGTTCGGGCTCGCGCCACAGCCCGGGGTGTGCTTGGTCGCAACTTCTGGATTCACCCCCCACGCCCCAAGGCAGAAATCCCCGCCGTGCTTTCGGCGAGCACCCTTGCGAGTTCCTTCGTGCTGGACAACCCGGTGATGTGGAACAACTCCGCGAACAAGTTCTTCGACGCCCTGGCCGCCGGCCGGCCCGTCCTGATCAACCACGAGGGCTGGCAGGCGGACTTGATTCGTCGCCGGGGGATTGGCGTTGTGGTCCCCGCAGCCGACCCTCGCGAGGCCGCAAACAGGATACGGGAGTTCTGCCGGGCGCCAGAGGGCCTCGAGCAGGCCCGGAGAGCTGCCCGCGAGTTAGCGGCGACGGAGTTCAGCCGTGATCGTCTGGCCGACCGGTTGAACGCTGTTCTGGAGGAGGTCGTGACAGGACGGCACCAATGATTGGCAATCGGCCTTGCGCGGGCCCTTCTTACGTCCCACTTCGGCCGCGAGAAGCAGACCGCTGCGTGTCCGGAGCGGGGAGCGCGCACGCGTCTGCCTGATGCACCCTAGCCGAAAGCGGGGTGCGAGAACGGCCATGAAACAGGCTGTGGGGTGAGGCTTCTCACCGGTGAACTGCATCGAGGACGAGAGAGCGCCCAAATGAAAACCCTTCTCGTGGCCGGTGCCCGGCCGAACTTCATGAAGATCGCCCCCATCTACCGCGAGGCCCTCGCGCGCCCGGGGGTGGACTGCCGCATCGTGCACACCGGCCAGCACTACGACCGCGAGATGAGCCAGGCGTTCTTCGACGACCTGGAGCTACCCGCGCCCCACCACTTCTTGGACGCCGGGTCCGGGTCCCACGCGGTGCAGACCGCCAAGATCATGGTGGCCTTCGAGCAGGTGTGCCTGGCCGAGGGGCCCGACGCCGTGGTGGTGGTGGGGGACGTCAACTCGACGCTGGCGTGCAGCGTGGTGGCCAAAAAGCTCGGCGTCCGGGTGGCGCACGTGGAGGCGGGCCTACGGAGCTTCGACCTCGCCATGCCCGAGGAGATCAACCGGATGGTGACCGACGCCATCTCGGACGACTTCTTCGTCACCGAGGAGAGCGGGGTGGAGAACCTGCTCAAAGAAGGCAAGCCCCGGGAGCGGGTCCACCTGGTGGGCCACGTGATGATCGACAACCTGCTCCACCAGGCCGCGCGCCTCGAGGCCGAGGGCGGCGCGGGCTTCCCCTCGGCGGCGCTCAAGGACGGCGGTAGCTACGCCTTCTTGACCCTTCACCGGCCCTCCAACGTGGACGACCCCGCGACCTTCGCGGGCATCGCCGGGGCCCTGCGGCAGATCGGCGCCGAGCGCCGGATCCTGTTCCCGGTCCACCCCCGCACCCGGGGCCGCCTGGAGCAGTTTGGCATCGACCTGGGCCCGGCGGTCACCCTGCTGCCGCCCCTGGGCTTTCGCGAGGCCCTCTTTCTGTGGAAGGACGCCGCGGTGGTGCTGACCGACAGCGGCGGGCTCCAGGAGGAGACCACGGCGCTCGGGGTGCCGTGCGTGACGATCCGCGAGAACACCGAGCGGCCGATCACCGTGGAGCTGGGGACGAACCTGTTGGCCGGCACCCGGCCCGAGGCGATCCTGGAAGCGTACCGGGCCCAGGTGAGCGGCGGCGGCAAGCGGGGCCAGGTACCGCCCCTGTGGGACGGCCGGGCCAGCGAGCGGATCTGGGACGTACTTCGAAGGGACGGGTGACGGGTGACCGGTGACGGGTGACCGGTGACGTGCTGGGCCGACGGGCGCTGCCTTCGGGGCGTACGCAGACGTGGGCCGCGGTCAGAGGCGCTCACCTACCCGGGCGGCGAGTCGGCGCGTGGGCCCGAGATGGTAGTGGATGCCCCGATCCCTCATGCCGAGCACGAGCGCCGAGAACGAAGGGACGAGGCCGAGCTGGCGGGCCTTGAGTACCACGCCGAGGGTTCCGGTTACGGCAAGCCCGAGGTGCTCGGCAAGGTTGCGGGCGATCTTTTCGTCGATGAGCACGCGGTCTGCGTGGTGAAGCATCGCCGCACGGAGCGTCATCCGCTCGCCGGCACCAAGATCCCAGAGGGAAGAACCCGGCTCGGGGGGTGGAGCCGAGACGATCTGTACCCAGGAGAGGTCGCGCAGCGGCGGAACCGGGATCGGTCCTCCGGCAGCGCACTCCTCGACCACCGGTTCGGCGACGTGGACCAGGGGGAAGATCTGGGGGAGAAGGGCGAGCTGCCCGACGCTGCTGAGGGCGAGAAACGGCGTGGTGTTGGAGAAGACGATCACAGCAGCGATGCTTCGCGTCGGGCGTCGTCCGCGGAGTCTTCGAGGAGCTCGGCACCCGCCTCCATGGCTTTGAGCAGGAACGTGCTCCGGGAGAGGCCGACCCACTCCGCGGCGAGCCCCGAGGAGACCTTGCCCTCCTTGAACAGGGTCACCGCCGCGTGCTCCTTGACCCAGGCCGCGAACCCTTCGGCGTTGGTGTGAAGGGCGAGGAGGATCTCGGGGGGACAGGTGAAGCGGATCTGTTTTTCCAAGGTACACCTGTTCGAAGGGGCTCGGCGACGGGTGGTGGGCAGGAGGGAATCGTACCGGGTGGGGCCAGGGGGTGCAAGGTGCCGCCGCATGACTCGCCCATCACGGAACGTGACGGCGGAGCACACCGTTGGGACAACTGCACTGCTTCAGCGGCCTGGACGACGCCGGCAAGTCGACCAGATCGGGCGGATGACCAGGGCGCTGCAAGACGCGGGGCGCCGGCCCCACACCCTGTGGACCCGCGGGGGCTACGCGGGGCCGTTCAGCCCGGCCAAGGGGTTGGTGCGTCGGGTGCTGGGCCGACGGGCGCTGCCTGCGGGGTGGACCGAGGCGCGGTCGCGCGCTTTGCTCGGCCCGCAGCCGAAGGGCGTTACTCCCGCGGTCACTCGTCACCGATCACTATCCACCGATCACCGATCGCGGAGTGCTGTCTGCGTTCTGGCGCCTGCGCTAGAATGATCTCCAGCTCCCAGCCGAAGCACAGACGCGAGGAGAACGGAGGTCCGTGTGAGCCTAGCAGAGCTGGAAGCCGAGGTTCGGAAGCGCCTGATCCCTGACGTCTCACGCCTTGCGGCGCGACGGGTGAGGAGCAAGGCGTGAGGAGTGAGGAGCGGGCTGTGGTTGCATGGCGGAGCGGGGTCGCCTGAGATGCCGAACCCCGTCGATCTCGGCGTGCTCTTGCGGGCAGGCGAGTCCCAGACCGTTGAGTGGAAGGCCTCGTTCGACCGCGAGACCATCGAGACGCTGGTGGCGTTCGCCAACGCGGAGGGCGGAACCGTGCTGATCGGGGTTGGGAACGACGGCGCGGTTCGCGGGGTGACCCTGGGGAAAGAGACCCTGAACGAGTGGCTGGGGCAGGTGAAGGCCGCGACGAGTCCCACGCTGATCCCCGACGTCCAGGCCGTCGACGTCGAAGGGCGCACGGTCGTGGTTTGGACGGTGGGCGAGTACCCCGTCAAGCCGGTGAATACCAGGGGCCGGTACTTCAAGCGCAGGGCCAGCTCGAATCATCAACTTGGCCTGAGCGAGATCACGGACCTGTACCTGCAGTCCCTTCGCCTATCCATTGCCAGCGCTTCGCGAGGCCCTCCTGAATGCCGTAGTGCACCGGGACTACTCCAACCCGTCGGACATCCAGATCAAGATATTCGATGACAGGATAGCGATATACAGCCCCGGTAAACTGTACGGTGGCCTGACCATTGCCGAGCTGAAGACGGACAACTACCACTCGCACCTTCGCAACAAATTGATCGCCGAGGCGTTCTACCTTACCAAGAACATCGAGAAGTACGGCAGCGGGCTGATTCGGATCCGCAAAGAGTTGCAGGCGTACCCGGGCGTGAGCTTCTACATCGAGGAGACGGGCGGTGGCGTGCTGGTGACCTTCCGAAGGCGGGGCGGGGCAAGTGAGGGAGTGCCTGAGGGAGTATCTGAGGGAGCAACTGAGGGAGCAACTGCGGGAGTAGGTCGTCTCTTGCAGGCAATCCGACAAACCCCCGGGGCAAGGCTTCCCGACCTTTCCAGGCAATTAGGGGTGCCGGTGAAGACCCTCGAGCGCTGGATCAAGCAACTGCGCGACGAGAACAAGGTCGTCTTCCGCGGGGCGCCGAAGACCGGCGGGTACTTTCTGTTTGAGGAGACGTGAGCGTGGCGAAGCGCCTGTTCGACCTGGCCCTCACGGTGCCCGGGGTCCTGGTGATCTCACCCCTGCTGCTGGCCCTGGCGCTGCTGGTCCGCTGGAAGCTCGGGAGCCCGGTGCTCTTCGCCCAGGTGCGCCCGGGGCTCGGGGGGCGGCCCTTTCGGATGCTCAAGTTCCGCACCATGACCGACGCCCGGGGCCCGGATGGGGAGCTTCTGCCCGATGCCGAGCGCCTGCCCCCCCTGGGTCGGTTCCTGCGCTCGACGAGCCTCGATGAACTGCCCGAGACGTTGAACGTGCTCCGGGGCGACCTGAGCCTGGTGGGCCCCCGGCCGCTCTTGATGCAGTACCTGGACCGCTACACCCCCGAACAGGCCCGCCGCCACGAGGTGAAGCCGGGGATCACCGGCTGGGCCCAGGTGAAGGGCCGCAACGCGCTCACCTGGGAGCAGAAGTTCGCCCTGGACGTGTGGTACGTGGACCATCGGTCTTTGTGGCTCGACGTGAAGATCCTGCTCCTCACCTTCTGGAAGGTGTTTCGGCGCGAGGGCATCAGCCAGGAGGGGCAGGCGACGATGTCCGAGTTCATGGGCTCCGCGAACCTGTAAGCCAGGGGCCGATCGCTCGGGTGCGATCGGATTCCGCTACGATTCGCTGCTTGCTTCCCCCGAGGTCTCCGTGAACGAGTCGCCCCCGCAGCCCGTGTTCGTCTATGGCGCCAGCGGCCATGCCAAGGTGGTGCTCGACCTCCTGGAGCGGGAGGGGCGGGTCCGGGTGGCCTTTCTCGTGGACGACGACCCGGCCCTTGCCGGGCGCGAGGTATTCGGGTACCGGGTCCTGGGGGGGCGGGAAGCCCTGCTGGCCCAGGAGGTCCGCCGGGGGATCGTGGCCATCGGGCAGAACGGGGCACGGGTAGCCGTGGCCCGCTGGCTCGTGGGCGAGGGCCTCGAGCTGGTTGCCGGGGTCCACCCGGCGGCCCAGTTGGGGCGCGGCGCCTGCGTGGGCCTAGGATCGGTGGTCATGGCCGGCGCCGTGGTCAACGCCGATACCCGGGTCGGTGCCAACGCGATCGTAAACACCGGGGCCCGGGTGGATCACGACTGCGCCGTCGGCGCCGGCGCCCACCTGGGCCCCGGGTCGGTGCTGTGCGGGGGCGTCACCGTGGGGGAGGGAGCGTTCGTGGGGGCCGGGGTGACCGTGGTGCCTGGCGTCGCCATCGGCCCCTGGTCGATCGTGGGGGCCGGGGCCGTGGTGACCCGGAGCCTGCCGGCCAACGTCACCGCGGTCGGCGTGCCGGCCCGCGTGGTGAAGGAGCGGGCGGCCGGGTGGCACGAGGGGGCTGGGAGGAGCGCGCGGTAAGCATCGGACCACCTCGCCGACCTCCGGGCTTTCGCCGGGGCCCTCCTTTGCTACCTGAACCGCTGACCCGGGACGGCACCGGGCCGGGCTCCGTTCTTCGCTTTCTCGACGCTCGCTGCTGCGTCGGCGATCCCGTCCTTGACACGACCGGAGCGGAGAGGGTATAAGCACGCCTCGTTTTCGCAGTGGGCCGTTAGCTCAGTTGGTAGAGCACCTGACTTTTAATCAGGTGGTCGCTGGTTCGACCCCAGCACGGCTCACCAACCGAGTCGCGACCGCCCGAAACCGGCCGTCTTCGCGTCCCCATCGTCTAGCCCGGCCCAGGACACCGGCCTTTCACGTCGGCGACGGGGGTTCAAATCCCCCTGGGGACGCCACTCATCGAAGCGCCGCGCCCAAACGGACGCCGCTTCCCCGAATGCCCGCTGACTCACGTCGGCTGGGCATCCACGGCCCCGACGGTTGCCCCCCCAGCCTCGGGGCCGTGGTCTGTCCGGGCCCCAGGCGCACGAAAGCCCCGACTGACAGCCGGGGCTTTCGTTTACCGTCGAGTCCTGTCCCCCCCGCCGCCCGTCGGGACCCGCGGGGACCGGGGATCCTGGACAGGAGGTTGGGGACGCCGGAGACAGGCAGCTCCTAAGGTATCCTGTCCATCCTGTTCATCCTGTCAAAGAGTCCCCCCCTCTCGCACCTCGGCGGTCCGAGGCGACGCCTCGCTAGTCCTCGTCTTCCCCTTCCCGGGCGAGCTCCTCGAACTTGATGTCGATGCCGAGCACCCCCGCCATCTGGTCCTCCATGTCGTAAATCGGGGCCGAGACCGTCATGGTGAGCCGGCTGGTCACCTTGGAGGCGTAGATGTCGGTCAGGCACACCTTGCCGGTCTTCACCGGCTCGGTGAACCAGACCCGGTCCGAGTAATTGCCGTAGACTTCGTAGTCGGCGTACTTGGCCCGGTCCTCGATCTGGGTGATGTTCTTGGTGATCTTGCGGCCCTCCAGGTCGGTGGCGTAGGCAAACTGGATGTAGGGGTGCTCCTCGGCGGCCGCCCGGAGCACCGTCTCCATCTCCTCGGGCACCAGGGAGCGGAGCCCGGGGTCCTCGACGATCCCCTCGATGATGTGGGTCATCATGTCGCGCACGCGCTTCTTGAGCTTGTCGTAGTCGCTCGCGAACATCTGGGGCATGTACTTCTTGACCTTGCGCTCCATCTCCTCGTTGGAGAGCGCCGTGTCGCGCCCCCCCTCGAAGGCCCGCTGGACCGAGCGGTACACCTTGGCCACCCCGGGGTGGCGCTTGTCGATCTTGCGCTCCCCCACCAGGCCGAAGTGGGTGTTGACCCAGTGGGCGACACCGGCGAGGCCGCTCTTGTCGGTGACGGCGATACCCATGGGGCGATTGAGGACCTTGGCCGTGTCGAAGATGTTGTAGATCTCCTCGTTTTTGGCGATGCCGTCGATGTGCACCCCGGCCCGGGTGACGTTGAAGTCCGCCCCCACGAAGGGGGCCGAGGCCGGGATGTGGACCCCGAGCTCCCGCTCGAAGTAGTTGCGGACCTCGGTGATGACCGTGGGGTCCATGCCGTCGTCGGTGCCCTTGAGCTCCATGTACTCCACCACCAGCCCCTCCACCGGGGGGTTGCCGGTGCGCTCCCCGAAGCCCATCAAGGTGCCGTTGGCGGCGGCGCAGCCGTGGAGCCACGCCGAGGCGGCGTTCACCAGCACCTTGTGGAAGTCGTTGTGGCCGTGCCACTCCAGCTGCTCCGGGGGCACCCCGGCCTCCTCCACCAGGGCCCGCACCAGCCGCGGCACGCTCCGCGGGAGCGCCGAGCCGGGCCACGGCACCCCAAACCCCATGGTGTCGCACAGGCGGATCTTCACCGGGATGCGGGCCTTCTCCCCGGCGGCCATGAGCGCCCGGGCGAAGGGGACGACGAAGCCGAAGATGTCGGCCCGGGTGACGTCCTCGAAGTGGCAGCGCGGCCGCACCCCCTCGGCCAGGGCGGCCTCCACCACCTCCATGTAGTCCCGGAACGCCTCCCGCCGCTTCTTCCCGAGCTTTAAGTAGATGTGGTAGTCCGACACCGAGGTGAGGATGCCGGTCTCCTTGATCCCCATGGCCTTGACGAGCTTGAAGTCCTCCTTCACCGCCCGGATCCAGGCGGTGATCTCCGGGAAGCGGTAGCCCAGGGCCTGGCACTTCTCCACCGCCTCCCGGTCCCGGGGGGAGTACAGGAAAAACTCGGTCTGCCGGATGACCCCCTTCTGGCCCCCGAGCCGGTGCATGAAGGTGAACAGGGTGACGATCTGCTCCGGGGTGTAGGGGGGGCGCGCCTGCTGCCCGTCCCGAAAGGTGGTGTCGGTGATCCAGATGTCGGCCGGCGGCTGCACCGGCACGATCACCCCGTCAAAGGGGACCTTGCACACCTCGGTGTAGGGGAAGATGTCCCGGTACAGGTTGGGCTCGTCGCGCTCCACGACCTCGCCGAGGGGCACATCGACGTAGCCCTTGCGGGTGAGCCACGGGGCAGAGGGAGTCCGGGTCGCCATGGTCGCGCTCCTCTCGTGCAGGCCTACTTCAGAAGAAACCTAGGGGCCATCGTCCACCCCGTCCACCCCCTACCCCGCCCCCCGCACCAGCGCCGCCAAAGCCCGCACAAACGCCGGCCGGGTGTTCAAAGACGGCGCTCGGACGAAGGTTTGGATGCCGAGCTCCTGGGAAAGTTCCCGGTACTCCACGTCGATCTCGTGGAGGGTCTCGATGTGGTCCGAGACGAAGCTCAGGGGCACCACGACGATTCCGGTGACCCCCTGGCCCGCCAGCGCCTTGAGCTCGTCCTCCACCGAAGGCTCGAGCCAGCGCACCGGCCCCGCCCGGCTCTGGAAGGCGAGCCGCCACGGCACCCCGGGGAGCCGCTCGGCCAGGGCCCGCGCCGTCGCCTCCACGTGGGCCAGGTAGGGGTCCCCCTCCCGGATCCGCTTCACCGGCAAGCCGTGGGCGCTGAGCAAGAGGGTCGCCCCCGGGGCCTCGGCCAGGGCCTCCCGGGTCGCCTCCCCCAGGGCGTCCACGTAGGGCCCGAACTCCTCCCAGGAGCGCACCGTGACCCGGGGCAGCCCCGAGAGCCCCGCGGCGGCCAGGGCCGCCTCCAGGTCGGCGAGGCTCGACCCGGTGGTGGCCCGGCTGAAGTGGGGGTACAGGGGCACCACCACCAGCCGCTCCGCCCCCGCTGCCAAGAGCTCCCGGGCGACGGCGTCGGCCCGGGGGTGCCAGTAGCGCATGGCCACGTGGACCGTGGTCCCGTCCCCCAGCTCCGCCCCCAGGGCCCGCCCCTGGGCCTCGGTGATCTCCCGCAGGGGGCTTCGGCCGCCGATCCGCCGGTACTTCGGGATGACCTTGGGCGCCCGCCGCCGGGCGATCCACCGGGCCAGGGGCTTTTGCAGGAGCCCCGACAGGGGGAAGCGCAGGATCTCCGGGTCCGAGAAGAGGTTCTCCAAAAAGGGCTCCACCGCCTCCAGGGAGTCGGGGCCGCCCATGTTCAGGAGCACCACGGCCGTGCGCGGACCGCCCATCACCGAGCTCCTCCCTGCACCAGGTCCAAGGCGATCCCGCCGTTTTGAAATGGGAACCGGGAGGTCCCGCCGAGGCCGCGGCCGCCGCCCCGTCCGGTCACCACCGCCCAGCGCCACCCCCGAAAGGGGCCTCGTACGGCCCGGCCCAGGGCCCGGAGGGCCTCGGCGCCCCCCGGGAGCCGCACCCCGTAGGGGGGGTTGGCCACCAGGAGCCCCCCTTCGGCCGGGGCCATGAGCTCCCCGAGCTCCGCCACCGCCACCTGGAGGTGCTCCGCCAGGCCGGCGGCCCGGCCGGCGGCCGCCGCCAGGGCCACCGCCCCCGGGTCCCGGTCGGAGGCGAAGACCGGGGCGGGGAGGTCCCGGCGCGCCGCCGAATCGGCCGCCGCCTGCTCCGCCGCCCAGGCCCGGGGATCAAACCCCGGCAGGGCCTCGAAGGCGAACCGGCGCCGGCGCCCCGGGGCGCGCCCCAGGGCCAAAAGAGCGGCCTCCACCGCCAGGGTCCCCGACCCGCACAAGGGGTCCAGGAGCGGCTCGGCGCCCCCGTACCCCGCCCGCAAGAGGAGCCCCGCCGCCAGGTTCTCCCGCAGGGGCGCCGCCCCGGTGCGGGCCCGGTAGCCCCGGCGGTGCAGGTGCTCCCCCGAGGTATCGAGGCTCACGGTCACCCCGGGGCCATCTACGCGCACCTGGAGCCGCAGGGGCGCCTCCCCCGGGGCGGGCTCCCGGGCCCCGGCCCCCCGGGCCAGGGCGCCCCGGGTCACCTCGGCCACCTTGCCGGTGTGAAAGAGCCGGGTCTGGCGTTTGGCCACCCGGATCTCCAGGGGGCACCCCGGAGGCAGCCAGCGGGCCCACTCCACCCGAGCGAGGCCGACCTCGAGGCGGGAAAAGGTGTCGGCCTCGAAGCAGGCCACCCGCACCAGCACCCGGCTCGCCACCCGGCTCCACAGGTTGGCCCGCCACACCGCGGGCCAACCGTCGGCGAACTCCGCCCCCCCCTCCACGGCCCGGACCCCCCCGAGCCCCAGGGCGACGAGCTCTACGGCCACCAGGTCGGCAAAGCCCGGGGGCGCGACCGCAAAGGCCGCTAGGGGCGCCTCACCCGGCACGGGCCTTCTTGGCAAGGTGCGCCATCAAGCCCCCGTCGGCGATCAGCTCCTGCATGAAGGGGGGGATCGGCGCCGCCTGGTACTCGGCCCCGGTGGTGGCGTTGCGGATGACCCCGGTACCCGCGTCCACCGTTACCTCGTCCCCCTCCCGGATGTCGGCCGCCGCCTCGGCGCACTCGAAGATCGGCAGGCCCATGTTGAAGGCGTTGCGGTAGAAGATGCGGGCGAAGCTCGGGGCGATGACGCAGGAGACCCCCGCCGCCTTGATGGCGATGGGGGCGTGCTCCCGGCTCGACCCGCAGCCGAAGTTCTTGCCGGCGACGATCAGGTCCCCCGCCTTCATCTTCCGGACGAAGTCGGGGTCGGCGTCCTCCATGCAGTATTTGGCCAGCTCGGCCGGGTCGCTGGTGTTGAGGCGCCGGGCGGGGATGATGGCGTCGGTGTCCACGTCGGCCCCGAACTTCCACGCCTTGCCGGTGAGCTTCATGCCGCCACCTCCTCGGGGGACGCGATGCGGCCCAAGACGGCGCTCGCCGCCGCCACGGCCGGGTTGGTGAGGTACACCTCGCTCTCGGGGTGGCCCATGCGGCCGACGAAGTTGCGGTTGGTGGTGGCCACCGCCCGCTCCCCCTTGGCCAGGATCCCCATGTGGCCGCCGAGGCACGGCCCGCAGGTGGGGGTCGACACCGCCGCCTTGGCGTCGAGGAAGACCTCGATCAGCCCCTCCTGGAGGGCCTGGCGGTAGATCTCCTGGGTCGCGGGGATGACCAGGCAGCGCACGTAGGGGGCGACCCTTTGGCCCCGCATCACCCGGGCGGCCCGGCGCAGGTCCTCGATGCGGCCGTTGGTGCAGGAGCCGATCACCACCTGGTCGATGGCCACGGTGCCCGCTTCGTCCACCGACCGGGTGTTGGAGGGGAGGTGGGGGAAGGCCACCTGGGGCCGTAGGCGGGAGCAGTCGATCTCGATCACCTCGCGGTATCGGGCGTCGGGGCCGCTCTCGTAGTAGGTGGGGGGGCGCTTGACCCGGCCCTCCACGTACGCCCGGGTGGTGGCGTCCGGGGCGATGATGCCGCTCTTACCCCCGGCCTCGATGGCCATGTTGGCCATGGTGAAGCGGTCGTCCATCCCCAGGGCGTCGATGGCCGGGCCGGTGAACTCCATGGCCCGGTACAGGGCCCCGTCCACCCCGATGCGGCCGATGGTGGCGAGGATCAGGTCCTTGCCCTCCACCCAGGGGCCGAGCTTCCCCGTGTACACGAACTTCATCGACTCGGGGACCTTGAACCACGCCTCGCCGGTGATCATGGCGGCGGCCAGGTCGGTGGAGCCCACCCCGGTGGAGAAGGCCCCCAGGGCGCCGTAGGTGCACGTGTGGCTGTCGGCCCCAATCACCACGTCCCCGGGCCCCACGATCCCCTGCTCCGGCAGGAGCGCGTGTTCCACCCCCATCTCGCCGATCTCGAAGTAGTGCTCCAGGTCCTGCTCCCGGGCGAAGTCCCGGAGCACCTTGCACTGCTCGGCGCTCAAGATGTCCTTGTTGGGGGCGAAGTGGTCCGGCACCAAGACCACCCGGGAGCGGTCGAAGACCCGACCCGCCCCGGCCTGCTTGAACTCCCGGATGGCGATGGGCGCCGTGATGTCGTTGCCCAGCGCCACGTCCACCCGGACGCTGATGATCTGCCCGGGCTCCACCCGGGGAAGGCCGGCATGGGCCGCCAGAATCTTCTCAGTAATGGTCATACAAACCTCAGTCAAGACGGGTTCCCGGTTCCCAGTTCCGGGTTCCCGGTTGTCAGTTCCCTACTGCCTCTTGCCTATTCCCTATTGCCTAGGATCACAGGTGGGCGGTAAACGCCTTCTTCTTCCGGTGCTCGAGCTTGTTTAGCGCGTGGACGAAGGCCTTGGCCGAGGCGACGACGATGTCGGTGTCGGCGGCCTGGCCGTTGGCGAGGGTCCCCTCCTCCTCCACCCGCACGTTCACCTCCGCCTGGGCGTCGGTGCCGCCGGTGATGGCGTTCATGGAGAAGTTCACCAGCCGCGGATCCCGCCGGGTGAGCTTCTTGATCACCGTGAACGCCGCGTCCACCGGCCCGTCCCCAAACCCCGCCTCCTGGCGCACCACCCCGTCGATTTCCATCTGCACGGTGGCGGTGGGCACGGTCACCGTACCCGAGGCGACGTTTAGGTACACCAGGCGGTAGCGGTCCGGGAGCCGCAGGATCCGCTCGCCGATCAAGGCGTCCACGTCCTCGTCAAAGACGGTCTTCTTCTTGTCCGCCAGGACTTTGAAGGCCTCGAAGGCGGTCTGCACCTGCTCGTCGGTGAGCTGGTAGCCGAGCGCCGCCACCTTGTCCCGGAAGGCGTGGCGCCCCGAGTGCTTGCCGAGCACCAGGGCGTTGGTGGGCACCCCCACGCTCTGGGGGGTGATGATCTCGTAGGTGCTCTTCTCCTTGAGCACCCCGTCCTGGTGGATGCCCGACTCGTGGGCGAAGGCGTTGGCCCCCACGATGGCCTTGTTGGGCTGGACCAAAAGGCCGGTCACCAGGCTGACGAGGCGGCTCGTGGGGTACAGGTGCTCGGTGGCGATGCGGGTGTCGAAGGGCAGGCGGTCCCCCCGGGTCTTGAGGGCCATCACCACCTCCTCCAGGGAGGTATTGCCCGCCCGCTCGCCGATGCCGTTGATGGTGCACTCCACCTGGCGCGCCCCGGCCTCCACGGCGGCCACCGAGTTGGCCACCGCAAGGCCCAGGTCGTTGTGGCAGTGGACCGCCAGGACCGCCTTGGCGAGGTTTGGCACCCGGGCCACCAGGCCCCGGATCATGGCCCCGAACTCCGAGGGCACCGCGTAGCCCACGGTGTCGGGGATGTTCACCGTGGTGGCCCCGGCGTCGATCACCGCCTCCACCACCCGGGCCAAAAAGTCCAGGTCGCTGCGCACCGCGTCTTCCGCCGAGAACTCCACGTTGGAGGTGTAGCGGCAGGCGTAGCGCACCGACTCGACGGCTTGCTCCAGCACCTGCTCCGGGCTCTTGCGGAGCTTGTGGGTCATGTGGATGGGGCTGGTGGCCAAAAAGGTGTGGATGCGGGGGTTCGCCCCCCCCTTTAGCGCCTCCCACGCCCGGTCGATGTCGTCGCGGTTGGCCCGCGCCAGGCCGGCGACCTGGCAGCCCCGCACCTTGTCGGCGATCAGCTTCACCGCCTCGAAGTCCCCGGGGGAGGAGATGGGAAACCCCGCCTCGATCACGTCGACCCGCAGCCGCTCCAGGGCCATCGCCACCCGGAGCTTCTCCTCGATGTTCATCGAGGCGCCGGGGCTCTGCTCGCCGTCCCGCAGGGTGGTGTCGAAGATCAGCACGGTGTCCACGTCAACTCCTCCCGGGGCCCCAGGCCCCCATCATCCGACCGTATCCCGTCATCCTGTCCAACGCCCCGGTCAGTTCTTGCTCTTGTCCACCAGGCGGCCTTCCTTGAGCCACGGCATCATGCCCCGGAGCTTCTCTCCCACCGCCTCGATGGGGTGGGCCTGGCCGCGGCGGGCGAGAGCGTTAAAGACGGGCCGGTTGGCCTTGTTCTCCAGCATCCACTCCCGGGCAAACTGGCCGGTCTGGATCTCCTCGAGGATGGTCTTCATCTCGGCCTTGACCCGGGCGTCGATCACCCGGGGGCCCCGGGTGAGGTCGCCGTACTCGGCGGTGTTCGAGACCGAGTAGCGCATGTTGGCGATGCCGCCCTCGTAGATCAGGTCGACGATCAGCTTCACCTCGTGGAGGCACTCGAAGTACGCCATCTCGGGGGCGTAGCCGGCCTCCACCAGGGTCTCGTAGCCGGCCTGGATGAGGGCCGACACCCCGCCGCACAGGACCGCCTGCTCGCCAAAGAGGTCGGTCTCGGTCTCCTCCCGGAAGTTGGTCTCGATCACCCCGGCCCGGCCGCCCCCCACCCCAGAGGCGTAAGCCAGCGCCACGTCCCGGCTGTTGCCCGAGGGGTCGGCCGCCACCGCGATCAGGCACGGCACCCCGCGGCCCCGCTGGTACTCGGAGCGCACCAGGTGCCCCGGCCCCTTGGGCGCGACCATGAAGGCGTTGACCCCCTTGGGGGGCACGATTTGGCCGAAGTGGACGTTGAAGCCGTGGGCGAAGGCGAGGTAGTCCCCGTCCTTGAGGCCCGGGGCGATCTCGCTCCGAAAGACCTCGCCCTGCAGCTCGTCGGGCAGAAGGATCATGATCACCTGGGCCCGGGCCGCCGCCTCGGCCACCGACAGCACGGTAAAGCCGGCGGCCTTGGCCTTGGCGGCGGAAGAGCCGTCGGACCGCAGGCCCACCACCACCTCGACGCCAGAGTCCCGCAAGTTGTTGGCGTGGGCGTGGCCCTGGCTGCCGTAGCCGATGACGGCGACGGTCTTGCCCTTCAAAAGGCCCAGGTCCGCGTCCTTGTCGTAGTAGATCTTCATCTTCGTGTCTCCTCGCAACGGTTTCGGTTCAAGACAATCAGCCCTGGGTGCCCCGGGGCATGGCAACCTTGCCGGTCCGGACCACTTCCTTGATCCCCAGGGGCCGCAAAAGATCCAGGACCGCCCGGACCTTCCCCTCGTTCCCGGTGATCTCCACGGTGTAGGTCTTGGCCCCCACGTCCACGATCTTGCCCCGGAAGATGTCCACCAGCCGCAGGATCTCCGGCTTGGTCTGCTCGGTGGCGTTCACCTTGGCGAGGACGAGCTCCCGCTCCAGGTACTCCCCCTCCTGGAGGTCGGTCACCTTGAGCACGTTCACCAGCTTGTGGAGCTGCTTGAGGATCTGCTCGATGATCTGGTCTTCGCCCCGGGTGACCAGGGTGATCAGGCTCACCGACGCCTCCTGGGTCTCCGCCACCGACAGGCTCTCGATGTTGAAGCCCCGGGCGCTAAACATGCCGACCACCCGGGCCAGCACCCCGAACTCGTTCTCCACCACTACCGAAATCGTATGCCGCATGGGGGTCTCCTCAGACCAGGAGCATCTTGCTCAAGGGGGCGCCGGCGGGAACCATGGGGTACACCCCCTCCTCCGGGTCCACCCGAAAGTCCATGAACACCGGGCCCGGGTGGGCCAGCGCCCGCTCGATCACCGGCCGCACCTCCTCGGGCCGTTCCGCCCGCAGGCCAAGGGCCCCGTACGCCTCGGCCAGCTTGACGAAGTCCGGGGCCACCTCCATGCGGGTGTGGGAGTAGCGGCGGTCGAAGAAGAGCTCTTGCCACTGGCGCACCATGCCGAGAAACCCGTTGTTGAGGATCGCCACCTTCACCGGCAGGTTGTACTGCACCGCGGTGGCGAGCTCCTGGATGTTCATTTGGATCGACCCGTCCCCGGCGATGTCGATGACGACCTTGTCGGGAAAGGCCGCCTGGGCCCCCAGGGCGGCCGGAAAGCCGTAGCCCATGGTCCCGAGCCCCCCGGAGGTGAGCCAGCCCCGGGGCGCCTCCAGGGTGAAGTACTGGGCCGCCCACATCTGGTTCTGCCCCACCTCGGTGGCGACGATGCAGTCGCCCCCGGTCGCCGCCCGGAGCTGCTCCACCACGAACTGGGGCTTAATCACCCCCGGGCAGGCGGCGTAGGCGAGCTTGTGGGCGTCGCGCCACCCGGCGATCTCCTGGTGCCAGGGAGCCAGCGCCGCCTCGCGCCCCCCCCACTCCTCCCCCTTGACCAGCCCGAGCATCTTCTTGAGCACGTTTCGCACGTCGCCCACGATGGGCACGTCCACCCGGACGTTCTTGGCGATGGAGGTGGGGTCGATGTCGATATGGACGATGCGGGCCCGGGGGGCAAACTCGTCGATCTTGCCGGTGACCCGGTCGTCGAAGCGGGCCCCCAACGCCAGGATCAAGTCGCAGTGGGTCATGGCCATGTTGGCCCGGTAGGTGCCGTGCATGCCGAGCATGCCGAGGAACAAGGGATCCGACCCGGGGAAGCCCCCCAGCCCCATCAGCGTCGCCGTCACCGGCAGGTGCAACAGCCGCGCGAGTTCGGTCAGCTCTCGGGCGGCGTTGGAGGCGATCACCCCGCCCCCGGCGTACACCACGGGCCGCTGGGCGCCCTGGAGCTCCTTGAGCGCCTTCTTCACCTGGCCGATGTGCCCCTCCACGGTGGGGTTGTAGCCCCGCAGCTTCGCCACCTCGGGGTAGAGGTACTCGGTGCGGCCGGTGAGCACGTCCTTGGGCAGATCCACCAGCACCGGGCCGGGGCGGCCCGAGCGGGCGAGGTAAAAGGCCTCCTTGATGATGCGGGCGAGGTCCCGAACGTCCTTCACCAGGTAGTTGTGTTTGGTGCACGGCCGGGTGATGCCGACGATATCGGCCTCCTGAAAGGCGTCGTTGCCGATCAAGCCGGTGGGCACCTGGCCGGTGAAGACCACGATCGGCACCGAGTCCATGTACGCGGTGGCGAGCCCGGTGACGGTGTTGGTGGCCCCGGGGCCCGAGGTCACCAGGGCCACCCCCACCTCGCCCGAAGCCCGGGCGTAGCCGTCCGCCGCGTGCACCGCCCCCTGCTCGTGGCGCACCAGGACGTGGCGGATGTCCGCCGCGTCGTGAAGGACGTCGTACACCGGGATGACCACCCCGCCGGGGTAGCCAAAGACCGTGTGCACCCCCTCCTTCCGCCAGCTCTCCACCAAAATCTCCGCGCCGGTTCGTTCCACGGGCTTCTCCTTCGAGGGTGTCTTGATCCCAGTACGCGAGCGGCCGACCCGTCGGGGCCGGCCGCGTCGCGAGCCCAGGACGGCGGGGGCTAGCTCTGCAGCACGGCCCCGGTGTTGGCCGAGGTGACGAGGCGGGCGTAGCGGGCCAGCCAGCCTCCGCGGATCTTGGGCGCGGGGGCGACCCAGGCGGCCCGGCGGGCGGCGAGCTCGCCGTCATCGACCAAGAGCTCCAGGCGCCGGCCGGGGATGTCGAGCTCCACCCGGTCCCCGTCTCGCACCAGCCCGATCGTCCCGCCGGCCGCCGCCTCGGGGCTGACGTGGCCGATGCACGGGCCCCGGGTGCCGCCGCTGAAGCGGCCGTCGGTAACGAGCGCCACGCTCTCTCCGAGCCCCATGCCCATGATCGCCGCGGTGGGGGCGAGCATCTCCCGCATCCCCGGCCCGCCCCGGGGGCCCTCGTACCGGATCACGACCACGGTCCCGGCGCGGATCTCCCCCCCCATGATGGCGGCCATGGCCGCCTCCTCCGAGTCGAAGCACCGGGCGGTGCCGACAAAGCGCATCATCGCCGCGCTCACCCCGGACTGCTTCACCACCGCCCCGTCCGGGGCGAGGTTGCCCGCGAGGATGGCGATGCCCCCCTCGGGGCGCACCGGGTTGGCCAGGGGGCGCACCACCTCGTCGTCGACCCAGGAGACCCCCCGGGCCACCTCCCGGACGCTCGCCCCCCCCACCGCCGGCCCGTCGGTCAGGACGTCGGCGAGTCGGCTCAAGACGGCCTTGACCCCCCCGGCCTGGTCCAGGTCCTCCATGAAGTGGTCCCCCGAGGGCCGCAGGTGGCACAGCTGGGGGGTCACCCGGGCCAGCTCGTCGAAGCGCCCCAGGGGCAGGTCGATCCCCGCCTCCCGGGCGATGGCCAGGAGGTGGAGCACGGTGTTGGAGCTCCCCCCCAGGGCCAGGTCGAGCCGGATGGCGTTGTCAAACGCCCCGGCGGTCAGGATCTGCCGCGAGGTGAGCCCCTGGCGCACCAGCTCCACCACCCGCTGGCCGCTGGCGTAGGCGAGGTGGCGCTTCTTGGCCGCCACCGCCAGGGTGGCGCCGCAGTCGGGGAGGCTCATCCCCAGGGCCTCGGTCAAGCACGCCATGGTGTTGGCGGTAAACAAGCCCTGGCACGACCCGCAGCCCGGGCACGCCTCGGCTTCGCCCTCGGCGAGGTCCTCGGCGGAGAGCTCCCCCGCCCGGTGCCGGGCGAGGGCCTCGAAGGTGTCCCGCACGAAGTCGAGCTTGCGGCCCTTGAGATGCCCCGACAGCATGGGGCCCGCGGTCACCACCACGCAGGGGATGTCGAGGCGCGCCGCCGCCATCAGCATGCCGGGGGTGATCTTGTCGCAGTTGGTCAAGAGCACCAGGCCGTCCAGGGCGTGGGCCTCGGCCACCGTCTCCACCGCGTCGGCGATCAGCTCCCGGCTCGGCAGGCTGTAGTGCATGCCCCGATGGCCCATGGCGATGCCGTCGCACAGCCCCGGTATGCCAAAAATGAACGGGTAGCCCCCGCCCGCGTGGACACCCTTTTCGATGTAACGCTCCAGGTCCCGCATCCCCACGTGGCCGGCGATCAAGTCGGTAAAGCTCGAGGCGATGCCGATCATCGGCTTGCCGAGCTCGGCGCGGGGCATGCCCGAGCCCATCAGGAGCGCCCGGTGGGGCACCCGCTCCAGGCCTACGGTAATCCGATCGCTCCTCACGGCAGCCCTCCCTCGGTGGCTGCGGGGTGTTGGCGCCGGTAGGCGGCGATCATCCGCGCCATTCGGTCCTTGCCCGCAAGCTTGAGCTTTTGCACCTTCTTCCGTTCCATCTCGTCGTCCGGGGCCAGGTGGGGTCGGCGGTTGAACTCCCCCAGCACCTTCTCGTAGCGCTGGTGCGCCTCGGCCTCCCGCCGGTACTCCTCGCTGTCCCGGAGGAGGATCCGGGCAATCGCCTCGTCGCTTCGCTCCATGCCTCGCCTCTGGCCCGGTTTCGGGCCGGAAAAGGAAGGAGCATCCTAGTACACCCCCCGGGAAGCTGTCAACGCAAGTACCGCAACCCCTTGAAACTCCTCCCCAAACATGTTTCCGTGGCAGCAAACGAAAGGGGGCGGGGTCCGGCGCCACCGCCCCTCGATCTTGACACCCGGCGAGCCCCTGGACTAGTGTCGTGGCCGGTGTCCTATCCGCCCGAATCTCCTAGGGAACGGGCCGTGCGGGAGGTGTGATGGAGCGGTTCGACGTCCTGGTGATCGGCAGCGGCATCGCGGGGCTCTCCTTTGCCCTCGACGTCGCCCGGGCAGGCACCGTCGCCGTGGTCACCAAGAAGGACCGCAGCGAGTCCAACACCAACCTCGCCCAGGGCGGCATCGCCAGCGTCTTCGCCCCCGACGACTCCTTCGGCCTCCACGTGGAGGACACCCTGACCGCGGGGGCCAACCTGTGCCACCCGGAGGTGGTGGACTTCGTGGTGCGGGAGGGCCCCCGGCAGATCCACCGCCTCGCGGCTTGGGGGGTGGCGTTCTCCCGGGGCGTCGGCCCCGGTGCCCCCTACGACCTGGGGCGGGAGGGCGGCCACAGCCGGCGCCGCATCGTCCACGCCCGAGACATGACCGGGCGCGAGGTGGAGCAGGCGCTCCTCGCCCGGGCTCGAGAAAACCCCAACATCCGGTTTCTCGAAGACCACTACGCCGTGGACCTCCTGGTCCGCCCCCGGGGGACCGGCGGGCCCCGCTGCTTTGGTGCCTACGTCCTCGGGCCCGGCGGCCGCGTCGAGCCCCTGGTGGCCCGGTTCACCTGCCTCGCCACGGGGGGCGCCGGCAAGGTGTACCTGTACACCTCGAACCCCGACATCGCGTCGGGGGACGGCGTGGCCATGGCGTACCGGGCCGGGGCGCGGGTGGCCAATCTGGAGTTCATGCAGTTCCACCCCACCTGCCTGTACCACCCCTTCGCCAAGAACTTCCTGATCAGCGAGGCCCTGCGCGGCGAGGGGGGCGTGCTCCGCCTGCGGACCGGGGAGCCCTTCATGGAGCGCTACCACCCCCTGGGGTGCCTCGCCCCCCGGGACATCGTGGCCCGGGCCATCGACGCCGAGATGAAGCGGCGGGGGGACGACTTCGTCCTGTTGGACATCACCGGCCGCTCCGCCGACTTCCTCCGGGAGCGGTTTCCCGGCATCCACCAGAAGTGCCTGGAGTTCGGGATCGACCTCACTCGGGAGCCGATCCCGGTGGTCCCCGCCGCCCACTACCTGTGCGGCGGGGTCGTGGTCGACCTGACCTCGCGCACCAACTTGCGGGGGCTCTACGCCGTGGGGGAGGTGGCGTGCACCGGGCTCCACGGGGCGAACCGCCTCGCCAGCAACAGCCTCCTGGAGGCCCTGGTCTTCGCCGAGGCCGCCGCCCGGGACGTGAGCCAAGGCCTCGGGCACCACCGCGCCGAAACCCTCCCGGCCGCCGACCCCTGGGACGAGGCGGGCACCACCGACAGCGACGACGAAGTGGTGGTGACCCAAAACTGGGACGAGATCCGCCGCTTCATGTGGAACTACGTCGGCATCGTCCGCTCCGACAAGCGCCTCGCTCGAGCCCAGCGGCGGATCGCCCTCCTCGGGGAGGAGATCGCCGAGTACTACCGCCACTTCCGGGTCACCCCAAACCTGGTCGAACTCCGCAACCTGGCCCTGGTGGCCGAGCTGATCATCCGCTGCGCCGCCAGCCGAGGCGAGAGCCGGGGCCTCCACTACAATCTCGACCACCCCGACACCGACGATCGGGCCTGGCGCCGAGACACCGTGCTCCAAGCGGGGGCGCCGTGAGTCGGCGACCCTTCGCCGAGACCATCCTGGTGGTGGACGACACCGAGTTCATGGTGAAGCTCTTGGAGGACATCTTCACCAGCGAGGGATACCGCGTTGCCACCGCCCGGGATTCCGACCAAGCCGTGGTCCGGTACGCCGAACTCCTGCCGGATCTGGTCACCCTCGACGTGGTGATGCCCGGCGCCGACGGCATCGAGACCCTCGTGCGGTTGCGGCGCCTCGACCCGGCGGTTCGGGCGGTCATGGTGTCGGCCGTAGGACTGGAGGCCCGGGTGCTGGAGGCGATTCGCCTCGGGGCCCGCAACTACCTGCTCAAGCCCTTCGACCGGGACAAGGTGCTCGACACCGTCCGCCGCTGCCTGGATGAGTACTGACCGGGAGAAGCACCGTTGACGCGGCGGGCCGGGCTCGCCGACACCACCAGGATCTTGCCAGCCCGAGGGAAGCCGTGGCCCCATCCGTGACCTTGAGCACCGAAGGCGACGACGTGCTGCTCCACCTGGCACCCGAGGCCCCCCAGTCCCTGGCGGAGGTGGTTGCGCGGCTGCGGGACGATCTCCCCGGCCTCGCCGTCGACTGGGTCGCGGTGCGCGAGGCCTTCCGCTACGGCCGCGGGCGCCCCTTTCCCGTGGCCAGTCGGCGCCCCCAGGCCGCCCTGGACGAGAAGGTCAAGATCCGCTTCTCTCCCGACGAACTCTCCGCCTACCTTCTCTTCTACCCGCCCAAGCCGGGGGGCCAGCGGTTGAGCGAGGCGCAGGTTCTCGCCGTCGTCACCGCCTACGGGGTCCCCCCCGCCCTCCTGGACCGGCGCGCCCTGCGGCTCGCCCTCCAGCGCCGTTCCTGCAAGGAGCCCGAAGCCGTGGCCCGGGGGCGCCCCGCCACCGACGGGGCCTCGGCCTGGGTCCAGTGGGGTCGGGGCTGGCCCTCCGACCCGGAAGGATTCGTGGCAGCGCTCCAGGTCGAGGCCTATCCGGAGACCGTCGTCGCCGAAGTGCGAGAAGGGGAGACGGTTGGTCGGCGCCATCCCCCAGGCGCCGGAACCCCCGGCGTCTCCGCCCACGGCCGTCACCTCGCCCCTCGCCCCGGCGCCGACCCCGTCGAACTCGGCGCCGGGCTCACCCCGAGCCCCGACGGCCGCCTGGTGCTAGCCGGGGCCGCGGGACACCTGCGGCTCACGGGGGTAGGGGGACGCTCGGCGCGGCTGATGCCCTTGGTGCGGGTGCGGGACGGGCAGGAACTGCGGGCCCTGGGGCCCGGGATCTTCCCCGGATCGGTCATCGTGGAAGGGGACCTGGAGGTGGGCTTTCCGGTGCGGGTCCTGGGAGACCTCGAGGTGCGCGGCAGCGCGGTGCGCACACCCCTGGACGTCTTGGGCTCGCTCTTCGTGCGGGACGGCTTGATTGGCCAGGGGGGCGGAGTGGTTCGGGTCGGCGGGGTGGCGTCGGCCGGCTTCTACGACCGGGCCTCGGTGCTCGCCCACACGGTTCATGTGCGACGCTACAGCATGAAGAGCCGCCTCCTCGCCGCGGACCGGGTCCTGGCACCCGGCGAGGCGGCGCTCCAGGGCGGGCAGACTGCCTCCCTGGGCACGGTCGAGGCAGGCGCCCTCGGTTCCCGCAACTCCCTGGCCACCGAGATCATCGTAGGCGCACCCGGGCTGCAGGGCCCCTTCCAGGAAGCCTACCTGGCGTGGGCGGAGCTCGCTCGGACACCCGTCGCCCCGGACCGCGACGCCGCCGAGCCCGAACTCCTGGTGGCGGCGGGCCACTGGGCTCGGTGCGCCGACACCCTGGTCGCCCCCGAACCCGGCAGCGGCGCCGTACGCGCCGGACAGGTGTACGGAGGCGTCACGGTGCGGATCGGTACGGCCGTTCGCGAACTCGACGCCCCCCTGGGCGCCACCGAGTTCGGCTACGAGCGGATCGGCCCCCGGGGCCGGGTGTCCCTGGTCCGCAAGTAGCCCCCTCCCTCAGGCGGGCGGCTCCCAGTGGGCCGGGGCCCGCCACAGGGTCGCCAGGAGCAGGGAGCGGCGCAGCATCAGGTCCCGGGGAAGCCGATCGTACAGGCGCACGAAGAGCTCCTCGTGGGACAGGGCCTCCCCGATCCACACCTGGCGGTCCACCCCCATCAGCTCCGAGAAAACCTCGGGGGTGACCCCGTCGAGCCCCTCCCAGGCGAGGTCCCGGTGCCGGGGCATCCACCCGAGGGGGCTCTCCGCCGCCGCCGCTCGCCCCCGGACCCGGTCGATAATCCACTTGAGCACCCGCATGTTCTCGCCGAACCCCGGCCACAAAAACCGGCCGTCGGCGCCCCGGCGGAACCAGTTGACGCAAAACACCCGGGGCGTCTCGGCCACGGTCCGCCCCAGGGTGAGCCAGTGGTCGAAGTACTCGGCCATGTGGTAGCCGCAAAAGGGCAGCATGGCCATGGGGTCTCGCCGCACCGAACCCACCTTGCCGGCGGCCGCCGCCGTGGTCTCCGAGCCCATGGTAGCGGCCTGGTACACCCCGCTCGTCCAGTCGAAGGCTTCCACCACCAGGGGCGCGGCCCGGCTGCGGCGGCCGCCGAAGATGAAGGCGCTGATCGGCACCCCCGCCGGGTCGTCCCAGGCGGGGTCAAAGGAGGGGCACTGGCGGATGGGGGCGGTGAAGCGGGCGTTGGGGTGGGCGGCGAAGCGCCCGCAGCCCGGCGTCCACGGCTGGCCCTGCCAGTCGGTGAGCTCCGGGGGGGGCTCCTCGGTCATGCCCTCCCACCACACGTCGCCGTCGGGGGTGAGGGCCACGTTGGTGAAGATGCAGTTGCGCTCCACGGTCGCCATGGCGTTGGGGTTGGAGTCGTAGGACGTCCCCGGCGCCACCCCAAAAAAGCCCGCCTCGGGGTTGATCGCCCGGAACCGGCCGTCGGCACCCGGCTTGATCCAAGCGATGTCGTCGCCGACGGTGGTCACCTTCCAACCGGCGAAGGCCGGGGGCGGGATGAGCATGGCGAAGTTGGTCTTGCCGCAGGCGCTGGGAAACGCCCCGGCCACGTAGGTCTTTTCCCCCTGGGGAGACTCCACCCCGAGGATCAGCATGTGCTCGGCGAGCCACCCCTCCCGCCGGGCCATGCTCGAGGCGATGCGCAGGGCGAAGCACTTCTTCCCCAGGAGCGCGTTGCCGCCGTAGCCGCTGCCAAAGGACCAGATGCTGTTCTCCCCGGGGAAGTGGACGATGTACTTCTGGTCCGGGTTGCACGGCCACGCCGCGTCCGCCTGGCCCGGCTCCAGGGGCGCCCCCACCGAGTGGAGGCACGCCACGAAGGCCCCGTCGGCCCCGAGCGAGTCCAGCGCCGGGCGGCCCATGCGGGTCATGATGCGCATGTTCACTGCCACGTACGGGGAGTCGGAGATCTCCACTCCCACGTGGGCCAGGGGCGACCCCAGGGGGCCCATGCTAAAGGGGATCACGTACATCGTGCGCCCCCGCATACAGCCGTCGAAGAGGCCCCGCAGGGTGGCCTTCATCTCGGTGGCGTGGACCCAGTTGTTGGTGGGACCGACCTCGGCGGCGTCCTCGGTGCAGATGAAGGTGCGCTCCTCCACCCGCGCCACGTCACCGGGATCGGACCAGGCGAGGTAGCTCCCGGGGCGCTTCTCGGGGTTGAGGCGCCGGAAGGTCCCCGCCTCCACCATCCCCTGGCACAGGGCCTCGTACTCCTCGCCGGAGCCGTCGCACCAGTGCACCCGATCCGGCTTGGCGAGCTCCCACACCTCGGCCACCCACGCCCGCAGGCGCGGGTGATTGACGTAGGGGGGGCAGCACGCCTGCTCCGCTCGTCGGCTCATGGACGCCTCCTTCGCCTGGTCGGGCTATGCACTTCGGGGGAGAGAAGATACCACTTCCGCGGCAGCGAGACCCCAGGGAGTTGCGGGGAGGTTGGGCGGAAGGGGACCGATGGGACTCATGGGACTCATGGGACTCATGGGACCTATGGGACCAATGGGACCTATCTGGGTCCTATTGGTCCCTTTGGTCCCTTTGGTCCTATTGGTCCCTTTTGTCCTTCTTGTCCTATGGGTCCTATCGCCCCCTCCCCCCCTACGCCTCCATCTCGTAGGCCCCCGCCAGCCCCAGCACCTCCGCCCACACCCGACCGAAGCGCTCCGCGTCGGCGTCGGGCCGCCGGATCAGGGTGAGGGCCCCCTGGGCCTGGGCCGGGGTGGCGCCGGCCTTGCCGTGGAGGGCCACGGCGAAGCGCGAGAAGTCCCGGACGAAGGCGTCGAAGACCTGATCGACCAGATCCTCCCCGACCCCGTGGAGGGCCGCGGCCTCCAGGACGAGCTGGGCGTACACCACCAGGGTGAAGAGCTCGCCGACCACCAGCAAGAGGTCGGTGTCCTGCCCCTGGGCCTCGGTGGGGGGCGCCGTGGCCAGGAGCGCCTTGAGGGCGTCCACCTGTTCCCCGAAGACCTTCACGTTGGGGGTGGGGTAGCGGGCGAAGGCCGGCCGGTAGTCGTGGAAGCGGATCTTCCCGAGGCCCCGGGTGGGGCCCTGGTCGAAGAGGAAGGCGTCGTGGGCGGGGTCGTCCCGCCGGGGCACCTCGGCCAGGGGCGCCGGCCGGAACAGGTAGTTGGCCATGAACTTGAGGATCAAGGCGATGTTGACGTGGACCGTGCCCTCGAGCTTGGGCAGGGCCCGGATGTCCCGGGCCGCCATCTCGAAGTAGGTGTCCTTCTCAAAGCCCCGGGCGGCGATGACGTCCCACAGGAGGTTGATGACGTCCTCCCCCTGGGTGGTCACCTTCATCTTCATCACCGGGTTGTACAGGAGGTAACGCCGGTCCTCCGCCGAGGCGCTGCGCAGGTAGTCCGAGGCCCGCAGGGCGAAGAGTTTCATGGCCACCAGGCGCGCGTAGGCCTCGGTGAACATCTGCTGCACGTGGGGGAAGTCGGTGACGAAGCGGCCGTACAGGTTGCGGCGGCTCGCGTGGTTGAGGGCCTCGTACAAGGCGTGGGTACAGATGCCCACCGACGCCCACCCCAGGTTGTATTTGCCGATGTTGACGGTGTTGAGCGACGCGTCCCACGCCCCGGGGCCCCGGGAGAGGAGGTCGGCCTCGGCCACCGGATAGTCCCGCAGGGCGAACTCGGCCACGTAGGACTGGGTCGCGGTGACGTTTTGGACGCAGTCGTACCCGGGGGCCTGGGGATCGGCGGCGAAGAAGACGTACTCCCCACTGTCGGCGATCTTGCCGAAGACGCTCACCAGGGCAGCCTGGTTGGCGTTGCCGATGTAGTACTTGGAGCCCTCGGCCCGCCAGGTGCCGTCGCCCCGGGGAGTGAGCGTCATGGAGGTGGAGTAGATGTCCGCCCCGTGCTCCTTCTCCGAGAGGCCGAAGGCGAAGATGCCGCCGTCGGCGAGCATCGCCCCGGCCTTTGCCTTGAGGGCCTCGTTGGGGCTCATCCACACCGGCCCGAGGCCGAGGATGGTCACCTGCCAGGTGTACCAGTAGGCGAGGCCGTAAAAGCCGAGCACCTCGTTGACCTCGCACAGCCGCGAGGTGTCCCACCGGCACCCTTCGGCCCCGTAAGCGGGCGGCGTGAGGAGGTCGGCGAAGAGCCTCTCCTCTTTCACGAAGGCGAGGAAGTCGGCGTACCAGGTGCGGGCCCGGTCGTCTTCCTTGAGGCGCCCCTTGCCCTTGGCCTCGAAGAAGGCGATGGTCTTGCGCACCAGCTCCCCGGTGCGGGGGTCCGGGTGCCGGGGCTCGTAGCGCTTCGGGTTCAATAGCAGCATCTTCGTCCTCCTCCCGGGCGGCACAGCGCCCCAAACAGCCGATCCCCGAGCCGCGCGCGGCGGTCCCGGGGATCGGGGGTCTCGCCTCGTCTCGGGCCTAGCGGCCCTTGAAGACGGCCTTGCGCTTCTCCAGAAACGCGGTGGTGCCCTCCACCCGGTCCTCGGTGGCGCAGACCACGCCGAAGTGGGTCGCCTCGATGGCGCAGCCCCGGTCCAGGTCCACTTCGACGCCGAGGTTCACCGCCGCCTTGGCCATGGCCAGGGCCACCGGGGCCTTGGCCGCGTACTGCCGGGCCAGGGCCCGGGCCGCGTCGGCGAGCTCGGCGGCGGGCACCACCCGGTCCACCAGGCCGATGCGCAAGGCCTCGGCGGCCCCCACCATGTCGCCGCCAAACACCATCAGCTTCGCCGCGCCCTTGCCCACCAGCCGGGCGAGGCGCTGGGTGCCGCCGTAGCCCGGGAGGATGCCGAGGTTGATCTCGGGCAGGCCGAGCTTGGCGGTGTCCGCCGCCAGGCGGACGTCGCACGCCAGGGCGAGCTCGCAGCCGCCGCCCAGGGCAAAGCCGTTGATCGCGGCAATCACCGGCTTGCCGAGCCGCTCCACGGCAAAGAACACCTGCTGGCCCCGGGCGGCCATGCGGGCCCCGTCGGCGGCGCTGCGCAGCGCGTTGATCTCGTTGATGTCGGCGCCGGCCACGAAGGCCTTCTCGCCGGCCCCGGTGATCACCACGGCCCGCACCCCGTCGTCGGCCGCCACCTCGGCGATCGCCGCCTCGATCTCGTTGACGGTCTGGGCGTTGAGGGCGTTGAGGGCCTTGGGACGGTTGATGGTGAGGACCGCGATGCCGCCCTCTTCGCGCTCGAGCAGAATGTTCTCGTAGGCCATGGGTTCCTCCTGTCGCTGAATGCTGGGTGCCAAGCGTTGACCGCTGATAGCCGATAGCGAACCGGCCCGAACCTTACGGGGATAGCGCGCGCAATGTCAAGGCACGCTGCCCCCAGCCTTGGGGTCCCCAAGGTGGGTCGGCCCCCGTGGGGAGAGGGCCGCCCCTGGTGTTCCCTGGCCCGGGCGTGGGGTCAGCGGCTTTCCTGCATCAGCTTCGCCGTCGCCCGGGGCCGCCACGGCACCGTCCGAGAGGAGCGCTTCCGCCTCCCCGAGCAAGAGCCGTCGCCGGGTGATCCTCTCGTTCCTCGCCCCCCCCCGCCTCAACCTCCCCTGGCCCGTCGGGTCCGGCCCGGTGTGGTGGCACGACGCGGTGGACCTGGG
>JBBIIA010000026.1:0-12667 GCA_037446775.1 Deltaproteobacteria bacterium
CGTTTCCGAATCCGGCCTGCGCCAGAGCTTTCGCCGGGGCGGCCGGGGGCCGCCGGGCACTGGGGGCGGGAGCTCCGCTCGCCGGGTCGAGATGCCGCCGGGGAGGCGGAAGGCGGGTTCCTGGGGTTCGGCGTCCGCCGGGGCGGCCTCGGCGGCGCCGGTGCCGAGGGGAGGAGCATCGGTGGCGCCCGCGCTCGCCGCCCCGAGGGCCAGGGTGACGAGGGCAGCGGGCAAGGACCGGGGGAAGGGCATCGAGGCCTCCGTGGGGGAAGCGGGGAGCGGGCGTCTAGCGGTTCCTACCCGAACCGGCCGGCCGGGGCAAGGTCCTACAAATCATCCATCACCGCCCGCAGGCGGGCCTCGGCCACCAGGTGGTCGTGCACGGCCCGGGCGTGGTCGGTGCGGGCGGCGGCGAGGCCGAACTCGGCGTCGGCCACGTCCAGCGTGGTGGCCACGCCGTAGCGGTAGGAGGTCTCGGCCAGGGCCAGGGCCTCTTCGGCCTGGGTGATCGAGGCGCTCGCTGCGGCGATCACCTCCCGGGCCTCCCCGAGGGCGTCCAGGGCGATCTTGGCTTCGAGCTCGATGGCCTGGCGGAGCTGGGCCTCGGCGAGCCCCACGTCCCGCACCCCGCTCGCCGCCTGCTCCACCAGGCCCCGGGTGCGCCAGCCGTCGAAGAGGGGCACCGAGGCGACCAGCCCCAGGGCCCAGCGCTCGCGGCTCGGCCCCAGGCGGTCGAGGTCGGCGGCGGCGAAGCCGTACTCGCCAAAGGCGGTGACCTGGGGCTTGTTCTCGGCCCGGGCGATCCGGAGGTTGCCCTCGGCCACCTCCCGGGCGATGCGCAGGGCCGCGAGCTCCGGCCTACGCTCCACGGCCCGGGCCACCAGGGCCTCCAGGGTGACCGGCGCCAGGGGGTGGTGGGCCAGTTCCCCCTCCACCGCCACCGGGGCGTCCGGGGCCCGGGCCAGGAGGTGATTGAGGCGCGCCTCGGCCTGGCGCACCCGGTTCTGGGCCTGGATCACCGGGGTGCGGGCGTTGGCCACGTCGGCCTTGGCCCGGATCACCTCGAACTCGTTCACCACCCCGGCGTCGTAGCGCTTCTGGGCGACGTCGAGGTGGCGCTCCCGCTGGGCGAGGCGCTCGGCTGCCACGGTGACCAGGCGCTGGGCGAGGAGCGTCCCGTAAAACGCCTCGTGCACCGCCAGGGCGACCCGGCGCTCGGTGGCGGCCCGCTCCCGGTCGGCCTGCCCCAGGCTCGCCTCGGCCATCTCGATCGCGGTGGCCACCTTGCCCCAGCTAAAGACCAGCTGGCTCACCGTCGCCTTGAGCCCCCAGCTGTCCCGGGCGGTCGGGGAGCTCCCGGGGAAGCTGTCCCGGATGCTCTCGTCGTAGCCCCGGCCGTAGGAGCCCTCGGCGCCGAGCTGGGGGTAGACCCGGCTCTTCACCTCGCGGATCTGTCCCTGGCGCTGGGCGGAGGCCTCCCGGGCGCGCAAGACGTCGTGGTTCTTGGCCCGGGCCTCGGCCACGGCCTCCGCCAGGGTGAGGGCTCGGGCTCCCGGGGGGACGAGGAGGGCGGCGAGGCAGAGGGCGAAGAGGGCGGGATGGGCCATGGGCGGTGCCTTCCTGTGGGTGAGCGCGGCGTCAGACGGCGGCGAGCAGGGCGAGGACGGCGTCGACCTCGTCGGCGGTGGTGGGGCGCCCCAAGCTGAAGCGCACCGCCCCCGCGGCGCGCGCTCCCGAGACCCCCATGGCCGCCAGGGCCGGGGAGGCGTGGATCGCCCCCGCGTGGCACGCCGACCCGGTGGAGGCGGCCACCCCGGGCAGCCGGGCGAGGAGGTCGGGCCCCGCCCAGTCGAGGAAGGAGACGTGGAGGGTGTTGGGCAGGCACGCCCGGGGGTGGCCGTTGCGCACCACCCGGTCGCCGAAGCGGGCCGTAAGGCCCGCCCACAGCCGGTCCCGGAGGGCCCCCACGCGGGCCTCCACGGGGTCCCGGGCGGCCAGGGCGCAGGCGGCCCCCAGACCTACGGCCAGAAGGGCGCTCTCGGTGCCCGCCCGGCGCCCCCCCTCGTGGCCCGCGCCGTGGATCAGCGGCGCGAGGGCCGTGCCCCGGCGCAGGTACAGGGCCCCGATCCCCTTGGGGGCGTACAGCTTATGGCCCGCCACGGTCAACAGGTCGGCCCCGAGGTCGTCGACCCGGGTGGGGACCTTCCCCACCGACTGGGCGGCGTCCACGTGGAGGCAGGCGCCGGCCTCCCGGCACACGGCGGCGAGTTCGGGGAGCGGCTGGAGGGTCCCCACCTCGTTTTGGGCGTGCATCACGCTCACCACCACGGTCCGCGGGGTCAGGGCGCGGCGGAGGTCGTCGGGGTCGAGCCGGCCCGTCCCGTCCACCGGCAGCACCGTGAGCCGCGCTCCCTGGCCTTCGAGCCAGCGGCACGGGGCGAGCACCGCGGGGTGCTCCACCGCGGTGGTGATCACCTGGTCCCGGTCCGGCTCCCGGGCGAACCAGCGGCCCTTGAGGGCCAGGTTGTTGGCTTCGCTGCCGCCGCTGGTGAAGACCACCTCGTCGGGGTGGCAGCCGAGGAGGTCGGCCACCTCCCCCCGGGCCTGCTCCACGGCGTCCCGGGCGGGTCGGCCGGCCCAGTGGCCGCTGGAGGGGTTGCCAAAGCCGACCCGCAGGAGGGGCTCCATGGCGGCCACCACCTCGGGGGCCAGCGGGGTGGAGGCGTTGTAGTCGAGGTAGATCTCCCGCACCAGGTCTCCTCCTCGGGTCAGCCCGCCGCCCCCGGGTCGTCCACCGCGCCGAGGCGGTCGATGTTCACCCCGGCCAGGGCCCGGGTGGGGCAGGCGAGCTCGCACAAGCCGCAGGCGGAGCAGCGCTCGGGGGTGAAGCAGACCTCCATGGTAACGCGCTCCACCGCCAGGGCGCCGGTGCGGCACACCGCCGTGCAGGCGCCGCAGTGGACGCACCGCTCGTCGCTGCGGCTGATGTTGTCGGCGATGGCGGTCACCCCCACCCCCGCGGCTTCCAGGTAGGCGATCCCCCCGGCGATCCCCTCGGGGGTCCCCCGCAGCTCCAGGATCAGCCGCCCCTCCAGCCGGGGCAGGATCTTCGCCTCCAGGATGTTGAAGACCAGATCGAACTCCCGGGCGAGCCGGTAGATCACGGGCTGGTACATCACCTCGGGCCGGAAGATCAGGAGGACGTTCTTGGCGGTTTCCATGGTTGGTCCGTTGGCGGTTGTCAGTTGTCAGTTGCCCGTTGTCAGTTGCCCGTTGTCAGTTGGGTCTTGACCGAGGGCTGCGCCTGCTGCCTATTCCCTATTCCCTATTCCCTTCTCCTTCGATCTCCACCAGTTCCACGTCCCCGACCGCCGCGAGGTGGGTGCCCAGCACGGCTACCGCCCCGGTCACCCCCGGGATGGTCAGGGCCCAGGCGACGGCGGCTTCCAGGTCGCCGGGGGTCTTGATCCGGTTCCCCACGGCGGTGGCCACCGCGTCGGCCAGGGCCGGGTCCGGGGCCAGGACCACCGCCGCGTCGGCGCGGCCGAAGCTGAGGCTCGGCCCCACGGTCCCCGAAGAGGTGCACACCCCCAGGGGCGTTTGGGAGGCCGCGACCCGGAGGCCCACCCGGCCAGTCCACGGGGAGGCCCCGGCGAAGAGCCCCACGGTGGCGGCGGCGGCGAGGTCCAGGTACAGGTCGCCCCCGTTCTCCACCAACGCCTCCCGGCTCCAGGTGCGAAGCCCGCGGCCCACCGCCCCCGCGATGGCTCCGGCCACCGCCGCCATGGGCCCCACCCCGGCGGCGTCGGCGGCCCGGTACATGGCCGCCACCACCGGGGGCAGGGCGTCGTCCGGCGGGGCCAGGGGCGCGAGCGCCGTGGCGAAGGCCGGGTGCGCCCGGCAGTGGGCCGCTACCGCGCCCCGGGCCTTCCGGGCCAGGGCCAGGGCCTCGGGGGCCAGGTTTCGATCGGCCCGCAGGAAGAGGTCGGTGGTCTCCACCTCGACCCGGAAGGGGACCCGCCCCG
Source organism: Deltaproteobacteria bacterium (assembly GCA_037446775.1). Lineage (GTDB taxonomy): Bacteria > Desulfobacterota > Deferrisomatia > Deferrisomatales > JACRMM01 > JBBIIA01. The sequence continues at coordinate 4,026 of JBBIIA010000026.1, forward strand.
GCCCCTCGGAGGCTTGTGTCCGGTAGGTGCGGGGGCCGAAGCCCCGGAGTTCGGCGCTCACGACCCCGGGGGCAGGCCCGGCCACGGCGCGGTGGGGAGCGGGACCTGGGGTTCCCCCAGGGTGAAGCGGCCGGCGGCGATCTCCCCCTTCAGGGCCACGGCGATCTCCCGGGCCCGGGGCACGCTAGAGAGCGGCGCCGCCTCGATCTCCTTGCCCCGCACCGTCACCCGCCCGGCGAAGAGGTCGGCGTAGGTCACCTCCGCCAGGGGTTCGCCTTCCGCCTGGGGGTAGTCCCGGCTGTAGTCCCACACCGGGCAGGTGATGTCCCGGTTCGAGACCCCGGTCAGCCAGGCGAGCTCCTCGTGCAGGATCGGGATCGGCACCCCGAGGCCGACGAAGAGGCTGGTGCCGTAGCCCACCAGGCTCGCGCCCCGCAGGTACCGGGGGGCCATCTCCTTGAGGTTGCCGGTGACCATGAGGGTACCGGCGCCGCCCCGGGGCAGGCCCCGGGGCCCCCGGGCCACCCCCGGCGCGTGCTGGGTTCCGGCCCAGGAGACCACGCCTACGGCGCCCCCGAGGAAGATCTTGGTCCCGGTGCCGAGCGTCCAGTAGTAGGGGTCATTCAGCAGCGGCGACAGCTCCCCGGCGGAGGAGAAGGTCGCGTTGCCCAGGCGGGGCCGCAGCACCCCCATGTAGGTGTAGATCGTGCGCGCCCCCAGGTTCACCGCGCAGTTGTAGTTCTGGTAGGCGTTTCGGGGATTTACGAGGAGCGCGTCCCGGAGGTCCGCGAGGCGCACCGCCGCCTGGTGCTCCCGGGCGGGATAGCAGTCGGTGCCGTAGCTCGTCGCCCGCAGCCGCACCGGCCGGCCCGCCACCAGGTCCTCCAGGACGTGGCCGCCCCCGTACGCGAAGCGCCCCGGGTGCACCCGGTTGAGCGGGTCGTCCTCCTGCACCTGGGTCGCCCCCAGGTAGCAGTCCACCGCGGCGACGCCCCCGTAGGCCTCCACCTCATTGAGCCACACCTTGGCGGCCTTGATCTTGGGGCGGGTGTGGCCGAAGTTCAGAAACGCCCCGGAGGAGCACATGGCGCCAAAGGTGCCGGTGGTGACCACGTCCACCCGCCGGGCCGCCGCCCGGGCGCCCTCTGCGCGCACCACGTCCACCATCTCCTCGGCGGTCACCACCACCGCCTGGCCGGCGCGGATCTTCGCGTTGATCTCCTGGATGGTCTTGGTCACCGCGGGCGCGTCGGCCATCGGGGCTCCTGGCGGGGGTGAGGGGTGGGCCGCGAGGCGCGAGTTTCCCTCAGCCGGAGCGTGAAGTCCAGGGCCGGAGGTGTGGCGCTGGCGAGGCGAGGCGGCAGGGTGTCGAGGTGCGAGAAGGGGATCGCCCCTGAGGGCCTTGACGAGGGAGGGAAGCCCCGTACTCTTTTCCCGTCCGGCTGCCGTTGTTTCTCCGGCTCGCCGAGCGTTCCCGCGATGACCCCTTTCCCCGGGAGGACCCCATGGTCGTCCAGCACTTCTTCGTCAAGGGCCTGGCCCACAGCTCCTACCTGCTGGGAGGCGCCTCCACCTGCGCGGTGGTGGACCCCCGCCGGGACGTGGAGATCTACCTCGAGGCCGCCCGGGCCCTGGGGATGCGGATCACCCACATCCTCGAGACCCACCTCCACGCCGACTTCGTGTCCGGCCACCGGGACCTAGCCGCAGCCACCGGGGCCAAGATCGTCGCGCCGCGCGCCGCCGGCTGCGCCTTTGACCACCTGGGGGTGGGGGAGGGGGACGCCTTCGCCCTGGACGACTTGACGATCCGGGTGCTGGAGACCCCGGGGCACACTCCCGAGCACGTGAGCTACGTGGTGGTGGACGGCGCCCGGGGGGCGGACCCGGTGGCGGTCTTTTGCGGCGACACCCTCTTCGTGGGGGATGTGGGGCGCCCTGACCTCTTCCCGGGCCGGGCCGAGGAGCTCGCCTCGAAGCTCTTCGACAGCCTTGCCAAGCTCCTCGCCCTGCCCGACCACTGCGAGGTGTACCCGGCCCACGGGGCGGGCTCCCTGTGCGGCAGGGCCATGGGCGCCAAGGCCACCTCCACCGTGGGCTACGAGCGCAAGTACAACGCGGCCCTCCAGCTTACGGACCGGGGGGCTTTCGTGGCGTCCCTCACCACCAACATGCCCGGGGTGCCCGATCACTTCACCCGATGCAGCGCGGTGAACGGCCGGGGCCCCGCCCTGGTGCGGGAGCTCCCGGCGCTGACGGCCCTGGCCCCGGCGGCCGTCGCTGCGGCGGTAAGGGCGGGGGCGGTGGTCCTGGACGTGCGGGACTACGGCGCCTTCGGGGGCCACCACCTGCCGGGGTCGCTCCACGTGGACCTCGGGGGGAACTTCGCCACCTTCGCGGGCTGGGTCGTGCCCCCGGCGGCCGACCTGGTGCTAGTGGCCCCCGGGGCCGCCGAGGCGGCGGAGGCGGCGACCTGGCTGCGGCGGGTGGGGCTCGATCGGATCCTGGGCCATCTGGACGGCGGCCTCTTCGCCTGGGCCAAGGAGGGCCTCCCCACCGCCCACGTGGCCCAGCTCTCGACCCCGGAGCTCCACGCCCTGGCCGCGGGCGCCGCGCCCCTCCAAGTGGTCGACGTGCGGGCTCCGGCCGAGTTCGCGGCCCTGCACCTTGCCGGCGCGGTCAACCTCCCGGTGGCGGACCTGCGCACCCGCCACGGCGAGCTCGACCCCGGGGTCCCGGTCGCCCTGGTGTGCAGCACCGGCCACCGCTCGAGCCTCGGGGCGAGCCTTCTCGCCCGGGCCGGCTTCTCCCGGCTCTCCAACGGGGCCGGGGGGATGACCGGCTACGCCGCCGCCGGCTTCTCGGCCGCCTGCCCGACCTGCACCGTGCCCCACGGGCCCAGGTCCACCGGCGCGGCGGGAGCGTAGCCGTGGAGTGGCTCTTCGCCGAGCGGTGGTCGCCCTACGCGGTGGGGGTGGGGATCGGCCTCTTGAGTTGCCTCACCTTCCTCCTCTCCGACAAGCCCCTGGGGTGCTCCACGGCCTTCGCCCGCACCGCCGGCATGCTCGAGGGGCTTCTGCGGGGCCCGACGGTGCGAAAGCGCCCCTACTACCAGAAGTTTCCCCCCGAGGTGGACTGGGAGTGGATGCTGGTGCTCGGGGTGGTGGCCGGGGCCTTTTTGTCGGCGTCCCTCTCCGGGGAGTTTCGCGTGGAGTGGGTGCCGACCACCTGGGAGGCGGCCTTTGGCCCCTCGGCGTTCCGGCGGTGGCTGGTGGCCCTGGGGGGGGGCGTGCTGATGGGGGTGGGCTCCCGGTGGGCCGGGGGGTGCACCAGCGGCCACGGCATCAGCGGCACCCTCCAGCTCGCGGTGAGCAGCTGGCTCGCCGCGGCGGCGTTCTTCGTCGGCGGGGTCACCACCGCCTCTCTCCTCTACTGACGGGAGGGCCCGGCCATGCTCACCCGCCTCCACGGCGCCCACGGCACCCAGCTCTTGCTGGGGCTCGTCGCCGGCGTCGCCTTCGGTTTCCTCCTCCAGAAGGGGGGGGTGACCGACTACGACGTGATCCTCGGGCAGTTGCTCCTCACCGACTTCACGGTGATCAAGATCATGGCCGCGGCGGTGGTCACCGGCACCCTCGGGGTCCACGCCCTGCGGAGCCTCGGCCTCGCCCGGCTCCACCCCAAGCCCGGGTCGCTCGGCTCCTCCCTGGTGGGAGGGCTGATCTTCGGGGTCGGCTTCGGGGTGCTCGGCTACTGTCCCGGCACGGTGGCCGGGGCGGTGGGCCAGGGCCACCTCGACGCTCTCTTCGGCGGGGTGGTGGGGATCCTGCTGGGGGCCTGGCTCTTCGCGGTTTTGTACCCCCGCCTCCAGCGCCGGGTGCTGGCCTGGGGGGACTTCGGCGAGCTCACCTTCCCCGGGCTCTTCCGGGTGAACCCTTGGGCCGTGGCCGTGCCGGTGGCGGCCCTGGCGACGGCGGCCCTGTGGGCCCTCGAGGGGGCCGGGCGGTGAGTCCCCGGGGGGCTCGATGACCCTCGACATCGCCCTCACCCTGGGGGTGCTCGGAGTTACCGCGCTCCTCTTCGCCACCGAGGTCGTCCGGGTGGACGTGGCCGCCCTGGGGGCGCTGGTGGCCCTCGCGTGGCTCGGCCTCGTCACCCCCGCCGAGGCCACGGCGGGGCTCTCGAGCACCGCCGTGGTGGCGGTGATCGCGGTGATGATCCTGGGCCACGGGGTCGACCGCTCGGGGGCCATGGGCCGGGTCACCCGAGCGGTGCTGGGCTGGGCGGGGGGGGGCGAGAAGAAGCTGGTGGCCCTGGTGTCGGGGTCCGTCGGGCTCCTCTCGGGCTTCATGCAAAACGTGGGGGCGGCGGCGCTCTTCCTGCCGGCGCTCCTGCGGATCGCCCGGGCCACGGGCATCCCGGCGGGGCGCCTGGTGATGCCCATGGGGTTCGCGGCCATCCTGGGGGGCACCGTGACCCTGGTGGGGTCGAGTCCCTTGATCCTCCTCAACGACCTCTTGCGTCAGGCGGGCCAGGAGCCCTACGGGTTGTTCGGGGTCACCCCCCTGGGCCTCGCGCTCCTGGCCGCCGGCGTCGCCTACTTCCTCCTCCTCGGGGGCCGGGTGCTCCCGGTCCGGGCCCCGAGCCCCGGGGCCCCCTCCCCCCAGCAGGAGCTGGTGGACACCTGGCACCTCCCCTCCACGGTGCGGGCCTGCCGGGTGCCCCCCGGGAGCGCCCTGGCCGGCCGGACCCGGGAAGAGGCCGCCCTCTGGTCTCGCCACGGCTTGAACCTCCTCACCCTCACCCAGGGCCGGGACGTGCTCTTCGCGCCGTGGCGCTTCACCCGGTTCGCCCCGGGCCAGGTGCTGGCGCTCCTGGGGCCGGCCGAGGCCTTCGCGGCGTTCTGCGCCGAGTACGGGCTCGAGGTCGTGGCGCCCCCGGCCGAGACCGACGGGGCGGGCTTCGCCGAGCTGGTGATTCCGCCGCGCTCCGGGGCGGTGGGCCACACCATGCGCCAGCTCGAGCTCCGGCGAACCTACGGGGTCGAGCCCCTGGTGCGCCTGAGCGGCCGGGAGGCCCACCGGGAGGACTTCTCGGACGAGGTGCTCGAACCCGGGGACGCCCTGGTGGTGTACGGCCCCTGGGGCAACCTGGCCCGGATGGGGGAGGGGGGCACTTTCGCCCTGGTCTCCCCCCTGGGGCCGGTGGCCGCGGCCCGGCCCCGGCCCGGGGTGGCCCTGGGGTGCCTCGGGGCAGCCCTGGGGCTGGGGCTCGCCGGGGCGCCCCTGGCGGTGTCGCTCCTGACCGGCGCCGTGGCCATGATCGTCTCCCGGGTGGTTACCGCCGACGAGGCGTACCGGGCCGTGGACTGGCGCACGGTGTTTCTGCTGGCAGGCCTCATCCCCCTCGGCACCGCCATGGAGAAGACCGGGGCGGCGGCCTACCTGGCGGACCTGGCGCTTACGCCCCTGGCCGGCGCCCACCCCCTCCTCATCCTCGGGGCCCTGGGGGCGCTCACGACCCTCCTCTCGCTCTTCTTGTCCAACGTCGCCGCCACCGTGCTCCTGGTGCCCCTGGCCGTGGCCGTCGCCCAGGGGGCCGGGCTCCCCCCTCGGGCCCTGGCGCTCTTAGTAGCCGTGTGCGCCTCCAACTCCTTCGTCCTACCCACCCACCAGGTCAACGCCCTCATCCTCGGCCCGGGGAACTACCGCAACGCCGATTTCCTCCGGGCCGGAGGGGGCTTGACCCTCCTCTTCCTCGCCGTGGCCGTGGGGTTTATTTACGCCGCGTACCTTTGATCGGCTTGCTGGTGACCGCGGGGACCGCCTTAGCCCGTATGCGTGGCCCCGAGCGCTCCATCCCCCCGCGGGGCGATCGGGTACGGGAGCTTGGCTCGCAAGGGTGAAGGGCGGCGGTGGGTCTGCCTTCGGGTTAAAATGCCTCTTCCAGGGCCGCCGCAAAGGCCGCCCGGTCGTCGATCTCTTCCCGGCGAAGGACCCTCGCCAGTTCGCCTTCCCGAAACACCGCCACCCGGTCGGCCAGGCGCCGAGCCTGGCCGAGGCTGTGGGACACGGCAATCATCGTGTGCCTTGCCTTGAGCTTGAGCAGGAGGTCTTCGACCCGGCCCGCGGCCCGAAAGTCGAGGGCCGCGGTGGGTTCGTCCAGCAGCAGGTACTCCGGCTCAAGAACCAGGGCCCGTGCCAGGCACAGGCGTTGTTGCTGGCCTCCCGAGAGGCTGAGCGCCGGGGCCGATAGCCGGTCCTTGACTTCGTCCCACAGACCCGCCTCCGCGAGTGCCTGCGCGAGGCGGCCCGAAACCTCGGCCTTGGGGACCCCCAGAACCTGCCGCAGGGGCAGGGCGAGGTTTCGTTCGATTGTGGTGGGCAGTACGTTTGGGGTCTGAAACACCATGCCGACCCGCCGTCTCAAGTCGGTCACGGGAATCCCCGGGTCGTACAACGGGCACCACCCACCCCCGAACCGCAACCGCACCGAGCCCTTGGTCTGGCACCCTGGGAAGCACTCGTTGAGTCGGTTAAAGCTGCGGAGCAGGGTGGTCTTGCCCGACCCGGATCGCCCTACCAGGACCAGAAGCTCCCCGGGTTGGAGTTCGAGTCGGGGCACCGCCACCGCGCGGCGAGGTCCGAACCAAACCTCGAGGCCTTCGACGGTGCCGACGGCGCTCAAGAGGGTTCCCCCGCTTCCCGCCCCCGGCGGGCAGCGGCCCGCAGGGCGCGGGCGCTGAGCAAAAGCCCCCCCGTCACGGCGAGGAGGACGAGGGCGGTGGCGAAGGCCCGCTCCAACTCGGCCGGGTTGCGATACTCGGTGGATAGGTAGTAAATCGAGAAGGGAAGGGCCTCGAATTGCTCGGTGAGGGCGCGGGGCACTCCCGCTTGGGCCACCGCCCCGGTGAGCAGGATCACCGCCGTATCCTCGGCCGCTCGGCCGAGAGCCAATACCACCCCTCCGGAGAGGGAGCGCGACGCCGCCGGCACCAGCACGTGGACCAGGTTTTGCCAGGGGGTGAGGCCGAGGCTAGCCCCCGCGAGCCGCAGGGATGGCGGCAGCGCCTCGATGGCCCCCTGGGTGGTGCGGATCAGGTAGGGGAGAACCAGGAGCGCGATGCAGCCGGCTGCCAGCAAGAGCGAGGCGTTGGCCGTAGGGGCCACGGTGCGCCGCAGGAACAAGATCAAGGCGAAGCCGAAGAGGCCCATGACGATCGAGGGAATCCCCGCCAGGAGGTCGACGGCAAACCCCGCCACCCGCTTCCACCGCCCCCGGGCGAACTCGGCGAGGTGCAAGCCGGCCCCAATACCCACCGGTACCGCCAGGGACCCGGCGAGGAGAACCAGCGCCCCGGTGCCCGCTACCGCAGGCCAGATTCCGTCCCACACCGGCACCCGGCCGGTGAGCGCTTGCCAGAGGGGCTGGCTACCGAAGAGGAGTCCGGGCCCCAAGGCTTTGCCTCCCCTCAAAACGAGGAATCCGACCAGCACTCCGACGCCTCCAAGGGTTACCAGGGCCGAGGCCCAGCACCAGGCGGTCACGGCGGTCGCGCGCCTCACCGGGGGGCCTCCCCCTCCTCCTGGGCCGCGGCCACCCACCGCACCCCGAGGCTTACGAGAGCCGTCACCCCGAAGAGCAACACCCCGCTCAGGAACAGGGAGTGGTAGGCGGTGCTGTGGACGTCGGCGGCCAGGACGAGCCCGATGTGGGCGGTGAGGGTACGCAGGGGTGCCAGGGGCGAGGAGGGAACCAGGGGCGCGTTGCCGGCCACCATCAGGGATACCAGGGTGTCCCCCACGGCCCGGCCGAAGGCCAGGAGAGCCGCTGCGAGAAGCCCCCGGGACGAGGCCGGGAGGAAGACCCAGGCAAACTGCTGCGCCGGGTTGAGCCCGAGGGCCGCCGCCCCCAGGCGGAGTGCGGAATCCAGGTGGCGGAGGTGGCCGTCGAGGACGATGACAACCGTGGGAAGGGTGAGGAACGCCAGAGTCAGGGCCGCGGAGAGCCAGCAGTAGCCGCTGGTCGACCCGAAGGTGGCCCGAACCAGGGGGACCAGGAGGAAGACCGAGACAAAACCGTAGACCACCGTGGGGATGCCGGTCATGAACTGCACGATCCCGCGGACCAGGCGCCCCAGGCTGCGCGGGCCGACCCCGTGGGCAAAGCCGCACACCCCGACTCCCATCGGCAGAGCCAGGGCGACCGCGGAGGTGGCGAGGAGAAGGGTCCCGGTCATCATGGGGAGGACCCCGAACTCCCCCTGGAGGGGCTGCCACGTCCACGTCAGTACCCTGCTCAGGCGACCGTCGCTGAAGATCGGGAGGCTGAAGGCGGCGAGAAATCCGAGGATGGCGAGCACCGACGCCACGGCCAGGGCGGCGAAAGCCCACAGGCTGGCGCGCCCCAGCGGCGCCAGGGGGCCTTCGCCACCCCTGTGTGTCGCGCTGGAGCGTCTCACCGGAGGGGAAGGTACCCGCTCTGGCGGATGATCTGGGCCCCCTCGGGACCGCCCAGGTAGTCGAGGAAGGCCTTTGCCAGCCCGCTCGGAGCACCTCTGGTGTTCGCATATAGGGTGCGAACCACGGGGTAGGTTCCGTTCCGCGCGTTCTCCTGGGTTGGGGCGACCCCGTCCACCCGCA
>JBBIIA010000026.1:12767-35501 GCA_037446775.1 Deltaproteobacteria bacterium
CCGGCGAAGATCCCCCGGATCTCCGCCGTGGTCAGCCCGGTCACCGGGTTCTTGGGGTGGGCGATCGGGGCTACCCCGTCTAGCGCCAAGGGCACGCTCACGAGGCCGTACCGGGCCACCTCCTCGGCGGTGAGTGCCCGGCCGGAATTGCCGATGTCCACCAGCCCCTCTCCGACCTTTTGGACCCCCACGCCGGTGCCTCCTGCCGCGACCGCGATCCGGATGCCGGGGTAGGCGGTCATGATGCGTCTCGCCGCCTCGGTCATCACCGGGACGTGGGCCGTCCCGCCGGCGATGTTTATGGTTCCCGTAAGTCCCCGAAACCGGTCTAGCTCCCCGGCTGCGGTCGGGCTCCCAGGCCCCACGGCTAGGGGGATCGTCGCCAAAACTACAAGCAGGGCCGTTCTTCCTTTACGCATCGCCTTCCTCCCTCTCCGAACCCCGGCGCGGCTCCAGGGGGTCTGGAAGCGCGAGCCCCACGAGGGTACGGAAATCGTCCGGGGGGGGCGAATCGGAAATCCAGATGCGCGGCGCCTTTCCCATTGCCGCACTCCACGTCGGGAAGGAGGCGCTATCTCAGGGCGAGGCAGAGCATCGGGGCGAGGATCCCTGCGGCGGTGAGCCACACGCCGCGGCGGGTCGGGCCGAGGCGGCCCCCGGGGATGAGGACACCGGTGACCGCCAGGACCGCCAGGGCCACCCCGTAGACGTCGGCTAGGGCGGTCCAGCCCCCCTTGGGGCGGTTGAGGTGCAGCCCGTTGAGGAAGTACAGGACGGGTCGCTCCGCCGCCCGCTCCTCCCGGAGCGTGCCTCGTTCGAGGTCGACCCACAGGGTGTTGCCCTCGACGAACACCTGCACGACTCCGGGGGCCGGCTCGAAGGTGCTCTTGACCGGACGGGTTTCGGCCACCAGGGCCAGGGCTCGGCGCACCACCTCGCCCACCTCGGCGTCGGGGCCCGGGGCGGGGAAGGGGAGTTCCCGCCGCTCGATCCGGTAGTTGGGGTTCCAGTGGTGCAGGTGGTTGAGCGCCACTCCGGAGACCGCGTACACCAGGGTGAGGCCGAGGCAGAGGTAGCCCAGGTCCCGGTGGACGGCGCGGTTCCAGCGCCGCCAGCGGGCGACCGGGGCGGCTGCCCCCCTCACGGGATCACGGCCCCGGTGGCGCGAAGCAGGTAGCGGGGAGCGGGAGGCTGGGCGGGTCCCCCTTGCCAGCCCCACTTCTCCTCGGCGGCGCTTCGGGGCACCTCCGCGAGCACCCCCTGAATCCGGGCGACCCGGCCCCGGGCGCTCAAGGGGAAGACGATCACCCCGTCGGGCACCTGGACCGACAGGGTCTGGTGCTTCTGGTCGCTCGCGAGCTCCAACCAGCAGCCCCGCTTGGCGCAGACGTCCACCACCAGCCCCTCCACCAGCACGGTCTGTCCGAGGTGGGCCGCGGGGTCGGCCAGGAGGGCCGATACCCGGGTCGGGGTCGTGAGGTTCACCCCCGACCCGTAGGTTGCGGCGAAGGCCGGGACGGCCAGTAGGGCGAGGGCGAGGGCAACGGTTCTTGGGGACATGGGCGGGTGGTCCTGGGCAAGGGGAGAGGGCCCGGAGGGGCCTGGATTGCTCGCAAATGTGCGGGCACAGGGTACTCGATATTTCCCGCTGGATCACGGGCTATCTGAGGCGGGGGAGCGATGGGGCGCCGGGGAGTACCCGGCGCCCCATCTCTGGAAGGAAAGCGCTACTTGATCATCAGGGTCGGCAGCCAGGTGACCGTCTCCGGGAAGAAAGCGACGATCAAGAGGCCGATTACCTGGATCGCGACGAAGGGGATGATGCCCCGGTAGATGTGGCCGGTGGTCACCTCCGGGGGGGCGACGCCCTTGAGGTAGAAGAGGGCGAAGCCAAAGGGCGGCGTCAAAAACGAGGTCTGGAGGTTCACGGCAATCAGCACCGCGAGCCACAGGGGATCGACCCCCATGTGGGTGACCAGGATCGGGGTCAAGACCGGCACGGCGATGAAGGTGATTTCGATGAAGTCCAGGAAGAAGCCGGCCACGAAGATCACCGCCATGACGATCATCAGCACGCCCCACTTGCCGAAGGGCAGCCACTCGATGAAGCGGCGGATCAAGTCGTCCCCGTGGAGCCCCCGAAACACCAGGCCGAAGGCGCTCGCCCCCACCAGGATGATGAACACCATGCAGGTGAGCTTGGTGGTGGCCTGCATCACCCCCCGGAGGATATCCAGGTTGAAACGGCCCTTGAGGGCGGTGAGCAGGGTCGCGCCGATGGCCCCCAGGGAAGCCGCCTCGGTGGGGGAGGCGATGCCGGCGAAGATCGACCCCAGGACCGCGAGGATCAAGAACGCCGGGGGGATGAGGGCCACCAGTACCCGGCGGGCGAGCGTCCAGCCGGTGACCAGATCCCGCTCGCTCTTGGGGACGGGGGGGGCCCATTGGGGCTTGAGGAAGCCGAGGATCGCGATGTACAGGATGTACAGGACCACCAGGATCAGCCCGGGGATCACCGCGCCGACGAAGAGGTCGCCCACCGGCACCCCCATGACGTCCCCCAGGAGCACCAGGACGATGCTCGGCGGGATGATCTGGCCCAGGGTGCCCGAGGCGGCGATGGTGCCGGTGGCGAGCTCCACGTGGTAGTTGCGCCGCAGCATGGTGGGCAGGGCCAGAAGGCCCATGGTCACCACGGTGGCGCCGACGATGCCCGTGGAGGCGGCCAGGAGCGCCCCCACCACCACCACCGAGATAGCGAGCCCGCCCCGCATCCGCCCGAAGAGCAGGCTCATGGTCTCGAGGAGATCCTCGGCCAGGCCCGAGCGCTCCAGCATGACCCCCATGAAGACGAAGAGCGGCACCGCGATGAGGGTGAAGTTGGTCATCACGCCCCAGATCCGCAGGGGCAGCAGGGTGAAGAAGTCGAAGCCAAAGCCGATGTACCCGAAGACCAGGGCGACGCCGCCCAGGGTCAGCGCCACGGGGTAGCCCAAGAGCAGGCACCCGAGGAGCACCGCGAACATCACCCCGGGCAGGAACTCGAGGAAGAGCTCAGCCATGGGAGGCCTCCTGGTCGTTGCGAAGCGTAAGGAGGGCCTTGATGGCCTCGCTGATGCCCTGGAGGAGGACCAGGAAGAACCCGAGGGGAATCATCGCCTTGAGGGCGTAGCGGGCGGGGAGCCCCCCGGGGTCGGGGGAGATCTCCCGCACCGCCCAGGAGTTGGCGATGAAGCCCTGGGTGGCCCACAGGATCAGCAGGCAAAAGGGCACCAGGGCGACCGCCGTCCCGATCAGGTTCACCCAGGCCCGGGTCCGTTGGCTCCACCCCGCGTAAAAGATGTCCACCCGCACGTGGGCGTCTTCCTTGAGGGTGTAGCCGGCGCCCACCAGGAACACGATGGCGAAGAGGTGCCACTCGAGCTCCTGGAGCCCGACGCTCCCCTTTTTGAAGGCGTACCGCATGACCGTGTCGTAGGCGGTCAAGAGGACCATGGCGCCGGTGAGCCAGGACACGGCCCGGCCGATGCGGTCGTTGAGGGTGTCGATGAACCGCGAGCAGCGGCGAAGTGCTCCCATGGAAGTCCTCGGGCGAGAGAGCTTGGGGTGAACGAGAGGGGGCGGAGCGACCGCTTCGCTCCGCCCCCGGGGGCCAGGACGCTAGCACCTTTTGGCATCGGATTCCAGCGCCGAACCGCGGGGCTCGCCGGGGACCGCTATCCCTTGACCACCCCCAGGGGCCGCAGCCGGGCGACCCGCCGGGAGAGGCCGGCGCCGGCCACCGCGGCGACCACGTCGTCGACGTCCTTGTACGCCTCGGGCATCTCCTCGGCGAGGGTCTTGATCCCCGCGGACTGGACCCAGATCCCCTGGCTTTCCAGGTGGCGGCGGACGTCGGCGCCGCTCTTCTCCTTGAGGGCGGCGGTGCGGGACAACCGGCGGCCGGCGCCGTGACAGGTGGAGCCGAAGGTCTCGTCCACGGCCCGTTGGGTGCCGGCCAGGACGTAGGAGGCGCGGCCCATGTCCCCGGGGATCAGCACCGGCTGGCCCACCCCCCGGTAGCGCCGGGGTACCCGGGGATCCCCGGGGCCGAAGGACCGGGTGGCGCCCTTGCGGTGGACCATGACCCACCGCTCCTCGCCCCCCACCAAGTGGCGTTCGCGCCGGGCGATGTTGTGGGCCACGTCGTACAGGAGCTCGAGGCCCAGGGCCCCCGGGGACGCCCGGAAGAAGTCGAGGAGCACCTCCCGGACCCCGTGCATCAGGGCCTGGCGGTTCGCCCAGGCGTAGTTGGCGGCCGCCGCCATGGCGGCGAGGTACTGGCGGGCGGCGGGGCTCCGGGTGTAGGCGCAGGCGAGCTGCCGGTCGGGGAGGTCCAAGCCCTCCCGGACCACTTCCCGAGCCATCGCCTTGAGGGCGTCGTCGCACACCTGGTAGCCGAGGCCGCGGCTCCCCGAGTGGATCATCACCGCCACCTGGCCCTCGAACAAGCCAAAGGCCTGGGCCGCCTCGGGGTCGAAGATCCGCTCGACGCGTTGCACCTCCACGAAGTGGTTGCCCGAGCCGAGGGTGCCCACCTGCTCCAGCCCGCGCTCCTGGGCGCGGGGCGACACGGCGGCCGGGTCGGCGTCCGGGAGGCAGCCGCGGTCTTCGGTGGTCTCTAAATCCTCGGGCCGGCCGTAGCCTACGTCCACCGCCCAGGCGGCCCCCCGGGTGAGAAGTTTCTTCTGCTCCGCCGGCCGGAGCCGCAGCGGGCCCTTGGACCCGACCCCGGAGGGGATGCGGTCAAAGAGGAGCGCGGTCAGGTCCCGAAGCCGCGGGGCGACCTCGTCGTAGGTGAGGTGGGTACTCAAGAGGCGGACGCCGCAGTTGATGTCGTACCCGACCCCCCCTGGGGAGACCACGCCGACCTCGGCGTCCATCGCGGCGACCCCGCCGATGGGGAAGCCGTAGCCCCAGTGGACGTCCGGCATGGCCATGCTGGCCCCGAGGATGCCCGGCAGGGTGGCGACGTTTCGCACCTGCTGTAGGGCTTGCTCGGCCCGAAGCTGGGGTATCATGGCCTCGGTGGCGTAGATGGTCCCCGGGACCCGCATCGCCCCCGAGCGGGGCAGCTGCCACCGGAAGTCGTCGATTCGCTCGAGCCGGATCTCGTCGGCCATGGGGTCGCGCCTCTCGCCGTCACGGGTGTCCTAACCATTGTAGCGCACGGCGGAGGCGCCGGGGAAAGGAGCGGGGAAGGTGCCCGAGAAACGTGGACGACGGGGGCCCGGGGCGTGCTGGGTGGCGGTCGCGCTGGTGCTGGCGATGGGGTGCCGGGAGCCCCGTCCCGCCCTTCGCCCCCTGGCGCCGGAGGCGGTGGTCCTGGCCTTTGGGGACAGCCTGACCCGGGGTACCGGGGCGGAGCCCGGCGAGAGCTACCCGGCGCGCCTGGAGGCCCTCCTGGGGCGCCGGGTGATTAACGCCGGGGTGCCGGGCGAGGTGACCAGCCAGGGCCTCGGGCGGCTGGCGGGAGCCCTGCGGGAGACCGAGCCGGCCCTGGTGCTTTTGTGCCACGGCGGCAACGACCTGTTGCGGCGTTACGATCGGGGCGCCCTCAAGGCCAACCTGGAGGCGATGGTCCGCCTCGCCTGGGCGTCCGGGGCCGAGGTGGTCCTCCTCGGGGTCCCCAACCCCGGGGTCTTCACCTCTCCGCCACCCCTGTACCCGGACCTGGCGCGGGAGCTGAATATCCCCTACGAGGGGGAGATCTGGCGCCAGGTCCTGACCGACCCGGCCCGCAAGGCCGACGCCATCCACGCCAACGCCGAGGGCTACCGCGCCGTGGCCGAAGCCGTGGCCGCCCTGCTCTCGCGGGCCGGGGCGAGGCCCTGAGGTGGCCACCGTGGCTGGGCTCGCGGCGGACGCGGTGGTGGTGCTGCACCTCGGGTGGATCCTCTTTTTGATCTTCGGGGCACTGATCGGGCGCCGGGTCCGCTGGGTTCGTTGGCTCCACCTCGGGGGGCTCGGGTTCGCCGGGGTCCTGACCGCCCGGGGGGGCATCTGCCCCCTCACCCACCTGGAGGGGTGGCTGCGGGGCCGGGCCGGCGGTTCGGCCTACGTCGGCACCTTTCTAGGGCATTACGCGGAACGCCTCGTCTACCTCGAGGTCTCCCGAGAAACGGTGCTCCTGGGGCTTCTGGTGGTGGTCCTGGGGTCGGCGGCGGCCTACGGGTGGCCCCGGCCCGGGGGGAAAGGAAAAAGAAGACCGCGGAAGGCAAAGAAATAGGCTGGAACCCTCAATCTTGACCCGAGGTCGGTCGATCTATGTACAATAGGAGAGCTGAGGGCTCTTAAGACCGCTGCGTTCGCAGGTGGAGCCGCTCGGTGTGGACCTACGGACTTGGGAGTGAAATGATGCGCAAGATCCTGGCTCTGGTGGTGGCTTTCGCCTTGCTCGTCCCCGCGTTTTCCGTGGCGGCGCGGGGCGTCGGCCAGGTAGCCCCGACCTTCAAGGCGCCGCTCCTGGGGGGCGGGGAGTTCGATCTCGGGAGCTACCTCGGTAAGAAGGCCGTCCTTCTGGACTGGTGGTCGATCAACTGCGGCCCCTGCGTCCAGGCGATCCCCGCCCTGATCGAGATCTCCAACCGCTACCCCAACGACCTGGTGGTGGTCGGCATGAACGTGGACGCCTTCATCTTGAAGCGGGTCACCCGGTTCCTCGAGACCCAGAGCTTCAAGGTCCCCTACGCGACGGTGATCGACAAGCAGCTCGCGGTGATGAAGCAGTTCGACGCGAGCATCCTGCCCACCACCGTGCTGATCGACAAGAAGGGCAAGATCGTCTACCAGCACGTGGGCTACAAGCCCGGGGACGAGGTGGAGCTGGAGGCGAAGGTGAAGCTCGCCATCGCCAGCAACTGACGGCCCGGGATGCGCGGGGTCCGAGCGGCCCGGCCGCGCCCTGTGGGGCGTGGCCGGGCCGCTCTGCGTGTTGGCCACCCGGGTGATGCTCGATGCTGACAACTGACAACGAACCGCTTGCTCTCGCGGGAGCGTCCGGGGGCGGGCGGGGGCGGGCGGGGGCGGGTTGCGCCCGTGCCCCGGACCTGCCACCATGGGGGCGCCGGGGGGGAAGGGTCGAGAGGAGGCGCGGTGGCCGAGGAACGGGCCGGGTTCGGCGAGCTCACCCCCGACCGGGTGCTCGATGCCGTGGAGGCGGTCGGCTACCGGTGTGACGGGCGCCTCCTGGCCCTCAACAGCTACGAGAACCGGGTGTACCAGGTGGGGGTGGAGGACGGCGAGCCTTTGGTGGCCAAGTTCTACCGGCCCCGGCGCTGGACCGACGCGGCCATCCGGGAGGAGCACGCCTTCACCCGGGAGCTTCAGGCCGCCGAGGTCCCGGCCGTGCCCCCCCTGGCCGGACCCCGGGGGCGGACCCTGTGGCGGGCGGCGGGCTACCGCTTCGCGCTGTATCCCAAGCGCCCCGGCCGCACCCCCGAGCTGGAGGACGCGACCACCCTGGGCCGCCTCGGGCGCTTCCTCGGGCGGCTCCACGCGGTAGGTGCCCAGCGCCCCTTCCGGGCCCGGCCCCGGATCACCCCGGACACCTTCGGGCGCCAGCCCCTGGCTTTCGTGCTGGAGGGCGGGTTCGTCACCGGGGGCCTGGAAGCCCCCTACCGTACCACCGCCGAGGAGGTGCTGAGCCGGGTCGCCGGGGCGTGGGAGCGGGCGAAGCCCCTGACCGTCCTTCGCCTCCACGGCGACTGCCACGCGGGGAACGTCCTGTGGACCGCGGAGGGCCCCCACTTCGTGGACTTCGATGACGCCCGCACCGGCCCCGCGGTCCAGGACCTGTGGATGCTTCTGAGCGGCGACCGCCGAACCATGGAGGAGCAGCTCGGCCAGGTCCTCGAGGGGTACCGGGTGTTTCGCGACTTCGACCCCGGGGAGCTGTGCCTCCTGGAGGCGTTGCGGGCGCTGCGGATGATCCACTACGCCGGCTGGCTCGCCCGCCGCTGGGCCGACCCCGCCTTTCCGGTGACCTTCCCGTGGTTTGGGACCCCCAAGTACTGGGAGGCCCAGATCCTCGCCCTGCGGGAGCAGGCCGCCGCCATCGACGAACCCCCCTTATCGCTGTACGAGTGACCGCGGGCCGGGTCAGCGGGCGGCGGCCGGACCCTTGCGCTCCACCCGATCCAGGGGCCGGTCCTTGAGCTCCACCAGCCGGTAGTCGGCGGGGCTCGCCGCCGCGTACGCCGCCAACCCCTCGGCTCGGCAGGCGGGGCACGAGCGCCGGGGGAGCTCGATGGCGAGGAGCTTGCCGCGGCCGCTCACCTCGCTCTCCAAAAAGACCACCCCCCCGCAGTCCTCGCACACCCGCACCCGCTCGTGCTGGGCCTCGCTGATCATCGCCCCGTCGTAGGGCACGTGGCGCCGCTCCTCGTGGTGGGTCTTGCCCCCGAAGGCCTTGGCCCGGAGCTGGTCGCGGACCCGGTAGCGGTCGAACATGATCTCGCACAGGCGCTTGGTGTACTCCCGGGCCCGCTCGGACTGGTGGAGCGAGCCGGGGCGGAACTCGGGCTCCACCACCGCGGAGGTGTCGAGCCCCGCCATGGCCAGGAGGATCCCGGTGTTGACGTAGGGCAGGGCGCTCTGGATGGAGTAGCCGCCCTCCAGGACCGCCAGGTGGGGCTTGAGCTTGCGGGTCAGCTCCGCGTAGCCCTGGGCGGTGACCGCCATGTCGGTGATGGGGTCGGTGAAGTGGTTGTCCTGGCCTGCCGAGTTGATCACGAGGTCCGGCTTCCAGTCCTCGAGCACGGGCAGCACGAAGTGGTCGATGGCGTGGAGGAGGCCCTCGTCGGTGGTGCCCGGAGGGAGGGGGAGGTTGAGGGTGGAGCCGTAGGCGTTGGGGCCGCCGAACTCGTCGGGGAAGCCGGAGCCGGGGTACAGGGTGCGGCCGTCCTGGTGGATCGAAATGAAGAGAGTGTCGGGGTCGTGCCAGTACACGTCCTGGGTGCCGTCCCCGTGGTGGCAGTCGGTGTCCACGATGGCGACCCGCAGGTCCCGCACGTGGCGGCGGAGGTGCTCGACCATCACCGCCTCGATGTTGATGATGCAAAAGCCCCGCAAGCCGTGGACCACCCGGCGGGCGTGGTGGCCGGGGGGGCGGACCAGGGCGAAAGCCTTCTCCACCTCCCCGGCGAGCACCTTGCGGGCCGCGACGATGGCGCCCCCCGCGGAGATCAGGTGGGAGGGGCTCACCTGGGCCGTGCTGGTGGGAAAGCAGGTGTGGACCCGCTCCACGTCCTCCAGGGTCGCCACCACCGGCGGGTACTCGACGATCCCCTCCACGTCCAGGAGGCCCTCCTCGAAGATCTGGTCCCGGGTGTAGAGCAGGCGCTCCTCCCGCTCCGGGTGGGTGGGGTCGATGGCCCAGTCGAAGGCCGGGAAGAAGACGATGCCGGTGCGATGGGGCGCGCGCAAATGGAACATGGCCTCCTCCGTAGACGGCGAGCCTCAGGCGACCCGGCCCAGGATGCCGGGGCGGATCTGGGCTCGAACCCGGTGCACGCTGCCGACCGTGGCAAAGCCCTCGACGATCCGAAAGGACTCCTCCTCGGCGATGTCCACCGCGGCGTCGGTTTCCAGCACCCCCTTGTCCTCCGCCACGGCGAGGAGCGTCCGGCCGGCCTCGGCCCGGGCCTCCTCCAGGGAGTACCGGCCGGTCACCGGGCGGTAAACGTCGGCCTCGGGGATGGAAAGAAAGCCCCGCCCGGTGTCGGCCACCAGGTTGACCTCGAGGTTCACCCGGGCCAGGGCGGCGCCGATGGCGTTGGCGACGTCGTAGTGGTCGGGTACGGTCACCGGGAGGTCCAGGGCGTGCTCCAGGTAGGGGGCGATCGCCCGGGCCGGCCCGCCCACCGCCACCGCCCGCACGGGGGCGACCCGGTGGCCCTCCAGGAGCTCGTGGATGGTGTAGACGGGGCGGGCGTTCACCTCGTGCAGGAAGCCCCGGGCAGCGGCCCCGATGTCCCGGGCCAGGGCCTGGAGCACCCGCCGCGCCCCCTCCTCCGGGGAGACCTGGAGGGCCAGGGCGATGGGGGCGAGGGCGTCGGCGGCCCGCCCCCGGTCCCCCAGGGCGCGGCCCAAGAGGACCAGGGCGTCGGTGGGGGTGGGGTGGAGCCCCCCCAGGGACGCCGGGGGGCCGAGGCGGTGGGGCCCCACCCGGATCTCGCCGCCCTCGACCCGCACGTGGCTGTCGCCCCCGACCCCCGTGGACCGGGTGAACAGCGCCCGGATCTGGGTCCGGTGGGGGCCGATGGTGGCGCCGAGGGGTTCCAGGAGCGGGACCCCCTGGGTGAACAGGGCGGTGTCGGTGGTGGTGCCGCCCACGTCCAGGGAGAGGGTCTCCCCGGCCAGGGCGTCCATGGCCTGGACGCCCATGATGCTCGCCGCGGGGCCCGACAGGGCGGTCTCCGCTGGGCTCCGAAAGGACGAGGCGAGCTGGGTGCCGCCGTCGGCCCGCAAGAGGTACAGGGGCGCAGCGACGCCGAAGCGCGCCAGGGCCTTGCCCATGGCGGCGACGAAGGCGTGGTGCCGGCGCCACACCCCCGCGCACAGAAACGCCGTCGCCACCCGGCGGGGGAAGTTGAGGGTGCCGGAGACCGAGTGCCCGGTGGCCACGTAGTCGAAGCCCTGGGCGAGCTCGGCGATGCGCCGCTCGTGGGTGGGGTTGCGCACCGAGAACTTGCCGGCGACGGCCAGGACCTTGACCCCGGCGCCCCGGCACGCGGCGAGGTGCTCGACCACCGCGGCCTCGTCCAGGGGGGCGACCTCCCGGCCCCGGTGGTCCATGGCGCCCTTCACCACCCGGCCCCGGGGCCCGAGGGGCATCCCGGCCGGGTTCATGCCCGGCCCGGCGGTCACCAGCACCCCGGTGGACTCCAGGCTCCCCTCCACCACCGCGTTGGTAACCAGCGTCGTGGAGAGGACCACCCGCCGGACGTCGGCCACCGGGATGCCGTCGAAGAGCGCCGCCAGGGCCTCGAGGGTGCACCCCTCCAGGTCCTCCCGGGTCGGGACCTTGGCCTTGTGGACGATCCGGCCGCCCTCGATGGCGACCCCGTCGGTGTGGGTGCCCCCCACGTCGATGCCTACGAAGATGCCCCTCATCGCGACCTCCCTCGTCCTCCCCACCCCAGCCCCGGCAGCCGGCGCGACACGTCCACGGCGCCTGACGGGCACAACTCCTGGCAGCAGTAGCAGCGGATGCACGCCCCTTCGGCGAGCTCGGGGGGTGTGCCGGGCCCGAGGGCGTGGGCGGGGCACGCCTGGCGGCACACCCCGCAGCCGGTGCAGGTCGCGGTCGCGAACCGGGGGGCCGGCGAGACCGCGCCCCGCACCAGGCGCTTGATCAGCCGCGGTGCCACCCAGTCCGCGGGGCTCCCCGGGGCGGGGGCCAGACGGCGCACCTCGGCCGGGTCCCCCAGGACCCGCACCCGGGCGGGCGCTAGTCTACCCGTATCGAGGCTCGCCTGCACCGTCGGCACCGCCCCGGGGGCGAAGCCGGAGAGCCGGGCGGCCTCTGCGTCCAGGGCCGCGGCGTCCGGGGACGCGAGCAGGAGGCCCCGGGGGACCGGTCGGCCCCGGCTCGGGCCGGGCCCCTCCATGGCCACCACCCCGTCCAGCACGGTCAGGGTCGGCTGGAGCAGGGTCTCCAGGTCCAGGAGCAGCCGGGCGAAGGCCCCCCGGTCCCGTCCGGCCCGGAAGTGCTCGGCGATCTTTCGCTTGCCGGGCACGCAGCCGTAGAGGTTCTTCACCCCCAGGGTGAGCCCCATCATGGTGTGGGTCTTCCACTTCGGCAGGTTCCACAGCCAGCGGGCCTCCAGGGCCTCCCGGGCCACCGTCAGCCCCCGAAAGGTGGCGCCGGCGACCTCGGCGGCCTCCCCCCGCCCCAGGTCCACCAGGGGGACCCCGTGGCGGCGGCACGCCTCGGCGATCCCCGCCGCCCGGGCGACCCGCTGGGCCGAGCCGAGGCCCGGGGAGTCGGCCACCACCGCCTTGGCCCCCAGGTCGGCGGCGGCGGCGAGGGCGGCCTCCACCACGGCGGGGTGGGTCGTCACCGCGGCCTCGGGGGGGTGGGGGGCGAGGAGGTTGGGCTTGAGCAGGACCGGCTCCCCGGGAGCCGCGAAGGGGCCGGCGCCCGCCCCGGTCAGGAGCTCGAGGCAGCGCCGGAAGGCGTCCCCGGCGTCCCGGTAGTCGGGGCAGGCGACCCGGACCACGGGGATCACGAAAGCCCCAGCTCCCGGGCCACGGCGATCCGGTACGCCCCCTGGAGGGCCCGGGTGACCGGCCCCGGCCGGCCTCCCCCCACGGGGCGGCCGTCCACGGCGACGAGGGGGGTCACCTCGATGACCGAGTTGGTCACGAAGGCCTCCTCGGCGCCCAGGAGGTCGGCGGCGGGGAAGAACCCCTCCTCCCAGGGGATGCTCAGGGTAGAGGCGAAGGCCAGGACCCGGGCCCGGGTCACCCCCGGCAGGCAGCCGGCCTCCGGGTGGGGGGTGTACAGCCGGCCTCCCCGGACCCAGAAGAGGTTCGAGGTCGCCCCTTCGGCCAGGTGGCCGTCGGTGTTCTCGAGGAGCGGCTCCTCCCCCGGCGGCACCCGCCCCAGGGCGACCACGCTCGGCAGGTACGCCACGGTCTTGTGTTGCTGGAGCCACAGGCCCCGGGCCCGCAAGGGCCACGGCAGGCGCCGACCGGCCACGCCGTCTTGGGCCCGGGCGGCGAGGTCCGGACGCAGGGGGCGGGCCTGGACGAGGAGGGTGGGGCGGCCGGCGGGGTCCGGCCGGGGCCCCGGCGGCTCGGCCCCCCGGGTGAGGGTGAGGCGCACCGAGGCGTCTTGGTGCCGGTTGGCCGCGAGCACCCGGTGGACGATGGCTCCGGGGTCGGCCGGGGGCA
Source organism: Deltaproteobacteria bacterium (assembly GCA_037446775.1). Classification (GTDB taxonomy): domain Bacteria; phylum Desulfobacterota; class Deferrisomatia; order Deferrisomatales; family JACRMM01; genus JBBIIA01. The sequence continues at coordinate 25,707 of JBBIIA010000026.1, forward strand.
GGGGCAGCCCCAGGGCCTCGGCCGAGGCGGTCAAGCGCTGCCAGTGTTCGGGGAGGCCAAAGGCTCGGCCGCCGTACGCCCGCAGGGTCTCGAACACCCCGTCGGCGTACAGGAGCCCGCGGTCCCCGGCGGTCACCCGCGCCCGGGCCTCGAGCCGCAGCCGGCCGTCCAGCCAGCAGCGGGGCTCCACCGGCCTCACCCCTCCCACAGGTGCCCCCGGCCGGTGAGGGCTTTGAGGAAGCTCTGGGCCTTGGTGAGGGTCTCCTCGTACTCCTGGTCCGGGTCGGAGTCGGCCACGATGCCGCCCCCCACCTGGAAGTGGAGCTGACCCTCGCGGTAGATGGCGGTGCGGATGGCGATGTTGAGGTCGACCCGGCCGGCGAAGTCCAGGTACCCCACCGAGCCGCAGTAGACCCCCCGCGCCGTGGGCTCCAGCTCGTCGATGACTTGAATCGCCCGCACCTTCGGGGCCCCGGTGATCGACCCCCCGGGGAAGGAGTTTCGGACGCACGCCACGGCGTCCCGGCTGGGGTGGACCCGGCCGGCCACGGTGGACACCAGGTGGTGGACGTTGGCGTAGGACTCGACCACCTCGAACTCGGGGACGTGGACCGTGGTGTAGGCGCACACCCGCCCGAGGTCGTTGCGCTCTAGGTCGACGATCATCACGTGCTCGGCGCGGTCCTTGACGCTCGCCCGGAGCTCCTCGGCGAGGCGGCGGTCCTCCTCGGCGGTGCGGCCCCGGGGCCGGGTCCCCTTGATCGGGCGGGTCTCGATGCGGTCCCCGTCGATCCGGAGGTAGCGCTCCGGCGAGTTGGAGAGCACGGCGAAGCCGTCGGGGAAGAGCGCCGCCCCGAAGGGGGCGGGGCTGGCGCGGCGCAGCCGCCGGTAGAAGGCGAAGGGGTCGCCGGGGTAGGGGGCGGTGAAGCGCTGGCTCAAGTTCACCTGGTACAGATCCCCGGCGGCGATCTTCTCCTTGGCGGCGAGGATCGCCCGGCGGTAGCCGTCCCGGGTGAAGGTCGCCGACAGGGCGGGGGCCCCGGCCGGGGCTTTTGGGATCTCCGGCAGGGGGTCGGCGGCGGCCCAGGGCCGCTCGCTCCGGGGCTGCCCCCAGTCCGAGAGCGCCTCCCACGCCTCCCCGGTGCGGTGGTCAAAACACGCCACCCGGTCGTACAGGGACAGGAAGAGGTCGGGCATCCCCAGGTCGTCCCGCGCCCGTTGGGGCAGGTCTTCGAGCTGGGGGAAGAGGTCGTAGGCGAGGTAGCCGACGGCGCCCCCGGGGGCCAGGGGAAAGGGCCCGGGGTCTCGGGCCGGATGGTCCTTGAGGAGGCGGCGCAGGAGGTCGAAGGGGTTGCCGCGCCAGGTCTCGGCCCGGCCGGTGCGGGGCCAGGCGAGCTCGGCGCGGGTGCCCTTGGCGTGGACCACCAGGAAGGGGTCGGCGGCCACCAGGGACCGCCGAGCCAGGTGCGGGTTGCCGCCGCTGCTGTCCAAAAAGCACGGGTAGGGGGAGCCGCGGGAAGCCAGGAAGGCGGCTTCGGCGGTGAGCCCGGGGGGCAGAGACGAGAGGATCACGGTGGGGTTCCTCCCACCCGGAGCTGACCGGCCACGCGCTCCCACTGGAAGCCCTCCCGGTCGCAGCGCCGGGCCGGGGCGGTGCTCCGGGCGAAGGCCGCGTACGCCGTCTGGGCGCAGCGGGGGCCGGCCCGAAGGCCCGAGACGAGGTCGATCTCGACGAACTCGACGCCGGCGGGGACCGGCCAGGGGGGCGGGGGGCCCTGGGCAGAGCTGGCGAGCATGGTGTCGATCCAGGCGGGGAGGGCCGCCCGGGCCCCGGTCTCGCCGGGGCCCAGGGGCGTGTTGTCGTCCCGTCCCACCCACACACCCAGGGCGAGCCGGCTCGAGAACCCCACGAACCAGGCGTCCCGCTGGTCGTCCGTGGTCCCGGTCTTGCCTCCCACCGAAAAGGGGAGCGCCCGGGCCCGCTGGCCGGTGCCCGCGTCCACCACGGCGCGGAGCATGTCGGCCCCCACGTAAGCGGTCTCGGCGTCCAGGACCCGCTGGGGGGCCTCGGGGCGCGGCCACAGGTTGCGCCCGTCGGGGCCGTACACGGCCTTGACCGCGTGGGGATCCGGGAGGTGGCCGCCCCCCGGGAGGGCGGCGTAGGCGCGGGTCAGCTCCGCGAGGGTCGTGGCGCCGACGCCGAGGGCCGAGGCGAGGCCTTGCCCCAGGGGCCCGCCCAGGCCCATCCGCCGGGCGAGGGCCTCGATTCGGGTCCGCCCCACCCGCTCCATGGTGCGGATGGTGGGGACGTTGCGGCTCAAGGCGAGGGCCTTGCGCAGGGTCATCGCCCCGAGGAACTCCCGGTCGTAGTTTTTGGGCTGCCACGGCTCCCCGGCCCGAGCCCCGGGGTAGGAGGCCGGGGAGTCCAGGATCACCGTCCCCTGGGTCTGGCCCGCCTCTAGGGCGGCCAGGAAGGTGAAGGGCTTGAAGGCGCTTCCGGGCTGGCGGCGGGCCTGGAGCGCCCGGTCGAAGGAGCTCTCGGTCCAGTCCCGGCCCCCCACCAGGGCCCGGATCGCCCCGGTGGCGACCTCGAGAGCGAGGACCGCTCCTTGGGCCGGCGCCGCCCCGGGATGGCGGGCGTCTAGCTCCGCGAGGTTCTGGGCCAGGGCCGCCTCCGCCGCCCGCTGGAGGATCGGGTCCAGGGTGGTGTACACCCGCAGCCCCCCCTGGTACACGAGGTCGGTCTCCAGGCGCTCCAGGAGGCGCCGCCGCACCGCCTCGACGAAGTAGGGGGCGGCCGTCCGCCCGCGGTCCTGGCGGGTCTCGGGCAGGGGGGCGGCGCGGGCCGCCGCGATCGCTTCCGGGTCGGCCCAGCCGAGGCGCTCCAGCCGCCCGAGCACCAGGTCCCGCCGGGCCCGGGCCCGGTCCGGGTAGCGGTAGGGGTCGTACAGGGTCGGGGCCTTGGGCAGGGCGGCGAGGAGGGCGCACTCGGCCAGGGTGAGCTCGGCCAGGGGCTTGGCGAAGTAGGTCTGGGCGGCCGCCGCCACCCCGTAGGCGCCGCTCCCGAGGTAGATCTGGTTCAAGTAGAAGGCGAGGATCTCCCCCTTGGCGTAGCGGCGCTCGATCTCCAGGGCCAAGAGGGCCTCCCGGAGCTTGCGTCGGACGGTCTTCTCGGGGGAGAGAAACAAAAGCTTCGCCAGCTGCTGGGTGATGGTGGAGCCCCCCTCCACGATCCGGCCGTGGGTGAGGTCGGTCATCAGCGCCTTGAGGATGCGCCCGAAGTTGATGCCCCGGTGCTCGTAGAACCGGTGGTCCTCGATGGCGAGCACGCACCGGATGAGGGGCTCGGGGACGGCGTCGATGCCGACCGGCGTCCGACGCTGGGTGGCGAACTCCGCCAGGAGCGAGCCGTCGGCGGCGTACACCCGGGAGGAGGTGGGGGGGGAGAAGTCCTCCAGGGCGGTCACCTGGGGCAGTCCCGGGGCGAGCACCCACAGGGCGCCGCCGCCGAACCCCGCCGCCGCCGCCACCAGGAGCCCCCCGAGGGCGAAAAGGATCTTCACGAGCCCGGGCTTCCCGGGAGGCGGGAGTCGTAGGCCTCGATGATCTCCTGCACCAGGGGGTGGCGAACCACGTCGGTCTTGGTGAAGTGGCAGAAGCGGATGCCGGGAACGGCTCCCAGGACGGTCTGGGCGTCCACCAGGCCCGAGGCCCGGCCCGGGGGAAGATCGGTCTGGGTGATGTCCCCGGTGACCACGGCCTTGCTGGCGAAGCCGAGCCGGGTGAGGAACATCTTCATCTGGTCCGAGGTGGTGTTTTGCGCCTCGTCGAGGATGACGAAGGAGTCGTTTAGGGTGCGCCCGCGCATGAACGCCAGGGGCGCGACCTCGATGATGCCCCGCTCCAGGAGCTGGGTGGCCTTCTCGAACTCCATCATGTCGTGGAGAGCATCGTACAGCGGCCGCAGGTACGGGTTCACCTTCTCGTACAGGGTGCCGGGCAGGTAGCCGAGCTTCTCGCCGGCCTCCACCGCCGGCCGGGTCAGGATGATCCGCTTGAACTCGCGCTTGCCGTGGGCGGCGATGGCCATGGCCATGGCCAGGTAGGTCTTGCCGGTCCCGGCCGGGCCGATGCCGAAGACGATGTCGTGGCGCCGGATCGCGTCGATGTACGCCTTCTGGGCCGAGCTCTTGGGGGTCACCACCCGGCGGTCCGAGGCGATGAACACGGTGTCCAGGAAGATCTCCTTGAGCCGCGCCTTGCGGTTGCCCCGCAGGATGCGCACCGCGTGATCGACGTCGGTGCGGTAGAGGGGGTAGCCCCCCTCCACCAGGTCGTAGAGCTGCTCCAGGACCGACCGGGCGAGGGCGACCGCCACCCCTTCCCCTTGGAGCTGGATCACGTTGCCCCGGCACCCCAGGGTGACGCCCCGCACCACCTGGGCGAGCTCCTGGAGGTTGGCCTCCCGCTCGCCGACCAGGGTTTGAAGGTGCCGGGAATCCGGGAACTCGAGACGTTCCAGCGCGTCGGTCATGGGGTGGCGGCTCGGCGGGTGAGGCGCGGCGGGCTCAACCGTCCCGGGCGGGGAAGAGGCTGTCGGCAGCCCGGAGCTTGGCGGCGAGTTCCGCCAGGAGTTCGTCCACCTTGCCGGGCGCCTCCAGCCCCGCCGCCCGGGCGGACTCCTCGTCCAAGCCGTAGGCGAGCCCGTCCGCCCCGAGGCCGACCCCCGCGGTCATGGCCAGGGCGTTCGCCAGGTGGGAGACCCGGGCGAGGGCGGGGTCGATCCGCGCCCCCGCGGGGTGGTGGTGGCAGCGCACCGCTTCCACCAGGGCCTCGGGGAAGTTCCACCGTTCCAAGAGGAGCGCCCCCACCTCGGGGTGGGGGATGCCCACGGTCCGCCGCTCGGCCTCTTCCCAGGAGAGTCCCTCGTCGTCCACCAGGCGCTGGATCTCCGCCAGGGCCCCCGACACGAAGTCCGCGAGGACGATCTTCCCCACGTCCTGTAAGAGTCCGGCGGTGTAGGCGACGCTGGGGTCGCGGTAGCGGCACTCCCGGGCCACGAGCTCGGCGGCGACGGCGGTGGCAAGCGAGCTCTTCCACAGCTCCCCCGAAGCCAGGGCGTACCCCTCCTGGGCGGGGGCGAGGTACCGGGAGGAGAGGACCATCAGGGCGATCTGGACCACCTTGCGTAAGCCCAGAAGCGAGGTCGCCTGGCGGATGGAGGTGACCTCTGCCCGCAGCCCGTAAAAGGGGGAGTTGGCCAGGCGGAGGATGTTGGCGGCCATGGCCGCGTCCCGCTCGATCCAGCCGGCGACCTCGGCGAGGTCCACGTTGGGGTCTCGGGCCGCCTTGAGGAGCTCCACCGCGACGGCCGGCATGGGCGGCAGGGTATCGACCCGGGCGAGGACGGCTTGGATGTTCACAGGACCTCCTCCCCGCGGCCCAAGAGGCGCACGGTGACGATCCCTGCCTGGAGCTCGAGGCTCATGGACCGCCCGACGGTACCTCCGAGGCTCTCCCCGGCCAGGAGAATCCCTTCCCGGCCCAGGAGGTCTCGGGAGGCATCGGCGTTGCGCTTGCCGATGTCGAGGAGCGCCGAGCTGCGCAGCATGTTGGCGCCCCCGGCGAGCTTTGCCACGAGGCGTTCCTTGCGGCAGCCCAGGGCGAGGAGCTGCTGGAGGAGGGAATAAAGGCCGGTGTCCGCGTACATGTAGGGGTTGAACTCCCGGCTGATTCCCCGGAACCGGGAATCGGGGAGCATGACGTGCAGCAGGCCGCCGGCGCGCGTGTGAGGGTCGTACAGGGCGATCCCCACGCAGGACCCGAGGGCGTAGGTGACCACGGTGTCCGCGCGGTCACCAGACACCTTGCAGTCGGAGATCCCCACCACGTGTACGGCACCCACGAGAGCTCCTGTCCTGGCCGGAAAACGAAGCCTAAACGGAGCATAACAGAAGCCCGGGCGGGTGCGAAGGCCGTTCTCGATCTGCGCTTGATGGGCCCGGGGGGGTCTGCTATAAAGAGCCCTCGAATCCCCCGGGCCCGGTGAGACGGCGGGGGAGTGGGTTGCGCGGCGAGGAGGGAAGATGCCCGTTATCACGATTTCGAACCAGTTCGGGGCCGGGGGGCCGGAGATCGGTCGCGAGCTTGCCCGGCGCCTCAAGCTCGACTACCTCGACAAGGAGATCATCCACCGGGTCGCGCTGCAGGTGAACGTGCCGGACGAGGAGGTCGCCGAGTTCGAGGCGGAGCATCACAACAAGTTTCGGAGCTTCTTCTCGACGATCTTCGACCTCGATGCCTTGAAGAAGAAGGCCAAGGTTCGGGAAGAGGAACTCGCCGACGCCCAATACGACGACCGGGACAAGATCCCCTACCACTACCACGTGGACGGCTGGATCGACGCCGACATCTACAAGCAGATGATCGTGAAGGTCATCTCCACCCTCGGCCAGCGCGACGACGTGCTCATCGTCGGGCGGGGCGGGCAGTGCATCCTCAAGGACAACCCCCGCCCGCTCCACGTGCGGGTGGTGGCCGACTTCGAGGACCGGGTGCGGTGGACGGCGGAGCGCCGGGGCTTGAGCCCGGAGGACGCCCGGGACTTCGTGCGCAAGGTGGACGCCCGCAGCCAGGACTACCTGCGGTTCTACTTCGACTGCGACCCCGACCAGACCACCCTGTACCACGTGGTGCTCAACGTCTCGAAGGTCCCCCAGGATCGGTGCGTGGCTATCCTGGAGGAACTTGCCCGGGGCCTGGGGGAACCGGCGTAGGGAGGCGTCGCCCCGGACCGTCGAAGTGCGAGGGGGAGGTCTTTGGACAGAATGAACAGGATCGACAGGATTTCTTGGGTCTGTCTGCACCTGGCATTCTGAGCATCCCGTCATCCGGTCCAAAGCCCCCGTTCCCCGAGGCGTCCGCCAAAAATCTTTGCCCATCGAGTGCTTTCAGCGCTCGCCAGAGGCCCCCGAGGGGGCCTCTGGCGTTTTCCGGGCTCAAGGCGGGCGGGGAACCGGCCGATCCGTGGGGCGAGTGCTCCACGGAGGCGAGCGGCGATGGGTCGATGGATGGGTGTCCTGGTGTTCTGGCTCGCCGCCACCGCGGCGGCGGCGGCCGACGGCTCTCCCGTAGCCCGGTATCTGGTGGACGGGCGGGTACACGTGACCGTGGTCTATCGCACCGACGGTACCGCCGGGGAGCTGGCGTGGCGCGACACGGTGACCGGGCGGGCTGGGGACACCGCCTTTCGCGTCGGCGAAGACGGCCTCCAGCTGGCCGGGCCCCAGGGCTTCCCCGGCGGCCACGCCCGGCTGGTGCCCGCGGTCGCCCTGGTGCTGGAGCGGCCCCCCTGGGACGTGGCGTCGGAACGGCCCGCCCTCGGGGTCTGCCTGGACTGAGTTCAGCCGGCGGCCGCCACCAACTCCAGGGCCACCTCCACCACCCGCGCGGCGGTGAACCCGTAGCGCTCCCCGAGGACCGAAGCCGGGGCGCTGGCGCCGAAGCCGGTCACTCCCACCACTCGGCCCGCCGGCCCGACGTAGCGGTCCCAGCCAAACGGACTCCCCGCCTCCACGGCCACCCGGTGGGTCACCCGGGGCGGGAGCACCGCCGTGCGGTAGCTCGGCTCCTGAGCCTCGAAGAGCTCCCAGGAGGGGAGACTGACGACCCGGGTGCCGATGCCTTGCTCCTCGAGGCGGTTGGCCGCGGCCAGGGCGAGGGAGACCTCGGAGCCCGTCGCGATGAGGAGCAGGGCGACCGCGTCGGGCCCCCCGGTCGCTTCCCGCAACACGTACCCGCCGCGCCGGACCCCTTCGGCGGCTCCCAGGCTGCCGCGGTCGAGGGTGGGCACGTCCTGGCGGGTGAGGACCAGGGCGGTCGGCCCGCCCCCCCGCTCCAGCGCCACCCGCCACGCCTCGGCGGTCTCGTTGGCGTCCGCGGGGCGCAGGACCACGAGGCCGGGCATCGCCCGTAGGGCGGCCAGGTGCTCCACTGGCTGGTGGGTGGGGCCGTCCTCGCCGACGAAGATCGAGTCGTGGGTGAAGACGTGGACCGCGGGCAGACCCATCAGGGCCGCCAGGCGCAGGCTCGGCCGCAGGTAGTCGGAGAAGACGAAGAAGGTCGATCCGTAGGGGCGTAGGGCCCCGTGGTTGGCCAGGCCGTTGAGCACCGCGGCCATGCCGTGCTCCCGGACCCCGAAGCGGAGGTTTCGCCCCCCGGGGGTGGCGGGGCAGAAGTCGGCAACCCCCTCGAGGTAGGTCTTGGTGCTCGGCGCCAGGTCGGCCGAGCCCCCCAGGAGCTCGGGCACGGCGGCGGCCAGGGCGTTGAGGACGACGCCACCGGCGGTGCGGGTGGCCACCCCCTTGGCGTTGGGCGGGAAGACCGGGAGGGCGGCCTCCCAGCCGTCCGGGAGGCGGCCCGACCACCGTCGGTCCCACTCGGCGCCCAGTTCCGGGTGCGCTTTCCGGTACTCCGCGAGGAGCTTCGCCCAAGCGGCGTGCGCCGCGGCGCCCCGCGCGGCGGCCTCCCGGAAGGGGGCTTCGGCCCCAACGGGGACGTGAAAGGTCGGGGCCGTCGGCCAGCCCAGGTGCTCCTTCGTCCGCTGAACTTCGGCCGGCCCGAGGGGCTCGCCGTGGGCCTTGGCCGAGCCCTGGCGCCCCGGGCTGCCGTAGCCGATCTGGGTGCGCACCCGGATCAGGGTGGGCCGGGTCTCGTCGGCCCGGGCCTCGGCCAGGGCCGCAGTGACGGCGCCCACGTCGGTGCCGTCCTCCACCGCCAGGGTCTGCCACCCCAGGGCCGCGAAGCGCGCCTCCACGTCCTCGGTAAAGGCGAGGTCGGTGCCCCCCTCGATGGTGATCCGGTTGTCGTCGTACAGCACCACCAGGCGCCCGAGGCCCAGGTGGCCCGCGAGGCTCGCCGCCTCGGCGCTCACCCCCTCCATCAGGTCCCCGTCCCCGGCGAGGACGTAGGTGCGGTGGTCCACCAGGGGGAACCCCGGGCGGTTGAAGCGCGCCGCCAGGTGGCGCTCGGCGATGGCCATGCCCACCGCAGCGGCGAGGCCCTGGCCGAGGGGGCCGGTGGTGGTCTCCACCCCGGGGGTCTCCAAGGACTCCGGGTGCCCCGGGGTGGGCGAGCCCCACTGGCGAAAGGCCTGGAGGTCACTGAGGCTGAGGGGAAAGCCCGAGAGGTGCAAAAGGCCGTACAGCAGCATGGAGCCGTGTCCGGCGGACAGGACGAAGCGGTCCCGGTCGGGCCAGCGGGGGGCCGCCGGGTCGAACTTGAGGCTTTGGGTCCACACGGCGTACGCCATGGGCGCCGCGCCCATCGGCATCCCCGGGTGTCCGGAGCGCGCCGCCTCGACGGCGTCGACGGCGAGAAACCGCAGGGTGTTGACGGAGACGAGGTCTTGGGGTTGGGCCATGGGTCGCTCCCGATGAACGCGGGTCCTACCCCCCCGGAAAAGAAGGGTCGGATTCTGCCCGAGGGGTCCCGCCGGTGTCCAGGATCTTTGCCCCCCGGATCCATCCGCCGGGGCGGCGACGGGTCCGGGGGCAAGGGGTGGATCTTCGCTCCCGCCTCAGAGGCTGTGAATCAATCCCTGGACCGAGCCAGGCGCCCGAGATGCGAGGGGGGCGCGGAGGAAGCCCGCAGCCATAGCTTTGCGCTACGGCAAGGGATTCCGACAAAGCCCCGCGAAGCAGATCGGACGCCGCGGCGACGGGAGGGGTTTGTTTCACAGCCTCACAGCGCGGGCTGACGCCCGCAACCCAACTTGAGTGAAGCGGCAACCTGACT
>JBBIIA010000027.1:0-34486 GCA_037446775.1 Deltaproteobacteria bacterium
CGGTGATCAACGTCGGGGCGGCCACCGAGGCCGAGATGAAGGAGAAGAAGGCCCGGGTGGAGGACGCCCTGCACGCGACCCGCGCGGCCGTGGAAGAGGGCATCGTCGCCGGCGGCGGCGTGGCGTTCATCCGCTGCATCGCCGACCTCGACGGGCTCAAGCTCTCCGAGAGCCAGGCGGTGGGCGTGCGGATCGTCAAGCGCGCCCTCGAGGAGCCCCTGCGCCAGATCGTGGCCAACGCCGGCGCCGAGCCGTCGGTGGTGGTGAACGAGGTCAAGGGCCGGGCGGTGAACGTCGGCTTCGACGCCTACAAGGAAGAGTACGTCGACATGATCGACGCCGGCATCATCGACCCGACCAAGGTCTCCCGCACCGCGCTGCAAAACGCGGCGAGCGTGGCCGGCCTGTTGCTCACCACCGAGGCGATGATCGCCGAGCTGCCCAAGGAAGAGAAGGCCGCCGGCGGCATGGGTGGCGGCGGCATGGGCGGCATGGGTGGCATGGGCGACATGGACATGTAACCAGCCCTTCGGGCCGGTCCGGTCCGGAACGAGAGGCCCGCGGGTTCGCCCGCGGGCCTCTCGTCTTTGGGGCGCCGGAGGCCCCGCGGGAACGCGAACCCCCTGAACGCGCGAACCCCCTGTTGACACCTGCGCCGACGGTCTGCTATAAAGCGGCTCCTCTCGCGTGGGGCCGTAGCTCAGCTGGGAGAGCGCTTGAATGGCATTCAAGAGGTCGTCGGTTCGATCCCGATCGGCTCCACCACGCAAATCAAGGGGTTAGGCGAAAGCCTAACCCCTTTGGTTTTCCCCCGCCCCTCCCCGGGAGGACACCGCCCACCGGCGCCCACTAGCGATCAGCCCGTCCTGAGACCGGCCACCATCGAAACCCGGGTTTCTACCACCGCGGACACAGGGGACGTGGAGAAGGTTCAGAAGGCCGCGGGCCTCATCCTCGGGCGAGGGCGCGAAGAGGTGGAGCGGGGGGCCGGAGCGTAGGCCAAACCGGGAAGGCCTCCGGGCCCTCTCGATCTTCCATCAACCGAACTGCCGGAGAACCGGCGAAGGAGATCGAGAGGGGCTGCGGCGTGTGCGCGGGTTGTCCGTGCCTGTGGCATCATCGTGGTCGGCCGGTGGGAGGACCGCCGGAACCTGGGGATCGTTTCGCGGGGTCGGGAGCCGAACGGTCCCCGCTGGTGATCGCGGGGGAAGCCGGGGCCTTCGGCCTCAGAATCCCTTCTTCTCGTGCCTGGGCGGGCTGGGGCAGGGCTAGGCGGGCTTGCTGCCGATCCGCACCACCAGGACCGGGATCTTGCTCTCCTGCACCATCTTCTGGGCGGTGCTGCCGATCACCGCGCTAAACAAGAACCCGTGGCCGTGGGTCCCCATGACGATCAGGTCGTAGTTGCCCTTCCGAGCGTGGGAGCGGATCGTCGCCACCGGCGCCCCGGGAACGACGTAAATGCTGTCCACGTACTTGGCGTACGGGCACTCCGCGTGGTCTTCCTTCTTCAGGTACTGCTCCAGCTGCGCCTTGACGACCTCGGTCAGCTTCTCTTTGGCCGCCTCGAAGTCGACGCTGTTGCGCAGCTGCAAGTTGACGCTGTGGGCCGGCTCCTCGTAGACGTTGATGATCGAGATCTTGGCCTGGTACTGGATCGCCAGGCTCAAGGCGTAGCCGAACGCGTTGTTGGCGCTGGCCGACAGGTCCGTCGCGTACAGGATCTTCTTGAGCTGCGGTATCATCGCGAAACCCCTCCAGTTAGATGCGTCACGTTCCACCTTCGGCGGGCGCCTTGGGAAACGGGGGTCTTGGACAGGATTACAGGATGTTCAGGATGCCAGAAGCAGGCAGCCCCGGAGAATCCTGTCCATCCTGTTCATCCTGTCAAAAGACCTCTTTCTCGTGCCTCGATGGCCTGGGGCAGCGCCCCGTCAGCCGATCAACCCCGGGAGGAAGGTGATGATCCCCGGGAAGACGTACATGATGGCCATGCCGACGACGAAGAGGCCGACCATCGGCCAGGCGCCGCTGTAGACGTCGTCCATCGCCAGCTGGGGGTAGGCGCCCTTGAGGGCGAAGATGGTGTAGCCGAAGGGCGGGCTCAAGCTCCCCACCGTCATGTTGATCAGGAAGAGGGTCCAGAACCAGATGGGGTCGAAGCTGTGGACGCGCAGGATCGGCTCGTAAATCGGGATGGCCACCAGCATCACCGCGAAGAGGTCGATGAACATGCACATCACGAAGGGGATCGCCATCAGGACCAGGAAGGTCCCAAACGCCGAGAGGTTCATCTCGGTAGCCATGGTGACCAGGCCGGTGGTCGCCCCGGTGAAGGAGAGGAGCTGCCCGAAGAGCATCGAGCTCGCGATGATGATCAGGATCATGGTGCTGACCGAACAGGTGCCGAGGACCGCCTGGTAGAACATCTTAAACGACAGCCGCTTAAAGAGCGCCGCGGCGATCAGGGCGCCGACCACCCCGGTGGCCGCCGACTCGTTGGGGGTGGCGACGCCCAAGAGGATCAACCCCATCACCGAGAAGATGACGAAGCCAAAGGGGAGGGTCCGGGCCAGGGCGAGGAAGAACTCCTTCTTGTTGACCGCCTTGTCGGCCTCGCCCCCCGCCGGCTCGAGGCTCGGGTCCTTGCGGATGCGCAGGAAGGTGTAGGCGACCATCATGAGCGCCAGCAGGATCCCCGGCACCACGCCGGCGATCAGGAGTTTGGCGATGGAGGTGTCGACCATGGAGCCGATCATGACCACCAAGAGGCTCGGGGGGATGATCGGGGCGAGGCTCGCGCCCCCCAGGATGGCGCTAATGGAGAGGCGCCGGTCGTAGCCGCGCTGGAGCATGATCGGCATCACCGAGCGGCCGAGCATGGCCGAGACCGCGGTGGCCGAGCCGCTGAGCGCCCCAAAGACCGTGGAGAGGCTGGTGACGAGGACGTACTGGCGGCCGCGTACGTTGCCGACCATCTTGTCGATCGAGTCGATGAGGATCTCCACCGCGTTCGACCGAAAGAGCACCTCGCCCATCAAGATGAACAGCGGGATCGCCATGAGCGATTCCTGGGTGATGGTGTTGTAGACGCTGTTGGCAAAAAGCCCGAACCCGGAAGTGCCCATCAGCCAGAAGACCCCGGCGGCGTTGAGCACCAGGAAGGCGACGAAGACCGGCAGCCCCGCGGAGAACAGCAGCAGCAGGACGAAGATGGCGAGTACCAGGGTGGTGCCCCATTCCATGTGGATCTCCTACCTGTCGCTGGGGGTGGCGCGCGTGAGCCCGAGCCGCAGGAACTGCAAGCCGCTGAGCAGGAAGCCGAAGGGGATGACCGACGAGATCCACCACTTGGGGACGGGGTGGACCCAGGTGGTCGTCATGATGCTGCTCTTGATCTGGCGCAGGGTTTCGTTGCCGGAGATGTAAAAGGCGACGAGGCAGGCGACGCAGCTCACCAGGAAGATGGTCCGGGCGGCGCTCTGGCGCCGGTGGGTGGGCATCCGCTCGATGAGGATGGTGATGGCCACGTTGCCGTTGACCCGGGTGATCTCGGGGAGGGCGAGCATGGTGACCAGGGCGAAGAGCCACTGGTTCGCGTCCATGGACCAGTTGGTCGGCGCGTTGAAGAAGTAGCGCATCGCCACTTCCTTCACCACCAGGAAGAGGATGCCCGCCAGGGCCAGGCCGCTCCCGTGGAAGGCGACTTTCGTTACGGCGTCGAGGAGCCTGACCACCGGGTTGGGCGGGGGCAGGGTGCTCTTGGTAGCACTCATCGCGACAAACCCTTTTGCGTTGGCGAGTTCGGTAAACGACTTGCCGCAGCCGGCCTCGGCCGGCTGCGGCATCTTCCGTAGCCCTCGGTGGTTCGTCTACCGGGACATGCCGGCCTTGGCGACGAGCTCCTCGAACTTCTTGCCAGCGTCCGCCGAGGCCTGCTGCGACATCTTCCACAGCCCCTCGTTCCAGTACTTCTCCACGTTCTTGGCGTCATCGGCGCTGAGGTTGGTCTCCTTCATTCCGGCGCCCTTCAAGAAGGCGATCTCCTCGTCGATCAGCTTCTTGAAGAAGGCGTCGCTGTCGAGCTCGGTCTTCTTGCCCGCCTCATCGATCCACTTCTTCTCTTCGGCGGTGAGGGAGTTGTACTTGTCCAGGTTCATGGCGATCATCATCGAGATCGAGCCGAACACCGGGCGCACCATGTGGCCCGCCACTTCCTGCCACTTCCAGTCCTTCACCCCCACCAGGGTCCACGCCGCGCCGTCGATGACGCCCTTCTGCAGGGAGGTGTAGACCTCGCCCCCCGACAGGGTCACCGGCGAGCCGCCGAGCGCCATGATGGTGTTTTGCAGGCTCGGGTTGCTGCGCATCTTGAGGCCCTGGAGGCTCGGGGTCTTGCCGGGCAGGGCGTTCTTGAGGATGAAGTGGTAGGGGGCCACGGGGGTGAAGGCGACCAGCTTCACGCCGATCTTGTTGTACTCCTTGTCGAGGAAGTCGAAGAGCCCGGTGGAGCGGCGCTTGGTGGGGTCGGCGATGGTGGCGTCCATGCCCACCCCGACGCTGATCGTCCCCGCGTGGTAGGTGGCGTGGGTGAAGGAGAGGTCGAACATCCCGGACTGGAGCGGCTGGAGCTGCTCGAAGGTCGGGACGACGTCGGGCCCGAACCGCTTGATGGAGAACTTGCCCCCCGACAGCTCCTGGAGGTTCTTGACCATCAGGTCGGTGCAGCCGAGGTTGAAGATGAAGTTGGGGGCGAAGGCGGAGAGGAACTTCAGCTCCTTCGCGCTCGCCGTGGTGGCGACCGTTAGCGCCAGACCGAGGATGAGCCCCTTGATTACCTGCTTGTGCATTGCCGTGTCTCCTTCGTGATGGGGGGTGTCGATTCCGTGACCGTCTGACCGTCTTCGCCCCGTCGGCCCGCCGACGGGGCACCAACCGGCATTTCGCGCGGCTCTCTACAGGGCCGCTGTCCCCCGCCGGGCCTGCCTTCCTGCCGTCCCGGGGGGCTGTCACCCGCTGATCCGGGCCGCTCCCCCAGGCCGCTGGCCCGGCCCGCCCTTGGCGAGACCCCGTCTCAAAGGCCCGGGCTCGGCCGGAGGCGGCTGGCGCACCCGCAACCAAACGCGAGTCGCAAGATCCAAAATCCATAACGGTTTTTGGCGCGCGAACGATAGGGCTTATGGGGAAACAAGAACAGTCGGGCGGCCACCGATTGTTGCGGAGGGCGGCAACCTACGGTCCCGTAGGTGAACGCCCTACGGGACCGACCCCGGCCCGATGCTTGGGGGTCGGGTCGCCGGGCTGGTCGACGGGGGGAACCTGGGGGGCCGCGTTGGCGCCGGGGAGGAAAAGGGCGGGGGGCGCCGAACCGGAAGAAGGCCGGGGCCGGGGGGCGCGTCCGCCGCCCGGCCCCGACGCCTGGACTAGCCCTGCTTGCGCTGTTCTTCCAACTTGCGCAGCTCGACCCGACGGATCTTGCCCGACACGGTCTTCGGGAGCTCCTTGAGGAACTCGATCTCCCGAGGGTACTTGTAGGGGGCGGTCTCCCGCTTGACGTGCTCCTGGATCTCCTTCACCAGGGCGTCGCTCCCCTCGATGCCGGGCTTGAGGATGATGAACGCCTTGACGATGGTGCCCCGCAGGGGGTCCGGGGAGCCCACCACCGCGCTCTCCGCCACCGCCGGGTGGCTCTGGAGGGCGCTCTCCACCTCGAAGGGCCCGATCCGGTACCCCGAGGCCTTGATCAGGTCATCCGCCCGCCCCACGAACCAGAAGTACCCCTCCTCGTCCTTGTAGGCCTTGTCCCCGGTGTAGTACCAGTCGCCGGCGAAGCTCTCCGCGGTGGCTTCGGGGTTGCGCCAGTACTCGGTGAAGAGCCCCACCGGGTGGGTCGGCTTCACCTTGACCGCGATGTGGCCTTCCTCGCCCACCGGCAGGGGGACGCCGTTGTCGTCGACGATTTCGATGTGGAATCCCGGGGTGGGCTTGCCCATGGAGCCGAATTTCACCGGCATGCACGGGAAGTTGGCGATCAGGTTGACCGTCTCGGTCTGGCCGAAGCCGTCGTAAATGGTGGTGCCAGTGTGCTCCTTCCACACCTTGATCACCTCGGGATTGAGGGGCTCCCCGGCGGAGCAGGAGTGGCGGATGCTGGTGAGATCGAACTTCGAGAGGTCCTCCAGGATCAGCATCCGGTAGGCGGTGGGCGGGGCGCAAAACGTCGTCACCCCGCACTTTTCGATCAGCTTCAAGTGGGTCTTGGCGTCGAACTTCGCCGCCGCCTCGTGGTCCATCACCGCGGCGCCGATCTGCCACTGCCCGAAGAGCTTGCCCCAGGCGGCCTTGGCCCAGCCGGTGTCGGACAGGGTCCAGTGGAGGTCGGTGGGCTTGAGGTCCTGCCAGAACTTGGCGGTGATGATGTGGCCGATGCCGCAGCTGGCCTGGGTGTGGGGCACCATCTTCGGGAACTTGGTGGTCCCGGAGGTGAAGTAGATGAGCAGCACGTCGTCGGACCGGGTGGGGGTGACCTCGTCCCGGCCGAGCTTGGCCGACGCCTGGGCGGTCAGCTCCTCGTAGGAGAGCCAGCCCGCCTTGGGCGCGCCCACCCCGATGAAGTGCTTGAGGCTCGGGCACTTGGAGCGCACCTCGTCGATCTTGGAGAGGTTCTCGTGCCACATCACCGCGCCCACCGCGTCGGCCTGGTTGACCCGGTACTCCACGTCGTGGGGGACCAGGATGTTGGGGGCCGGCATGGGGATGACGCCGAGCTTGAAGCAGCCGAGCATCACCGCGTACCAGTCCACCCCCCGGGGCATCATCACGAAGAGCCGGTCGCCCTTGACGACCCCGAGCTGGCGCAAGCTGTTGGCGAAGCGGTTGGAGGCCACCTTGAGGTCGTAAAAGGAGTACTTGCGGATGTCCTCGCCGGTCTGGTCGCTCCAGACGTAGGCGAGCTTGGAGCGGTCCGGGGCCCAGCGGTCCACCACGTCGAAGCCGAAGTTAAAGAACTCCGGGACGTGAAGCGCATACTTGGCGCACACGTCGTCGTAGTCCCCCATGTTGGGGCCGTCCAGGTTCACCGGGATGTTGTCGTACGGGGTCGTCAGCTGCACGGGGGGTCCTCCTATCGGATGGTTGTCGCAAGGGGCAGGAGGCCGCCGAAGCGGTTCCTCGTCTCCAAGCCGGGCCGGGGGTAGGGGCCGACGAGAGCCAACCGCGGGTCGCACAGCCGCGGCGCCCATAACGGCTTTTGAGCTCCGCACCGTAGCAAGGGGGGCGCTCCGGAACAATCGGGCGGCTCCCGTTTGTGGCGTGGGCGAAACGCCGACAGGTCCGTAGGGGACTCACCTACGGACCCCCGACGTCGAACCCTAGCGAGGCCCCGCCGGCCTAGCGCTGCTGCTCCTCGAGCCACCGCACGGCGTAGCGGACGAGCTCGGCCGAGCTCTTCAGGGCCAGCTTCTCCTTGAGGCGTTCGCGGTAGGTCCCCACGGTCTTTACCGACAGGCTGAGCTGATCGCCGATCTCCGAGGTGGTGAGGCCATCGCCGATGAGCTGGAGCACCTCCAGCTCCCGGTCGGTGAGGCGCCCCAGGGGGGCTTCGTCCCCGGGGCGGGGCCCGGCGACCAGCTTCCCCAGGATCTCCCCGGTGATCGCCTCGCTCACGTGGATCTTGCCCTCGAGCACCTTGCGGGCCGCCCCGACGATGGATTCCGAGGCCTCCTGCTTCATGATGTAGCCCCGAGCCCCGGCGGCGAGGGCCCGCTCCGCGTACAGGGCCTCGTCGTACATCGAGAGCACCAGCACCGGCAGGTCCCTCACCCGGGCGCGAAGGTCGCGGATCAGCTCCATGCCGCTGCGTCCCTTGAGGGACAGGTCGACGATGACGAGGTCGGGCTTGAGCCGCTCGATCTCGACCAGGGCCACCCCGACGTCGTCGGCGGCGCCGCACACCGCCAGGTCCGTCTCCTGGTCGATCAGCTCCCCCAGGCCGAGGCGAAACACCGGGTGGTCCTCCACCAGAAAGATCCGCTTCTTCTCCATGGCTCCTACCCCGCTGCTGCCGGTTCCCCGGCGTCTACCGCCACCACCACCGATGTCCCTTCCCCCGGGGCGCTGGTCAGCTCCAGGGAAGCCCCGATCATCTTGGCCCGAAACCCCATGATCCGCGTCCCGAGCCCCCCACCCCCGGGCGCCGGGGGCAGGCCCCGGCCGTCGTCTCGCACCGCTAGGCGCACCTCGGCCCCCCGCCGGGAGAGCTCCACGGCGATCCCCGAGGCCGCCGCGTGTTTGACCGCGTTGTGCACGGCCTCCCGCGCGATGTAGAAGAGCTGGGCGGCCACGGCGTTGTCCGCGACGCCGGGCTCCCCGTCGGAGCGGAAGGAACACGGCACCCCAAAGATCACCTCGGTGGTGCGGGCGAGGTCCTTGAGGGCGAACTCCAGGCCGTTGTCGGTCACGTGGACGGGGCACAGCCCCCGCACCAGGCCCCGGGCCTTTTGGATGGCCTCGGCGGTGAGGGCCCGGATCTGGTCGGCGGCGTCCGCCTCCGGGAGCCCCTTCTCGGCGAGCCGCTTGGTCAGGACCTTGCTGAGCACCTCGACCCCGATCAGGTGGGGCCCGAGGTCGTCGTGGATCTCTTCGCCGATGCGCTGGCGCTCCCGGTCCCCGGTCTCGAGGACCTCTCGCTCCAGCCGCCGGGCTTGGGTGACGTCCCGCAGGGTGATGACCGTCCCGGCCAGCTCGCCGTCGCTGCCTCGGTACGGCGCGCCGCTGATGCTGACGTGGATCGCTTCGCCCGCCCGCGTGTACCGCCGACTCTCGATCCCGGACAGCCGCTCCCCTCCCAGGATCCGCTGGATGCCGTTGCGGGTCTCGGGCCAGCAGTCATCGGGGACGAAGTGGTCGAGCTTGCGGCCCCGGCACTCCTCCAGGGTCCACCCGAACACCTCCCGGAAGGCGGGGTTTAAGTAGGTGACCCGGCCCAGGGTGTCGTAGGCCACCGTGGGGTCCGGGGCGGCCTCCATCACCGAACGGTAGCGCTCCTCGGACTCCCGCAGAAGGCTCTCGGCCTGCCGCCGCTCCCGCACCTCCCCTTCGAGGCTCGCGTTGTACGCCTCGAGGCGCCCCATGAAGGCGTTGAAGTAGGAGGTGAGTCGGCCGACCTCGTCTCCCGTCCCCCCGGCCACCCGGCCGGTGAGGTCGCCCCCGGCCCCCGAGGCGAGGCGGCGCATCAGCTCTCCCAGGGGGTTGGTGATCGACGAGGCGATCTGGAAGGTGAGGGGGAGCACCAGGAGCAGGGACCCCGCCAGGGTCGCTAGGACGATGTCCCGGACCCGGCGCAGGGGCGCGTACACCTCGTCCAGGTAGCTCGCCGACACCACCAGCCACTCGTACTCGGGCAGGTAGTTAAAGGTGACCAGCTTCTGCCGGGGCAGCGCCCCCGTCGGGGGGTGCCAGTCGTAGCTAGCGGTGCCGCTCTTCTCCCGGAGCATCCGCGCCAAAAGGTCCGCGGGCAGCCCTTCCCACGCCAGGAGGTTCTCCCCCTGGCGCTCCGGGTGAATGATGCCCTTGCCCTGGCGATCGATGACGTAGGCGTACCCGCTCTCGGCGAACCGCAGGGACAAGACCCCCTGGCGGAAGTCGTTCACGGCCACCAGGTCTTTGAACTCGTCCCGGTACGCCGACGCCGATACGATCCAGTCCCAGGGCTCGAAGTAGGTCATGTATACCGCCTTGGCCCGGGGCTCGTCCTCCCCGGGGTTGCGCCAGTGGTACTCCAGATACCCTTCCTTGCGGGCGATCTGCTCCTGGACGAAGTCATAGGACGACACGTCGAAGCCCCGCAGGTCCTTGACCGGATGCACCCGCACCACCCCGAGGCTGTCGATGCAGTACATGTACCCCCCGGCGCCGATGCGCTGGGCCAGGAGCACCTCGGTGGCCCGGCGCTTGGCCTCCTCGACCGACAGGAGGCCCTGCTGCTGTTGGGCGTGGTAGTGCTCGACGATGTCGCGGTTCTTCTCGGCCAGCACCCGCAGGTGGTTCTTGATGGCGACCGCCGCAGAGGTTCGGACCAGGTTGAAGATGACCTCGGTGGAGTTCTTGAGCGCGCTCTCGATGTTCGCCTCCACCGTGCGCCGCACCAGGGAGTAGACCACCGCGCTGGAGACCGCGAAGGTCAGGAAGAAGACCGCGGAGTAGCCGAGGAGGAGCTTGTAGCGGATCGGCACGTTTCCGTGCCACGTCACCCGGGTCACGGCGTCCTCCTCCCCCGGGGGGCCCCCGTCAGGGGCAGCGGGGTGCCGAGGAGGGCCCGGACCACCCAGCCGGCCATGACGCAGCCGAAGATCGGCGGCAGATAGGAGATGCTGCCTACGGGTGCCCGCAGCCGGCCCCGCCGATAGGCGTCGGCCTCGGGGGCGGCGCCCCGGTTCTTAACCGGGAGCTCGTCGGAGTGCACCGCCGGGATGCCTTGGGTGATCCCGAGGTTGCGCAGGCGGCGGCGCAGGTGCCGGGCCAGGGGGTCGTGACGGGTGGCGAAGAGATCGGTGACCCGCACTCCCTGGGGGTCGGTCTTGGCGGCGGCCCCGGCCGAGGTGACCACCGGAACCCCGCGGCGGACGCAGTGCTCCAGGAGCTGGACCTTGGGATTGAGGCTGTCGATGCAGTCGAGCACGTAGTCGTAGTCCGCGAGCCCGAAGCCCTCGGCGGTGTCGGCGCCAAAGAACTCCTCCCGCGCCTCGACTCGGCACCCGGGGTTGATGTCGGCGAGCCGCTCGGCCATCACCGCGACCTTCGGTCGCCCCAGGGTCGACCGCAGCGCCAGCACCTGGCGGTTCAAGTTGCCCTCCCGCACCTGGTCGAAGTCCACCAGGGTCAGCGCCCCCACCCCCGCCCGGGCGAGCTGTTCGGCGGCCGCGCTCCCCACCCCGCCGAGGCCGAAGACGATCACCCGGCTCCGGCCCAAGCGATCGAGCCCCCCGTCCCCCACCAACAGGCGGGTACGGGCGTGCATGGGGTCGAGGGGGGAGTCGGTGGTCACGGGGTCTCCTCGCTTCGGGACGCGGGTCCTGGGCTCGGGGGCCGGGCCTCCGGCCGCCCGGTTCGCCCAAACAGCTCCCGGGCGTTTCGCTCGGTCAGCTCGGCCGCCCCTTCGGGCGCCATCCCCAGGGTGTCGGCCAGGGCCGCCACGGTCACCGGCAGGTCCCGGGGCTGGTGAGCCTCGCCCCTCCGGCCCCAGGGGGGGAGGTCGGGGGCGTCGGTCTCCACCACGATCCGGTCCCGGGGCGCCCAGCGGAAGACCTCCCGCACCCGGCCCCGGTTCGGGTAGGTGAGCACGGCGCACGCCGACAGGCACCAGCCCCGGTCCAGGGCGAGGCGCGCCATGTCCCGGCTGCCGGAGAAGGCGTGGCACACCCCCCGCCCCTCGAAGCCGGCCTCCCGGAGCACCGCGAAGGCGTCGTACAGGCCCTTGCGGGCGTGGAGCAGGAGCGGCAGGCGAAGGCGCTGGGCCAGGGCCCCCTGGGCGGCCAGGAAGCGGCGCTGGCGCTCCTCGTCGGCCCGCCCGTGCCAGAAGTCGAGGCCCACTTCCCCCACGGCGACGAACCCCCCCTCGGCGGCCAGGGCCGCGAGTTCGGCCACGGGGGGCTCGGCCAGGTTCCCCAGGTGCTCCGGGTGGAAGCCGAGGGCCGGCCACACCCACGGGTACCGCCGGTGGAGCGCCAGCGCCCGGCGGCTCGTGGCCAAATCCACGGCGGGGTTCACCGCGCCGGTGACCCCGGCGGCCCGGGCTTCGCCGAAGACGTCCCGTCCCCCCCAGGCCCCGGCTACGTCAAAGTGGACGTGGGTGTCGAACATGGTGCCGCGCCTCCCCCTCCCCGGCGGCCCATGGTACGTCAAGTGGGCCGTGTGGGGGAGGGTTGACGAGGATCAAACGCGGCGCCTGTGCTATCCTGGGTCGGCCCCCGTCCCCGCCCCCCCCGCCGGGAGTCGCCCCGTGAACCTGTCTCGCCCCTTCCTTCTGGCCGCCGCGCTCGTCCTCGCCACGGGGGGGCTCGGGTTCGCCAGCGTCCGAGGCGAGGTGCGCGGCCTCCTGGTCCAGCGCTTCGACGTCCACTGCGACGACGCCTGCTCCGGGCGGCGGCTGGTGTACGACCGCCTCGAGGCCTATTACCGGGGCCGACAGCACGAACCGGTGTGGGTGGGGGACCGGGGGGTCTTGCCGGCGGCCGCCGCCCTGGTGGCCGCGGTCCAGGCCGCCGACCGCCACGGCCTGGACCCCCGGGACTACCACCGGGACGCCCTGGCGGCCCGCCTCGGGGCGACCGGGGCCGGCGACCTCGCAGACCTCGAGGTGCTCCTCACCGACGCCTACCTGCGCTACAGCGCCGAGCTGCGAGGCGGCCGGGCGTCCGCCCGGCCCGCCGATCCCTCCTGGGCGGAGGAGGCGAGTCGCGTCGACCACTTCGCCGCCCTGGCCCCGGCCGTGGCAGCCGGCACCCTGGCGACCCTGCTGGAGGAGCTGGCGCCCCCCAACCCCCGGTACCGGGCTTTGCAGGCCGCGCTGGCCCACCATCGAGCCGTGGCTGCCGCCGGGGGCTGGCCCCCCCTGCCGCCGGGGGAGGTCCTAAAGCCCGGGATGACCCACCCCCAGGTCGAGCTCCTGCGCGCCCGCTTGCGGGGGAGCGGCGACCTCGCCCCGGGAGGGCCCCGCGGCCCCTTCTACGACCCGCTTCTGGAGGCGGCGGTGGGCAGCTTCCAGGGCCGCCACGGCTTGGCGGTGGACGGGGTCGTCGGCGCCAGGACCCGGGAGGCCCTGAACGTCCCTGTCGCCGACCGCATCCGCCAGCTGGTCTGGAACCTGGAGCGGTGGCGCTGGATGCCGCGGGAGTTCGAGCGCCGCCTGGTGCTGGTGAACATGGCGGGGTTCGGGGTCGAGTTGCTCGAGGACGGCGCCACGGTCCTGACGATGAAGGCCATCGTCGGGCGAGGGTACCGCCAGACCCCCATGTTCCGCGACCGCATGACCTACCTGGTGTTCAACCCCTACTGGACCATCCCGCCCAAGCTCGCGGTCGAGGACATCCTCCCCAAGGTCCGCAAGGACCCGGGCTACCTGGGGCAGGAGGGCATCCGCGTCTTCTCCGGCTGGGGGCGCGAAGCCACCGAACTCCCGCCCGAGACCATCGACTGGAGCCGGCTCGGCAAGGGGCGCTTCCCCTTCAAGCTCCGGCAGGATCCCGGGCCCCGCAACTCCCTGGGGCGGGTCAAGTTCATGTTCCCCAACCGCTACAACGTCTATCTCCACGACACCCCGAACCGGGAGCTCTTCCGGCGACCGGTGCGCACCTTCAGCTCGGGCTGCATCCGGGTGGAAAAGCCCCTGGAGTTGGCGCTGCGGTTGCTGGAAGGCCAGGCCGGCTGGGACGGGGAGCGGGTGCAAGCGGCCCTCGATGGGAAGGAGCCCCAGGTGGTGTGGCTCCAGCGCCCCGCAGCGGTCTACCTGGTGTACTGGACCGCTTGGGTGGACGGCACCGGGATCACCCACTTCCGCGACGACGTGTACGGGCGGGATCAGGACCTCGCCAAGAGCCTGGCCCAGGGCCGTTTCCCGCCGGGAGACGGGGGGTAGGCGGGGCTGGGGCCTGGGGGACGCCGGGACTCAGCGGAGGCGGTGAACCCGGATGGCGTGAGGCGTGACGGTGACCAGGGCGCCGGTCCCGAGCTCCGCGGCCGTGGCCGCGAGTACGGTATCGACGAGGTCGGCGACCTCGTCGGCCTTCAGCCCCTCCAGGCGGAGGCGGATCACCGACGGCGAGGAGGCGCGGTTCACCATGAGGAGCGCGTGGAAGTCGGCGTCGAGGGTGATGATCGCGCGGTCTTCGCTCCTGGCGCGGTTCAGGATGGCGAGGTCCGTTGCCGTAGACAGCCCGACCTCGGCCACGTGTAGCGCGTCCCTGCCGCGCCCCCGCATCAGGGCCGCCGTGGACCGCGGGAGCCCCTGGTCGAGCAGGAACTTCACTACGCCGCCAGGTCCCGCAGGATGATCCGATCTTCGAGGTTCTCGGCGGCGAAGGAGAGCACCTGTCGCAGGTCCTCCGGCTCCAACTCGGGATACTCCGATAGGAGCTCCGACCGATCCGGGTAGGTGGCCATCGCGGCAAGCACGCGGCGAACCGTCAGGCGCAGGCCCCGGATGCACGGCTGGCCGTTCATTTGTTCCGGGTCGATGGTGATGCGGTCGAGATGGCCGAGGGTCAGGGGCATGGCGGGCTCCGGCTAGCTCGGGGTGCGGCCGTTGAACGCGCGCAGCTACCGCAACCTACCGGCCGCCGGGGCGGGGTGTCAAGGGGGCAGAGCACGCCCGTCACCGGTTGAAGTGCATGAGCACCGCCTCCAGGGCGCTGCCCCCCAGGGCTCGCGCCTTCTCCGAGATGGTGAAGCAGCTCTCCCGCACCCCCCGGGGGTCTACGTCGCCGGCCTTGAGCCCCCGGGTCACCGGCAGCCCGGGGCGCAGGAGCCCCCGGAGCACCCCGCCGATCTCGGCGCGGAGCTCCTCGCCGCCGACCCGGGCCACCGCCTGCCCCGCCTCCACCCGGTCCCCGATGGTCGCCAGGGCCTCGAAGACCCCGTCTCGGGGGCAGCGGAGCACCCGCTCCTCGGCGTAGCCGAGGGTCGAGCCGGGGACGCCGGTGTTGGGTTCGGCGCCGCCCCGAAAGAGGAGCCGCCCGAGGTCGTGGCCCCGGTTGGTCTCCACCACCAGGTCCACGTCCACCCCGGCGGTGAAGCCCGGGCCGAACCCCACCACCAGCTCGGCCAGGTCCCGGTGGGTGCCGAGGTTGCGCTTGGCGATCGTGGCGTCCAGGAAGGCGTGGGGGCGCCAGGCCTCGACGCAAGCGAGGCCCGGGTCCACCAGCACCGGCAGCTCCCCGCCGGCCAGGGTGTCGTCGAAGGCGTCCGGGGAGGCCACGAGGCGGCTTCTTACCCCCTCCACCTCGGCCGCCCCGTCCCACACCGCCTCGCAAAAGCTCACCGTCCGGCGCACCGCCAGGGGCCGGGGGATCTCGGTGAGGGCCACCCGGAAGTGGCTGCAAAAGAGGCGGTGGGCGATGCCCGAAGCCATCTCCCCGGCCCCCCGGATGAGAACGCGCAGGTCAGTCAAGCTAGAGTGAAGGCGCATGGGGTTGGGGCGGTGATCGGTGATCGGTGATCGGTGATCGGTGATCGGTGATCGGTGATCGGTGACCAGTGAATGGTGGCCAGTGAATGGTGGGCGAGGCAGCGATCCCCCCGTCACCGGTCACCCGTAACCGATCACCGCTCCCCCCGTCACCGGTCACCCGTAACCCGTCACCGCTCACCGATCACCGCTCACCCGTCTTACGGGCGAGGATCGCTTCCAGCACCGCTTCGGGTTTCATGGGCAGGGACGAGAGGCGCACGCCTACCGCGTCGTAAATGGCGTTGGCGATGGCGGGTGCCGTCGGCACCAGGCCGGGCTCGCCGATCCCCTTGGCGCCAAAGGGCCCGGCGGGGTCGTCGGTCTCCACCAGCACCGGCTCCACCGGGATGGCGTCGGCCGCGGTGAGGATCTTGTAGTCCCGGAAGTTGGGGTTCTTGAGCCGCCCCTCCTGGTAGATCATCTCCTCGGTGAGGGCGTAGCCCACCCCCATCAGCCCGGCGCCGTAAATCTGGCCCTTGAGGAGCATGGGGTTGATCGCCTTGCCCACGTCGTGGGCGGCGATGTACTTGAGGATCTCCACGTGGCCGGTCTCGGTGTCCACCTCCACCTCGACCCCGTGGCAGCCCCAGACGTAGGACGCCGAGAAGTCCCCCTTGAAGTCCCCGGCCAGAAGGTTGGTCTGGGGCTCGAAGAACTCCGCCGCCATGAACATGGTGTTGCCGCTCGCGGCGTAGTGGGCCTTGCGCAACAACTTCTCCAGGGGGGTGTTCTTGGACGGGTCCTCCCGGCACACCACCTGGCCCCCGGCCAGGGAGAGGATCTCCCGGGGGGCCTCCAACACCTCCTCGGCGAAGGCCAGGATCTGGTCGCGCACCGTGCGGGCCGCGGCCAGGGCGGAGTTGCCCGCGACAAACGTCGAGCGGCTGGCGTGCACCCCCACGTCCCAGGGGCAGACGTCGGTGTCGCCGATGACCAGGTTGACGTGCTCGGTGGAGAGCCCCAGGGTCTCGGCTACCACCTGGCGCAGCACCGTGTCGAGCCCCTGGCCGATGTCCATGGAGCCGCTAAAGACGTCCACCCGGCCCTGGTCGTCCATCTTGATCACGGTCCCGCAGCCGTCGGACTTGTAGATCTTGGCCCCGCCGCCCACGTGCATCAGGCACGCGAGCCCCACGCCCCGGGCCTTGCGGCCCGCAGACCGGGGCCGGGCCTTGGCGGCCGCCCAGTCCAGGCGCCGGGCGACCTCCTCCAGGCACTCCCGGTGCCCGCAGGTCTTGGGCCGAAAGCCCTGGGGGGTCACCTCCCCGGCCTGGTTGGCGTTTCGCAGGCGCAGCTCGTAGGGGTCCAGGCCCGCCTTCTCGGCGAGCTCGTCGAGGTTGCTCTCGATGGCAAAGGTCACCTGGGGGGTGCCGTAGCCGCGCATGGCTTGGGCGTAGGTGTTGTTGGTGTAGACGCAGGTGGCCTGGAAGCGGACGTTGGGGACCCGGTACAGGCTCGTGGAGGGCATCATCATCACCGTGGGGGTGGTGGCGCCCCAGGAGGTGTAGGCCCCGTTGTCGAGCACCATGGAGATGTCCCGGAAGGTCAGTCGGCCCTCGCGATCGCACCCCTGCCGAATCCGGATGCGGGTCGGCTGGCGGGGCGAGGTGGCCACGAACTCCTCCTCGCGCTGAAAGACGATCTTCACCGGCCGCCGGGTGCGGTGGGCCAGGAGGATGGCGATGTACTCGTAGGCGTAGGTGTCGAGCTTGGAGCCGAAGCCGCCGCCGACGGCCGCGTTGACCACCCGCACCCGCCCCTTCACCCCCATGGCCTTGAGGGCCTCCAAAAAGTCGTTTTTGGCCAGGCTCGGGATCTGGGTGTTGGAGTGGACGGTCAGGTTGTCCTTGGTGTCGAAGCTCGCGATCACCCCCGAGGTGCCGAGGCAGCAGTGGGTCACCCACCCCGTGTCGTACTCCCCCTCGGCGACGAAAGCCGACGCCGCCTCCCCCGCCGCCAGGTCGCCGGCCTCCACCTTCCACGGCAGCCGCAAGCGGTTGTCCTTGACCGGCTTGCCCTTGGCGTCCGTCTCGTGGAGCCGGGGAGCGCCCTCGGCCAGGGCCTCGGCCGGGGAGAAGACCGCCGGCAGGTCCTCGTAGGTCACCCGGATCTTCCCCAGGGCCTCGGCGGCCGCCTCGGGGGTGGTGGCCGCCACCGCGGCGACCTCGTCCCGGTACTGGCGCACCCGCCCCTTCTTGAGGGCGGTGTTGTCCTTGAGAAAGCCGAAGCGGATCTCCGGGGTGTTGTCGCCGGTGAGCACCGCCTTCACCCCGGGCACCCGCTCCGCCTCGGAGACGTCGATGGCGACGATCCGGGCGTTGACCCGCTCGGAGTACAGGATGCGGCCGTAGAGCATGCCGGGGACGACGAGGTCGTGGATGTAAACCGTACGGCCGACCACCTTCTCGCTGGCGTCCGCCTTGGGGATGGCCTTGCCGACGGTGCACAGGTCAGCCATGGGGCACCTCCCGCAGGGTCTTGGCGGCGGCCTGGACCGCCCCGATGATCTGGGTGTAGCCGGTGCACCGGCAGATGTTACCGGCGAGCGCGGTTTGGATCGCGCCCGCGTCGGGCTCGGGGGAGCGGTCGAGGAGGGCCTTGGCGGAGAGCACCATGCCGGGAGTGCAGTAGCCACACTGCACCGCCCCGTGGTCCACGAAGGCTTGCTGGATCGGGTGGAGCCGCCCGTCGGGGGCGGCCAGCCCCTCGATGGTCACCACCCGCCGGCCCGCCACCTCCAGGGCCGGGAAGAGGCACGAGTTCACCGCCGCCCCGTCCACCAGCACGGTGCAGGCGCCGCACTCCCCGGCCCCGCACCCCTCCTTGGCCCCGGTGAGCCCGAGGCCCTCCCGCAGCACCCGCAAGAGGCTCCAGTCGGCCCGGGCCCGCACCGACGCGGCCTCGCCGTTTACCGTGAAGTGGAGGATCTGTTCCATCGCGCGGTCTCTCCGTTGGTGGTTTCGCAGGGATCAGGGGGCGGGGGGGAGGGCGCCGGCCCGTTCCAGGACCCGGGGGACGAGCACCCGGATCAGCTGGCGCCGGTACCACGCCTTGCCCCGCCAGGAGTCCCTCACCTTGGCCTCCTGGGCGGCGATCTCGCCGGCCGCCGCGGCGCTCTCCCGGGTGAGCGGCCGACCGGTGAGGGCGGCCTCGGCGCCGGGGGCGCGCAGGGGGGTGGGCCCGGCGACCCCGAGGGCGACCCGGGCCTCTCGGACCACCCCGTCCGGGGCCAGGGTGACCCGCACCCCCACCCCGAGGATCGGGAGCTCCATGGCCTTGCGGCGGGTCAGCTTCCAGTAGTCGGCGTAGGTGCCCGCCGGGGGCAGGGGGATGCGGAGCTCGGTGAGGAGCTCCCCGGGCCCCAGGGCGGTTTGGCCCGGGGCGAGGAAGAACGCCCCGATGGGGATCGCCCGCTCCCCCCCGGGCCCCCGGGCCACGCAGACGGCGTCGTACAAGAGGAGCGGCACCGCGCTGTCCGCCGAGGGGGCGGCGTTGCACAGGTTGCCTCCCACCGTGCCGACGTTTCGCACCTGGCGCGAGCCCACCGCGGCGCACGCCCGGTGCAGGGCCGGCAGGCGCTCCCGCGCCAGGGAGGAGTCCTCCACCGCGGCGTGGGTGGTGGCGGCCCCCAGGACGATGGCCCCGGCCTCCTCCCGTAAGCCCGCGAGCCCCGGGATGCCCCGCAGGGAGACCAGTGCCCCGGGGGCGAGGGTCCGGGCGTGGAGCCGCACCCACACGTCGGTGGCGCCGGCCACCGCCACGGCGTCCTCGCGGCTCGCCAGAAGCGCCACGGCGTCGTTCAGGGTCTGGGGGCGGCAGTACTCGAAGTCGGGTGCCATGAAAGGTCCTCTCGTTCGGGTCAGCGTCGGTCGAACACCCGCTGGGCGTGGTCGCTGCTGCGGGGCAGGGTTCCGTAGTCCACCACCTCGACCTCGGCGGAGACCAGGATCCGGCTCTTGATCCGGTGCTCGAGCTCGGCCTCGATCGCCTCGTCCCGCAGGGGGTTGCCGGCGGGGTCGCGCTCGACGCGAATGGCCATCCGGTCCTTGCCGTAGCGCCGCTCCAGCACGATCTCGTACTCGCTCGACACCCCCGGGCTCTCGGAGACGATCTCGTCGATCTGGCTCGGGTAGATGTTCACCGCGCGGTAGATGAACAGGTCGTCGTCCCGACCCAGGATCCGGTCGTGCCGCGGGTACGGCAAGCCGCACGGGCACGGGCCGGGGAGGAGCCGGGTCAGCTCCCGGGTCCGGTAGCGGATCAGCGGGGTGGCCTCCTTGGTCAGGGTGGTCACCACCATCTCCCCCACCGCCCCCTCCGCCACGGGCTTTAGGGTCTCGGGGTCGAGGATCTCCAGCAGGTACCAGTCGTCCCAGTAGTGGATGCCCCGGTGCTTCTGGCACTCGATGCCCGCCCCGGGGCCCGAGAGCTCGGTGAACCCGGTGAGGTCGTGGCTGTGCTCGGCCCCGAGAAGCGACAGGATGCGGCGCCGGGTGGCGTCGCTGCACCGCTCCGCCCCCTGGATCACCGTGCGCAGTCGGATGCGCTCCCGCAGGTGCCGCCGGCCGACCTCCTCGGCCAACAGGAGCGCCATGCTCGGGGTGCAGCACAGGACCGTGGGCTCCAGGTCTACCAGGAGCTGGCACTGCAAGTCCAGGTTGCCGGGCCCCGCCGGGATCGCCAGGGCCCCCACCGCCTCGCACGCCGCCTGGAACCCCGACCCCGCGGTCCACAAGCCGGAGCCCACCGCGATCTGCACCCCGTCCCCGGGGCCTACCCCGGCGACCTCCAGGCAGCGGGCGAAGTGGGTGGTCCACTCCGCCAGGTCGCGCCGGGTGTAGCCGAGGATCTTGCGCTTGCCGGTGGTGCCCGAGGAGGAGTGCACTCGCACCACCTGGTTTCGGGGGACGCTCAGGAGCGGCAGCGGGTAGCCGGCCTGGAGGTCCTGGGCGGTGGTGAAGGGCAGCCACTGGAGGTCCTCCAGGGTCCGGAGGTCCTCCGGGCGGACCCGGGCCGCGTCCAGGTGGCGGCGGTAGAAGGCGCTCCCCTCGTAGGCGTGGCGGACGGTCCACCGCAGGCCCCCGAGCTGGGCCTCGGCCCGGGGGTCGGCGGTGGCCCGCCGGAGCGCGGCGCGGCTCACCCCGACCGCTCGTCGTAGACCCGCTTGGACTTCCGCTCGCTCCGGGGCAGCGCCCCGTAGGGGACGAGGCGCACCTCCACCGAGACCAGGAGCTGGTTGCGCAGCCGCCGCTCGATCTCGCCGGCGACGGCGCCCTCCGGGTCGGTGCCCGGCTCCCCCTCGGCGGTCACGGTCATGAAGTCCTTCCCCCCCCGGGTCTCCAGGCGGATCTGGTACTCGCTCGACACCCCCGGCACCGTGGCGAGGACCTCGTCGATCTGCCCCGGGTAGATGTTCACGGCGCGGAAGATGATCATGTCGTCGCTGCGCCCCAAGAGCCGGTCGTGGCGCGGCAGCAGCGACCCGCAGGGGCACCGGCCGGGGATCGCCCGGGTCAGGTCCCGGGTGCGGTAGCGCAGGAGGGGCGAGCCCTCCTTGGCGAGCGTGGTCACCACCATCTCGCCGATCGCCCCCTCGGCCACCGGCGCCAGGCTCTCCGGGTCCAGCAGCTCCAGCAGGTAGTAGTCGGCCCAGTAGTGGATGCCCTGGTGGTGGGGGCAGTCGATCCCCGCGCCGGGGCCGTACAGCTCGGTCATGCCGGTGATGTCGTAGAGGTGCTCGGCCCCCAGTAGGTCCAGGATGCGTTTGCGCATGGCGTCGCCGCACCGCTCCGAGCCGAGGATCACGGTCTTCACCCGGACCCGGTCCCCCAGGCCCCGCCGCGCCACCTCCTCGGCCAACAAAAGCGCCATGCTCGCCGTGCAGCACAGCACCGTGGGGGCGAGGTCCACCAGGAACTGGCACTGCAGGTCCAGGTTCCCCGGCCCCACCGGGATGGCGAGCGCCCCCACCGCCTCGCAGCCGGCCTGGAAGCTCACCCCCGCGGTCCACAAGCCGTAGCCCACGGCGATCTGGACCCGGTCCCCGGGGCCCACCCCGGCGACCTCGTAGCAGCGGGCGAAGAAGTGGGTCCAGTCCGCCAGGTCCTTGGGGGTGTAGCCGAGGATCTTGCGGGTGCCGGTGGTGCCGGAGGAGGAGTGGATGCGCACCAGGGCCTCGGTGGGCACGCTCCGGAGGGGGAAGGGGTAGCCCTCCCGCAGGTCGTCGGCGGTGGTGAAGGGCAGCCGCCCCAGGTCCGCCAGGGAGCGGATCTGGTCGGGCCGGACCCCGGCCCGCTCCAGGCGGCCCCGGTAGAAGGGGCTCCCCTCGTAGGCGTGGCGGACGGTCCACTGTAGGCCCGCCAGCTGGTGGGCGGCGAGCTCCGCCTCGGTGCGGAAGTCGGGCAGAAAGGAGGGGGCCATCGGCGCTACCCCCCCCGGAGCCGGGCCGTCTCGGCCTGGTCCACGGTCCAGGTGGCCGCGTCCACTACCACCCCGTACGCCTCCCGGGCGGCCTCGGGGGAGACCACCCCGTTGCGGACGTCCCGGAGCACCTTTTCCGCCGGGCGCCGGCGGGGATCCCCCCAACCGCCGCCCCCGCCGGCCTGCTGGAAGTACAGGGTCCCGGCGGGGACCTCGGGCACCAGGTCCTTGGTGGTGCACAGGTAGTCCCGGCCGTCCGGGTAGCGCAAGCGGATCACGTTGAGGGTCCCGTCGTGGCCCCCCAGGGCCCCCCGGGCCGGCTCCACGTCGCCGTCCCCAAAGGTGACGAGCTTCACCCCCTGGCCCCCGATGCGAAACCGGGTCTTCACCCCGAGGCCGCCGCGCCACTGGCCCGGGCCCGCCGAGTCGGTCCAGTACTCGTGCTCCAACAGCAGGTGGGGGGTCTGCTGCTCGAAGATCTCGTAGTCCTGATCGAGCACCCCCCCCGAGGCGTCGATCATGCCGATGTGGTCGTAGCCGTCGCACCCCTGGATGGCCCCCGATCCCCCCTTGAGCCCCATGAAGCCGATGTCCACGAAGGGCTCGCCCCCCTTGCGGGGGTCCTTGCCGGTGGTGAGGCTGCACAAGAGCTCGCCCCACTCGGCGGTGACCCGGTCCGGGATCACCGGGGCCAGGGCCCGCATGATGGCGTCGGCGTTGTTGGGGCAGAGGTGGTTGCCGTAGGTGGTCGCCGCCGGGTAGGCGGCGTTGAGGATCGTCCCCTCGGGGATGGTGATCCGGATCGGCTTCACCATGCCCTCGTTGTGGGGCATGTGGGGGTTCACCATCTGGAGGAAGGTGAGGATGGTGGCCGAGGCGCTGGAGGTGTAGGTGCCGTTGACGAAGCCGGTGGTCTGGGGGTCGGTGCCGGTGTAGTCGAAGTGGATGTCCCCGTCCGCCACGGTGATGGCCACCCGGATGGTGTAGGACGACCCGGGGTTCTTGCCGTCGTAGTACGCCACCGCCTCGCCCCGGTACACCCCGTCGGGGATCGACCGGATCTCCTGGCGCATCATCTTCTCGGTGGCGTCAAACAGGTGCGCCACGTGGGCCTCGAAGACGTCCACCCCGTAACGCTCCAGGATCTTCACCACGCCGCGCTCGCCCACCACGCAGGAGCCGATCTCGGCCCGCATGTCCTCTTCGACGATGTCCAAGCGGATGTTGGCGAAGATCAGGTCCCACACGTCCTTGCGGAGCTTGCCCTTCTCGATCACCTTCACCGGCGGGATGCGCAGGGCCTCCTGCCACACCTCGGTGGCCTGGGGGTTGTAGCCCCCCTGCACCGCGCCGCCGATGTCGGCCTGGTGCCCCTTGCAGGCGGCCCACGCCACCAGCACCCCCTGGAAGAAGATCGGCTTGTACACCGCGACGTCGTTGTTTTGGTTGCCCATGCTAAAGACGTCGTTGTGGAAGATGACGTCCCCGGGGTGGAGGTCGTCGCCGAAGTACTCCAGGATGTACTTGCACACCGGCGCCAGGCTAAAGGCGAGGATGGGCAGGTTTTCGGTCTGCTCCAGCATGTTGCCCCGGGCGTCATAGAGCCCGGTCACGAAGTCCTTGGCCTCGCACAGGATCGGGGACCGGGTGGTCCGGGTCATGGCGATGCTCATCTCCTCCGTGATGCTCTTGAGGCGGCGCTGGAGGATGGAGACCAGGACCTTGTCGATGGGGATCTCTCGGCTCATGGCAGCACCCGCGGCAGGAACTCCGACTCCCGTTCCTTGAGATAGAGGGTGTAGGTCCCGAAGCAGTCCACGGCGACGCAAAACTCCGGGGTGACGAAGGTCGTGGTGTTCACCTGCTCGATGATGACCGGCCCAGCCAGGCGGTTGCCGTGGGCGAGCTTCATGCCGTCGTACACCGCCACCTCGGCGAAGCGCTTCTCCCGGGGGAGGTACGCCCGGCGCCGGCCCTTGAACGCCGCCGACGGGTCGGGGCCGCTGCGGGGCTCGGGCACCAGGCTCGGCTTGTCGGTGCGGCCCACGGCGGAGAGCCGCAGGTTCAGAAGCTCCACCGGGGTGCCCTTGTCCGCCAGGGAGTACCCGTACAGGGCGTCGTGCTGGGGGTGGAACTGGGCGGCGATGGCCGCCGGGTCGCACGCCTCGGCTTCTTCCCAGGTGAGCTCCACCCCCACCTCGTGGTACTGGCGCACGTACCGCAGGTCCACGGTGAGCTGGAAAGAGACCCGGTCCCCGGCGATCCCCTCCCCCCCAAGGAGCCCCACGCCCTCGTCGCGCATCTCCCGGAAGAGCGCCCGGAACTGCTCCCGGTCCATGCGGTCGAGGCGGGTGGGGTAGGTGCGCACGAAGTCGTGCTTGAGGTCCGAGCGGAGCATCCCGGCGGCGCAGAAGATCGAAGACTCCCGGGGGATCAGGACCAGGGGGATGCCGAGCTCCAGGGCGATCATGCAGGCGTGGTTGGGGCCGGCGCCCCCGGCGGTGACCAGGGGGAAGTCCCGGGGGTCGTAGCCGTTCTTCACCGCGATCTCCCGCACCGCGGCGGCCATGGAGACGTTGATCACCTCGTACATCCCGGCGGCGGCCTGGGCCACGTCGAAGCCGAGGGGCTCGGCCACCTGCTCGCGGATGGCCGCCTCGGCGGCCGCCAGGTCGAGCCGGATGCGGCCCCCCGCGAAGAAGTCGGGGTCGAGGTAGCCGAGCACCAGGTCGGCGTCCGAGCAGCTCGGTAGGCGCCCCCCCCGGCCGTAGCACGCCGGGCCCGGGTCGGCGCCGGCGCTCTGGGGGCCCATGCGCAGAAGGCCCCCCTCGTCGATCCAGCCGATGGAGCCGCCCCCGGCCCCGATGGTGACCACGTTGAGCATGGGCAGGCTGATCCGCAGCCGGTCGATGTCCCCCTCGGTGGTGGTGAGGGGCTTGCCGTCCTTGACCAGGGCCACGTCGAAGCTGGTGCCCCCCATGTC
The DNA here is from genome assembly GCA_037446775.1 of Deltaproteobacteria bacterium. Taxonomy (GTDB): domain Bacteria; phylum Desulfobacterota; class Deferrisomatia; order Deferrisomatales; family JACRMM01; genus JBBIIA01. The sequence goes on from JBBIIA010000027.1 coordinate 24,627, forward strand.
GCAGGTGATGCAGTCCTGGTGCCCCTGGCCGGCGGCAAAGGCGAGCCCGGCCACGGGCCCCCCGGCCGGGCCGGAGAGGAGCGTCATGGCGGGCTTGTCGATGGCCGACTCGGGGGAGATCACGCCGCCGTTGGAGGCCATGATCAGGAGCACCCCCCGGTACCGGAGCCCCTCCAGCCGGCGGATCAAGGCGCGCAGGTAGCGCTCGAGCACCGGCCCCACGTAGGCGTTGAGGGCGGTGGTGGAGACCCGGTCGTAAAAGCGGATGGCCGGGGCGACCTCGGTGGAGACCGAGAGGAACGCCTCGGGCAGGGCCTGGCGGACGAGCTCGGCGGCCCGGGCCTCGTGGGCGGGGTTGGCGAAGGAGTTCATGAAGCAGATCGCCACCGCCCCCACCCCCTCCCGGCGCAGGGCCTCGATCCCGGCCGCCACCGAGGCTTCGTCCAGCGGGGTGAGCACCTCCCCCCGGTGGTCCAGGCGCTCGTCCACCGGCAGGCGCAGGTGGCGCTCAACCACCGGCCGCACGTTCTCGTAGCGGTTGTTGTACTGCTCCTCCCGGATGCCCCGGCGCATCTCCAGGGCGTCCCGGACCCCCCGGGTGGTGAGGAGCCCGGTCTTGGCCCCCCGGTGGGTGAGGGTGGCGTTGGTGGTCACCGTGGTCCCGTGGACGATGGTGCTCACGCTCTCCAGAAACGCCGCCGTCTCCAGCCCCCGGTCCCGGGCCATCTCCTCGATCCCCCGGATCGTCGCGATGGACGGGTCGGAGGGGGTCGAAAGGACCTTGTAGATGTGGCTCGTCCCGTCCTCCTGGGTGAGGAGGAAGTCGGTAAAGGTGCCGCCCACGTCGATGCCGATTTTGTACATGCACGCCTCGTGATCGGTGATCAGTGACCAGTGATCAGTAATCGGTGAGCGGTCTTTCTCTGATCACCGGTCACCGGTCACCGCCGTCAGAACATCTTTGGCTCCGCAAACTCCCCGTACACCTCCCGGAACACGTCCGCCATCTCCCCTACGGTGGCGTAGGCGCGGCAGCAGTCCACCAGGAAGGGCATGACGTTCTTCCCGTCCCGGGCGGCGGCTTCTAGGGACTTGAGCGTCTGCCGGGCGGCGTCGCCGTCCCGGGTGCGCCGGACCTCCTGGAGGTCGGCGATCTTCTCCTCCGCCCACGCCTCGTTGTACTCGTGGAGGTCCACCTCGTGCTGGCCCTCGGTGGCGTACTTGTTCACCCCCACCTTGACCAGCTCGCCCCGCTCCAGGGCCGCCTCGAACTCGAAGGCCTGGCGCGACACCTTGCGCTGCACGTACCCGTCCTTGACGCAGGCGAGCATGCCGCCCCGGGCGTCGATATCCGCCATCTCCTCCCGGATCTTCTCTTCCATCTGCTTGGTTAGGGTCTCCACGAAGTAGGAGCCGGCCAGGGGGTCCACGGTGTCTCGCATCCCCACCTCTTCCATCAGGATCTGGCAGGTGCGAAGCGACAGGAGCGCCGAGCGGGGGGTGGGGATGGTGTACGCCTCGTCGAAGGAGCACAGCGCCGTGGTCTGGGCCCCCGAGAGGGCGGCGGCCAGGCCGTAGTAGGCGCCCCGGATGATGTTGTTCTCGGGTTCGGCCTTGGTCAGCCCCGAGCCGCCCCCGGCAAACAGGCCCCGAAGCCACAGGTTGCGGGGGTCCTTCACCCCGTACTTGTCCTTGAGATTCTGGGCCCACACCTTGCGGCCGGCCCGAAACTTCGCCACCTGCTCCCAGAGGTTGCCGAAGATGTTCAAGTTGAAGCTGAAGCGGCCCACGAACTGGTCCGGGTGGTAGCCCCGCCGCACCACCTCGTCGATGTAGGCGTTGGCGATGCCGAAGGCGTACGCCATCTCCTGGGCCGGGGTGGCCCCGGACTCCCGGATGTGGTAGCCGCAGATGCTCACCGGGTTGGTGCGGGGCATGGCCTCGATGGAGTACTCGATGGTGTCGCCGATCAGCTTCACCGCCGGGTCCAGGGCGTAGATCCAGGCGCCCCGGCCGATGACCTCCTTCAAGATGTCGTTTTGGGGGGTGGCCGAGATCCGGGTGCGGTCGAAGCCGAGCTTCTCCCCCACCGCCTGGTACATGGCGAGCATGATGGCGGCCACCGCGTTAATGGTGAGGCCCGTGCCCACCCGGTGGAGGTCGATGCCCCCGAAGGCGATCTCGAAGTCCCGCAAGCTGTCCACCGCCATCCCCACCCGGCCCACCTCGCCGGCGGCCATGGGGTGGTCCGAGTCGAGCCCCATCTGGGTGGGCAGGTCAAAGGCCACGTTCAAGCCGGTCTGGCCGTGGGCGATCATCAGCTGGAACCGCTCGTTGGTCTCCCGCGGCGTGCCAAAGCCGGTGTACTGGCGGGTGGTCCACTCCCGGGAGCGGTACCCCTCGGCGAAGATGTTGCGGGTGAAGGGGTACTCCCCGGGCTCCCCCAGGTCCCGGGCGTAGTCGAAGCCGACCGCCGCCAGGTCCTCGGGCCCGTAGCTCGCCTTCACGGGGATCCCGGAGGAGAGGGTCACCGCCTGGATGCGGTCCTTGTCGTCTTTCACGTAGCGGGCGACGTCCATGGGGGCTCCTTGGGTGGGGCTCGCGATCCGACCGATCCGACCGATCCGACCGATCGGTCCTATCCGCTTGCGACGTGCTGCCGAATAAACGCCACGGTCTCCGACAGCGGGGTGCCCCCCGGGAAGATCCCCTTCACCCCGAGGGCCCGGAGGGCCTCGAAGTCCCGGCTGGGGATGACCCCGCCGACGCAGACGAGCTTGTCCCCCGCCCCCTGCTCGGCCAGAAGCGCCATCAGCTTGCGGCAGATCGGGAGGTGGCCGCCGGTGAGGATGGAGAGGCCGACCACGTCCACGTCCTCCTGCACCGCGGCTTGCACCACCGCCTCCACGCTCTGGTGGAGCCCGGTGTACACCACCTCCATGCCGGCTTCCTTGAGGGCGTGGGCGATCACCTTCGCCCCTCGGTCGTGGCCATCGAGGCCGGGCTTGGCGACGAGTACCTTGATCGTGCGATTCACGGGAAACTCCTCGTAGATAGCCTATCCGTACCGGTACTGCACCCCGTAGCCGCCCCGGGGGTAGCGCCAGGAGAGGGCCTCTTCTCGGCACGCCACCAGGCAGGTGCCGCACTCCAGGCACCCGGCGTACTCCACCACCAGGCGGTCCGCCTCCACGTTCCACTCGTACAGGGCCGCCGGACAGACCCGGAGGCACGGCCGGCCGACGCACCGCGCCCGGCACGCCTCGGGGTCGATGCTGATGTGGCTCTCGGCGTCGTGCTTGATGGCGTTTCTAGTCAGCTTCGCGGCGACGTCCACGGTGCTTCCTCCTCAGATCTTCCGCAGGGCCCAGAGGGTCTTGAGGTCCCCCCAGTTGAGCGCGTTGCGGCGGAGGAACTCCCAGACCTTGGCCGACACCTTGCCCGGCCCTTCGGCCTCCAGCCGCACCAGGTCGCCCAGGAGCCCGCACACCTCCCGCGGGTAGCGGTCGAAGAGCGCCGGGTTCTCCAGGAGCCGGGGGAGCTCCCGGTACGCCTCCAGGTACTTCCAGACGAAGCTCTCCCGGAGCCGACGGGGGTAGCCGGCGAGGCCCGCGGCCGAGGTGTCGTCCTTGGCGCGGGCCTCGATCACCGCCTCGGCGGCCAGCTTGCCGCTGGCCAGGGCGAACTCCATGCCGCGGACGGTGTAGCCCATGTTCAAGGCGAGCCCCGCGGCGTCGCCGGCGAGCACCAGGCCGTTGCGCACCAGGGGCGGCACCGCGGCGAGGCCGCCCTCCGGGATCAAGTGGGCCGAGTACTCCAGCAGCTCGCCGCCCCGCACCAGGGGCCGAACCCGGGGGTGGTTCTTGAACGCCTCGAAGAGCTCCGGAACCGTCGCCTTCCCGCCTTTCGCCACCAGGTCCCCCACCCCCACTACCAGGCCGAGGGAGAGGGACTCCCGGTTGGTGTAGCAGAAGCCCCCCCCCAGGAGCCCCTGGGTCACGGAGCCGACGAACAGCTCCGCCGCCCCCTCCCCGGGCTCCAGCTGGAAGCGGTCTTCAATCACCCCCGCCGGGAGGCCGAGGACTTCCTTGACGCCCACCGCCACGGTCCGGGGGGCCGGCTGGTCCCGCAAGCCCGCGGCCTTGCCGACGAAAGAGAGTAGGCCGTCGCAAGCGATCACGGCGTGGGCCGCGATCTCCTCGCCGTCCACCCGCACCCCGGCCACCGCGTCCCCTTCCCACAGGAGTTCGGTCACCGGCTTCTGGGGGATGACGAAGGCGCCCTTCTGGCCGACCCGGTCCCCGAGCCAGGGGTCGAACTTCCCCCGCAGGACGGTGTAGCTCTGGGGTCGGGCGCCCCCGAGGCCCTCGTCCTGGAAGTCCAGGCGCAGGCTCCGCCCCTGATCGAGGAGCGTCCACGCCTCGTGGGTGACCGGCCGCTCCAGGGGCGCCTCGGCCCACCACTCGGGGAAGAGCTCCCGCACGGGCTCCACGTACAGCCGGCCGCCGGTGACGTTTTTCGCCCCCGGGGCGTCGCCCCGCTCCAACACGACCACCTGGAGCCCGGCTTCGGCCAGGGTCTCGGCGGCAGCCAGGCCGGCGAGGCCGGCCCCCACCACCACGGCGTCGAGCTTCATCCCGCGGTCTTTCGCACTGCCGCCGTCAGGGCGGGGAGCACCTGGAGGGCGTCGCCCACCACGCCGTAGTCGGCGTAGGCGAAGATGGGGGCCTTGGGGTCGGTGTTGATCGCCACCACCACCTTGGCGGTGTCCATGCCCATGGTGTGGTGCACGGCGCCGGAGACCCCGGCGACCACGTACAGGGCCGGGGAGACGGTCTTGCCCGACTTGCCGACCTGGATCGCGTGGTCGGCCCAGCCCGCGTCCACCACCGCCCGGCTCACCCCCACCGCCCCGCCGAGGGCGTCCGCCAGGTCCTCCAGGAGGGCGAGGTTCTCCGGCGCCCGCAGGCCCCGGCCGCCGGTCACCACCTGGGAGGCCTCGGTGAGGGGCACCCGCCGGGACTCCCGGGGGAGCTGCTCGAGCACCTCGACCCGGTTCGGCACTGCCGCAGCTTGGACCTCCCCAAAGGCGGTCTCTGGGACGGGGGCGGCCCCCCCGTCGAAGCTGTTGGGGCGAAAGGCCGCGAGGCAGGTCCCCTCGCCGCAGCGGATGGTCTGGTACGCCTTGCCGCCGTAGACCGGCCGGGTGAGGAGGAACCCCCCGTCCCACTCCAGTCCGAGGGCGTTGGTGAAGGCCGCCGCGCCGAGGCGGGCCGCCAGGCGGGGCAGGAGCTCCCGGGACCGGGTGCCCTCGCCAAAGAGCACCAGCCGCGGCGCCTCCGCGGCGAGGACGTCGCCGAGGGCGCCCACCCAGGGGTCGGCGGCGTAAGGGGAGAGGTGGCCGCCCTGGACGGTCACCACCCGGTGGGCCGCGCCCTCCAGGGCCTGCGCGGCCCCGGCGTCGTCCCCCACGGCCACCGCCACCACCGGCCCCCCCGCCGCGGCAGCGAGCCTGCGGGCCTGGGAGAGGAGTTCCAGGGTCGCCGGCCGGTAGCCGCCGGCCCGCGCTTCGCACAGTACCCAGATGGACATGGCTCGCTCGCTATCGCTGAAGGGTTACTGGTGAAGGGTGACCTGTCACTGGTCACTGGTCACTGGCTACAGGACGCGCGCCTCCTCCCGCAGGGACTTCACCAGCTCGGCCGCGACCGTGGTCGGCTCCCCCTCGAGGAGCTTCACCGGCGGGCGCTTGGCGGGGCCCCGGTAGCCCGCCACCGCGGTGGGCGCGGGCGCCTCGAGGCCGAGCTCCGCCAGGGTCACCTTGGGGGGCTGGGCCCGCATCGCCTTCATCAGCCCCATCACCTGGGGCACCCGGGGCTCGGCCAGCCCCTTCTCGGCGGTGAGGAGCGCGGGCAGGGGCGTGCGCAAGACCTCGGTGCCCCGGTCGGTCTCCCGGGACACCCGGGCCGCGCCGTCCTCGAGCTCCAGGGCGGTGACCCCGATCACGCAGGGGAGGCCGAGGAGCTCCGCGACCATGGGCCCAATGAGGCCGGCCTCGTCGTCGGTGGCCTGGCGGCCCGCCAGCACCAGGTCGAAGCCTTCCCGCCGGCACAGGGCGGCCAGGGCCCGGGCAACGGCCAGGGAGTCGGCGCCCCCCAGGGCCGGGTCGTCCACCAGCAGGGCCCCGTCGGCGCCCATGGCCAGGGCGCGGCGGACCGCCTCGACCCCGGTCCCCGCCCCCGCCGAGATCGCCACCACCGAACCGCCCCGGGCCGCCTTGGCCCGCAGGGCCGCCTCCACCGCGATCTCGTCAAAAAAGCTCAAGCACCGCTTCTTCTCCACCTCCACCGACGCCCCCCCCTCGGCCACCTTGACCAGGGCCTCCAGGTCGGGGACTTCCTTGACGAGCACGGCGATCTTCACGGGTGGTCTCCTCGGGGAAAAGAGGGGGTGATCGGACCGATCGGTCGGATCGGGCCGATCGGCCCGATAAGCCCTCTACCGCTCTCGAATGATCTCCCTGCCGACGAAGTCCTGGATGATCTCGTGGGTGCCGCCTCCGTACAGCAGGAAGCGGGCGTCCCGGAAGTAGCGCTGGGGGCCGTACTCGGAGGCGAAGCCGTTGGCGCCGTAGATCCGGGTCACCTCGTCCGCCACCTTGAGGCAGGTCTCGGTGGCGAACATCTTGGCCATGGCGGCTTCCTTGCGGGGGTTTTGCCCCTGGCCGATCATCCAGGCGACCCAGTAGACCATGAGGCGGGCGGCCTCCAGGTCGGTGGCCATCTGGGCGATCTTGGCCCGGATCAGCTGGTACTCGCCGATCGGCTTGCCGAAGGCCTGGCGCTTGCGGGCGTACTCCAGCCCGTCGGCGTAAGCGGTGCGCGCCATGCCGAGCGCCATGGCGCCGGTCATGCAGCGCACCTCGTTGAGGATCTCCCCCAGGTAGGCGACCCCCTTGCCCGGCTCCTCCCCCAGGAGGTTCTCCTCCGGGACGAAGACCTCCTCCAGGACGAGCTCGCCGCAAGCGGGGCCCCGGGCGCCGAGCTTGTGCAGCAGCTGGCCCGGCCGAAAGCCCGCGGTCCCCTTCTCCACCAGGAAGAAGTTGAGCGCCTTCATGCCCTTGGCCGGGTCGGTGGTGGCCAGCACCGTGGCGAAGTCGGCGGTGGGGCCGTTGGTGATCCAGTTCTTGGTGCCGGTGAGCACCCAGCCGCCGTCGACCTTTTGCGCCAGGGTGCGGGTGGAGGCGAGGTCCGAGCCGGACTGGTCCTCGGTGAAGCACATGGTGGCGATCTTGTCGCCCCGCAGCGCCGGCAGGAGGCACCGCTCCCGCAGGGCGGGGCTGCCGAACCGGTACAGGAAGTGGGTGCCCATGAGCATGTTCATGATCACCGCCTGGGCGAACCCCACCGAGCCCCGGGCGAGCTCTTCGTAAAAGAGCATGCAGGTCACCGGGTCGGCGTTCATGCCGCCGAGCTCCTCGGGGTAGCGCAGCCCCAGGTAGCCGAGGCCGGTGAACTCCCGCCACAGGTCGGCGGGGATCGCGTCGGCCTCGTCGATCTCGGCGACCCGGGGCAGGATCAGCCGGTCGACGGTGTCCGCTACGGCGGTGCGGAAGAACTCCTGCTCTTCGGTGAGGCGAAAGTCCATGGGAGCCGTCCGTTGTCAGTGGGTCAAATCACCCCTTCAGCCCTGAGCGCCGCCAGGTCTTCCGTCGAGCGGCCGACCTGGCCGTACACCTTGTCGTTGTGCTCGCCGAAGCGGGGGGGGAAGGTGAGGGCCTGGCCTTGCTCCCGGAGGAAGGCGGTCATGAAGGGAGGGGGCGCCAGGGTGGCCCGAAAGCCGGTCCTGGGGTCTTCGGTGGTCAGGAGCCGGGGCTTCACCGCGGGGTCTTCGCACACCTCCCGCACGTCCTGGACCTTGGCGACGGGGATCAGGGCCTGGCGGAAGGTCTCCAGGATCGCCTCGGTGGCGTAGGTCCGGGTCGCCGCCGCCAGCCGCTCGTTGAGCCGGGCCACGTCCGCGATCCGGCCGCTGTTGGTGGCGTAGGCGGGGTCGGCTAGCCCCTCGAAGCCCGGCAGGGCCAGCAGGCGCTGCCACTGGACGTCGTTGCCCAGCGCCACGTACACGAAGCCGTCCCGGGTGGGGTAGACGCTCACCGGGGCGAAGAACTCGTGGGTCGCCCCCCGGCGGGTCATCACCTTGCCGAAGTTCTGGGCCATGGCGATGGGCTGGGTGAGCCAGGAGACCGTGGAGTCGATCATGGCGAGGTCGATCCGGCTCCCCTCGCCGGTCACCGCCCGCTGAAAGAGCGCCCGCATCAAGAGGCCGTAGGCGTGCTCGCTGGTGCCCATGTCCGGCAGGGGGATGCCCACCACCTGGGGGCTGCCCCCCGCCTCCCCGGTGAGGTCCATCAGCCCCCCCCGGGCCTGGAGCACGGGGTCGTAAGCGGCCTCGTTGGAGTCGGGGCCGAAGCCGGTGAGGCCGAGCCAGATCAAGTCGGGCTTCACCGCCCGCAGGGTCTCGTAAGCGATGCCCAGGGGCCCGTAGTTCTTGGGGAGCTGGTTGGTGGCGAAGACGTCCGCCTTCAGGCCGACGATCAGCTCCTGGAGGAGCGCCTGGCCCTTGGGGCTCTTCAAGTTGAGGGTGACGGCTTCCTTGCCGGCGTTGATCGACAGGTAGTAGCTCCCCATCTCCTCTTCGCCGGGCGCGAAGGGCTCGCCGACCTTGCGGTTCGGGTCCCCGAGCTGGGGGTGCTCCAGCCGGATCACCCGGACGCCGTCCTGGGCCAGCCGGTAGGTGAGGTACGGCAGGACCGTCGCCTGCTCCAGGCTCAGGACCGTCAGCTTGCGGAGCACCTCCATGGGGTCTCCTCCGTCGTTTTATTATTGCTCATTCGCGTTCTAGTCTTGCTAGAAAGTCGTTTGTTCGACCCGCGTCCGGAGTCTAGTCACCCGGTCCGCGGTCTGTCAACCCGCCATTTCGCCAGCTCCCAGGAGGGCGAGGAGCCCCTCCCGAGCCTCGACTCCCGCGGCGTTGACACCCCCTAGGCCCTCTGTTACCGTGCGCCGGGGTGCGTCGCGGGGCCCCGCTGGTCCCCGCGCAGGGAGCACACGACGTTTGGAAGTGCCGGGCGCTCGATGCCACGCCCGTCTCGGGACCGCCTGCAGGGAGTGAGCGATGCTCCGCCTTCCCCCCACGGAGGTGTTCTACCCCCAGGACCTCGGCCAGGCCCTGGAGCGGCTGGCCGGCGCCAACCCGCCCCGGGTCCTCGCCGGGGGCACCGACCTCTTGGTCGCCCTCAAGCAGGGGCACGGCGGCGGGGCCGGGCTCCTCGCCCTCTCCCGCCTCCCCCTGGGGGGGGTGACGGCGCGGGACGGCGGGTGGGTCCTCGGGGCGGGCACCCCGCTGGCCGACCTGGTGCGTTGGGCGCCCCCCGGGCCCGCCGGGGAGATCAGCCGCGCCGCGGCGCTGGTCGCCGCGCCCCCCCTCCAGACCCGGGGGACCCTGGGGGGCAACCTCTGCCTGGACACCCGGTGCCACTTCTACAACCAGTCCGCCTTCTGGCGCAGCGGCCGGCCCCCCTGCCGCAAGGCCGGGGGGGAGGCCTGCCACGCGGTGCCGGGGAGCCCCCGGTGTCACGCCTGCCACCAGGCCGACCTGCCGCCCCTCCTGCTCGCCCTGGGGGCCGAGGTGGAGGTCGCGAGCCGGTCGGGCACCGGCACCCGGCCCCTCGGGGAGCTCTACACCGGGGACGGCCGGGCGCCCCTGGGGCTGGCGCCGGGGGAGCTGGTGACCCGGGTCCTTCTGCCCCCGAGCCCCCCGGGCTCCGGCGCGGAGTACGAGAAGCTGCGGCCCCGCCA
>JBBIIA010000028.1:0-12045 GCA_037446775.1 Deltaproteobacteria bacterium
CCCGAGGGATGCGCTTTATACCCAACCCCCCAGCCCCTGTCAACCGCTCTTCTGCGTCTTCCGATGATTTTGTGACCCGGACTTCGGGGCGTTGCCGCGCCCCCCCGCCTTGCCTATCATCGGAGCACGGACGCCCCGGGGGCGCCGAACGCTGGTATCCTCCTTTGCGACAGGCGAAACCATGGTCGTAGCGTCCCAGCCCGGCCCCCCAGCGCGGTGGCTCGTCAACGGGGTCCTCCTTACCGGGGTCCTCGCGGTCTCCACCGCCGCCGTGCTCATCCGCCAGTGCGAGGCGCCGAGCCTGGCGATCGCGGCGTGGCGACTCGGCCTCGCGGCAACGGTCCTCCTGGCGCTCGAGGTCGGCCGAGGGCGTCGCCCGCCCGCCCCCGCCGACCTCGCCTGGTGCGCCCTCGCCGGGGCGTTTCTCGCGGTGCATTTCGGGGCGTGGATCTCGAGCCTCCGGTTCACCACCGTCGCCAGTTCCGTGGTGCTCGTGGCCATGAGCCCGCTCTTCGTCGGGTTCTTCACGCGCTGGGCCCTCAAGGAGGCCCTGGGTCCGTGGACGGTCGCCGGACTGGCGCTCGCCACGGCGGGCGCCGTCACCGTCGGGTGGGGGGACTTCGGGGGTGGGGCGGCTCCCCTCCTGGGGGACGGGTTGGCCCTCTTGGGGGCGGCCGCGGCGGCGGCCTACCTGGTCACGGGGCGGCACGTTCGGCGGCGGATCGATGCCGGGACTTACGCCGCCTGGGTGTACGGCTCGGCAGCGGCCCTCCTGGTCGTCGGGGCCCTCGCCGCCGGGCAGCCGCTCGGGCCGTACCCCCGGGAGACTTACGGCTACCTGGTCCTGCTGGCCCTCGTGCCCCAGTTGACCGGCCACACCTGTTTCAACTGGGCCCTGGCCCACCTCCCGGCCACCAAGGTCGCGGTGGTCATCCTCGGGGAACCGGTGGGGGCGACGATCCTGGCCTTTCTGATCCTCGGCGAGTTCCCCGGTCCGGCCACCCTGGTCGGCGGCGGGGTGATCCTCGCCGGCATCGCTTTGGCCCTGCGAGGAAGCGGGCGCGGCAGCCCTTCGCCTAGCCGAGGGCGCCCAGGTACCAGGTGACCAGCTCGGGTCCGCAAAAGGCGTAGGTGACCGCCCCCAGCGCCAGGAACGGGCCGAAGGGGAGTTCGAGCTTGAGGCCGCCGCCCCCCAGGGCGGCGAGCCCCAGCCCCACCAGGGCGCCGACCACCGAGGAGGCGAAGATGGTAAAGAGGACCGCTGGCCAGCCCAGGAAGGCGCCGATGGCCGCGAGGAGTTTGACGTCCCCCAGCCCCATCCCCTCGCGCCGGGTCACCGCGTAGTAGCCGAGCGCCACGGCCAGCAGGCTCCCGCCGCCGACGGCGGCCCCCAGCAGGCTCCCCTGCCATCCCAGGGGCGTCGCGAAGGAGACGGCAAACCCCACGGCCACGCCCCCGAGGCTCAAGGAGTCGGGGATGATCCGGTGGTCGAAGTCGATGAAGGTCACCGCCAGCAAGCCGGCGAACAACAGGAAGTGAGCGCCGAAGGCTGCGGTCGGGCCGAAGCGCAGCCACGCCCCCGCCGCCAGAAGCGCCATGAGCGCCTCCACCGCCGGATAGCGGGCCGAGATCGGAGCCCGGCAGTCCCGGCACCGCCCCCGGAGCCACAGATACCCCAGGACCGGGACGTTGTGCTGCGGCCGCACCCCCGCGCCACAGTGGGGACACCGGCTCCCCGGCCGCACCAGGGACTGCCCCCGGGGCAGGCGGCAGATCACCACGTTGAGGAAGCTCCCCACCACCGCCCCGAGGGCGCCCAACCCCAGGGTCCCAAACCAGCCGAACTCCATGCGCCCTCCCAGTCGCCCCCGCGGGCGAGATGCTAGCACACGACCCGACCCGACCCAAGGCGCCGCTTTCCCTTTGACAGCCGCGCCGAAGGCCTTCTATCTTCGCCGTCGTCGTGCCCCCTTTCACCGCGGAGAGACCCCACCGTGCCTACCCTTGCCGGCCCCCAATCCATCATCGCCATGGCCTTCCAGTCCGGACTCGTCGTCGGGTCCGTGCTCCTCGTGCTCGTCGTCTGCTCGGTCCTCGCCTGGGCGGTCATCCTGTACAAGTACCGGGTCGTGCGACGGGCCTCGCGCCAGAGCCAGGCCTTCATGGAGGTCTTTTGGAAGAGCAAGAACTTCCACAGCGTCCTGGCAGCGACCCGGGACCTCACCGAGAGCCCCCTGGCCGAGATCTTTCGCGCCGGCTACCGGGAGTGGAAACGGGTCCGCACCCAGTTCGTCGAGCCGGGCCTGCGGGCCGAGGAAGACGACTTGAGCCTGCAGGTGGGCAAGCTCGACAGCATCCAGCGCACCCTGCGCCTCACCACCGAGGCCGAGGTGACCCGCCTCGAACGGATGCTGATCTTCCTCGCGACCGTCGCGAGCGCCGCCCCGTTCATCGGCCTCTTCGGGACGGTCTGGGGTATCATGGACTCCTTTCGGCAGATCGGCCTGACCGGGTCGGCCAACCTGGCAGTGGTCGCGCCGGGGATCTCGGAAGCCCTGGTCGCCACCGCCACGGGCCTCGCCGCTGCCATCCCCGCGGTGGTGGCCTACAACTACTTCAACAACGCGATCAAGGTCCTCTCCACCGAAATGGAAGCGTTCTCCGCCGAGTTTCTAAACATCGTCAGCCACCACGTGGCCGTCACCGAGCGGGAGAGCTGAGGTGGGCGCCAGCATCTCCTCCTCGAGTCGACACGGCCGGGGCGTCCTCGCCGAGATCAACGTCATCCCCCTGGTGGACATCATGCTCGTGCTGCTCATCATCTTCATGGTGGCAGCCCCCATGATCCAACAAGGGGTCGACGTGAACCTCCCCAAGGTGGTGGCCACCGAACTGCCTGCCCACACCGACCTCTTGGTGGTGACCGTCGATCGCTCCGGCCGGCTCTTCGTCGGTAAGACCCCGGTGGCGCTAGAGGAGCTGGCCACCAAGATGCAGGCGATCTACGAGCGCAAGACGACCAAGGAGGCGTTCTTGCGGGCGGATCGGGACGTGCCGTACGGGGTCGTGGTGCGGGTGATGGCGGAGCTCAAGAAGGCCGGCATCGAGCGGCTGGGGATGGTGACCGAGCCCGTGGACATGCCGTGAAGCTCCACCGCTACCCGGGCCTGTACGGGGACACCCGGTCCGGGCCCTTGTGGGTGGCGGTGGTCGCCTCCGTCGCCCTCCACCTCGGCCTCTTCTTCGGGTACTCCCGGCTCCACATCCGCCCACCGGAGCGGACCTTCTTCGCCCCCATCCAAATGGTGAGCCTAACCGACAGCGGCCCCGCTTCCCAGCCCCGAGGGGGGCTCCCCCCCCCCAAGGCCCCCGCGCCGCCGACGCCCAGCCCCCCCCCGCCCGAACCCACGGCCAAGACCGTGGAGGCGAAGCCCCCGGAGCCCGCGCCCAAGGCACCCACCCCGCCCCCACCGCCCGACGCGAAGACCATCCCCAAGGAGCCCGCGGCGCCCAAGCCCCCCGTGGAGCCGACCAGCGAGGAGCGCGTCGCCGAACGCATCGCGCGCCTGCGGGAGAAGCACCCGGAGGCCCCCCCGCCACCCCCACGACCCGGCCCCGAGAATGGCGCCCGGGTGCGGGAGGCGGTGGAACGGGTACGCCAGCGGGTCGAGGCGACCGCTTCCCCTCCGCCACCCCCCGCCGGGGCGCCCGGGACCGGGAGCGGGGCCGGGCCGGTGGGCGTCCGCGCCGAAGGCGGCAACGTGCTTTCGGAGGTCCGCCTGCGGTCCTACTACAACCGGATCTGGGAGCACGTAAACAGCTACTGGGCGATTCCCGAACCCCTCAAGGGCCGCGGCCACACGGTGATCGTCTCGGCGGTTATCGACCGCCAGGGCAAGATCCTCCGCTCATGGATCGAGGTGAAGTCCGGGAGTTCGGCGTTCGATCAGTCGGCCCTTTCGGCCCTGGACCGGGCGCAACCCCTACCGCCGCCCCCGCCGGAGATCCCCAACGAGTGGATCGAAGTGGGCTTTCGGTTCCACGGGGAGTAGGGAGCCCGTGGGGCATCGCGGGCTAGCCCTCGCTCTCGTAGCTGCCCTGGGCTGGGGCTGCGCCGGACCCCGGACGCCGGGCAGCTACCAGGTGCGGGGGCAGACCTACGTCCCCCTCACCACCGCCACCGGCTTCTCCGAGGTCGGCCTCGCGTCCTGGTACGGCCCCGGCTTCCACGGCCGCCCCACCGCCAGCGGAGAACCCTACGACATGTACGGCCGCACCGCCGCCCACAAGCTCCTTCCCCTCGGGACCACGATCCGGGTCACCGACCTCACCTCCCACCGGGCGGTGACCGCCCGAGTCAACGACCGCGGGCCCTTCGTCGAGGGACGGGTCGTGGACCTCTCCTACGCCCTGGCCCGGGACCTGGATCTCCTAGCCCGGGGGACCACCCGGGTTCGGGTGGAAGCCCTGGCCGGACCCGGGGGCACCCCACCCCCAGGCTCCTCGTTGCCGGGCCCCTTCGCGTGGCAGGTGGGGGCCTTCGGCGTCGAAGCCAACGCCTGGGGTCTAGCGCGGGACCTGGAAGCCGATTTCGGCGTGGTCGTGGTCTCCGCCGCCCCCCAGGCCGACACGGTCCTTCACCGGGTGCGCGTGGGGCGTTACACTAGCGTGCGGGAAGCCGAGGAGGCGAAGGCTCGGCTCCTGGCCCGAGGCCTGCGCCCCTTCCTCATCCGTGCCGATCCCAAGGAAGCGCCATGACCGACGGCTTGCGGGTGCTCCTAGTCGACGACAACCGGGATCACCGCCTCCTCCTTTCGGCCGCCCTGAGCGAGGGTCTCCCCGGGGCCGAGGTCCGGGAGGCCACCGGGCTGGCCGAAGCCTTGGAGCGCCTGGCGACCGAGCGCTTCTCGGTGGTCTTGTGCGACTCCTCCGTCGGCGACGCCACGGGCCTCGATCTCCTGCGCGCCGCCCGCGCCCACGGCCTGGAGACCCCCTTTCTGCTGGTCACCCGTCACGGCAGCGAAGACATCGCCCGAGAGGCGTTCCTGGAGGGGGTCACCGACTACCTGACCAAGGAGACGGCCCTTCGGTCCCCCCAGCTCTTCGGCCGCAAGATCGCCGCGGCCGCGGACCGGGGGCGGCTAGCGGCCGAGCGACACCGCGCCGAGGCCATCCTCGAAGGCTTCTTGGAGAACAACCCGTTTGGCATCCTGATCTTCGACTTCCACGGCAACCTGATCCGCTGGAACCAGGCGTTGGGGACCCACGGCGCCTCCCCCCTACCCCGGTCTGGAGCCTACTCCCCCCTGGAGGACGACCAGTTGCGGGCGACCGGGGTACTGGAGAAGATCCGGGAGGCTGCCCAAGGGAGCCGGGTGGAGCTCGGACCCTTCCTGTGGGACCCGGAGCGGGCGGGGTTTTCGGGGGCACCCCGGGTGCTCCGGGGCGTGGCCTTCCCCATCCCCTTGGGGGATGAGACTCCCCACGTCTGCGCCATGCTGCAAGACATCACCGCGGAGGAGACCGCTCGCCGGGAGTGCGACGAGTACGCCGCCATTCTGGCGAGCCTCCTCAACGCCACCCAGGCGGCGATCTACTTCGTCGATCCGGACCAGGGGGTGCGTTTTGCCAACCGCTACGTCGAGGAGTTCTTCGGCATCGACCCCACCACGGTGGTCGGCCGCCCCGCGGGAGACCTCGCGGCACGCATCGCGGCCACCACCCCCGAACCCGAGGACTTCCTCGCCCGGAGCGAGCGCCTCAACGCCAACCTGGCCGCAGAAACCGCCGACGCCGTAGAGACCGTGCGCCCCCAGCCCCGCCACCTCCACCGCTACAGCGGCCCGGTTCGCGGCCAGGGGGGTCGGTTCCTCGGCCGCATCGACGTGTACCGAGACGAAACCGCCGCCGTCCAACGCCAGCAAGGCCTCGAAGCCCAGAACCGGGAGCTCGACGCCTTCGCCTCGCGCCTCGCCCACGACCTCAAGACCCCGCTGGTGAGCCTCCGGGGATTTGCCGACCTCCTGACCCGCCAGCCAACCCTGCAACTGGACGACCGGGCCCGATCGTATCTCGACAAGGTGAGGGCTTCCGCCACCCTTCTCAGCGAGATGGTTGACGGCCTGCGCGACCTCTCCCTGGCCCGCCGCCCGGCCCCCTCCCCCGACCCCACCGATCCCCTACCGGTCCTGCGGCTCGCTGGCGAGACTCTCTCCGCCCAGGCCGAGGCCAAGGGGGTGGAGATCTCCCTCCCGGCGGCCGCCCCCACCGTGGCGTGCGATCGAGCCAAGGTCTTCCAGGTATTCCAGAATCTGATCGCCAACGCGATCTTGTACTCGGACCCCCAAAAGCCCGAGCGCTGGGTACAGGTAAGGGTGGAGGGGCTGGACTCCACCCCGGTCTTTGTCGTCGCCGACAACGGCCGGGGCATTGCCGAAGACGACCTCCATCAGCTCTTTCAGCCCTTTCGGCGCGGCCGAAACTCGGCCGGGGCTCCGGGTATGGGCCTTGGCCTCGCCATCGTCCAACGGCTCTTGGAGGCATCCGGGGGACGCATCGCCGTCAAGTCCCGGCCCGGCGAGGGCACGACGTGCACCGTCACCCTGCCCGGGGCGGGGGAGCTCTCCCCCAACCCCGCCAGCTCGTGACCGCCCCCCGGAGCGGCGCCGTGGAAATCCAACCGGAACTCCGCTTCGCCGACGACGGGGAGCACCTCACCCGGCCCGCGCCCCCACCCTCGCCATCGTCTCCCGTCCCCTGGCTTCCCCGGGAGAGGACCGTGGCCACTAACCCGGGCGCCCCAGCGCCGTCGGCCCAGGGGTGACGGCCGTGGGGCGGGCACGGCCGGCACCGGCGGATCTCCGGGTGCCGAACTTCAAGACCCTGCTCACCCTGCCGCCGGCCGAGCGGAGCCCGTACCTCACCCACCTGGTCCCCGTGGAGCTGCTCGCTCACTACGGCCTGACCGCCCCCCCCCACTGGTCCCGGGGAACCGAGGGGGTCTACCGGGACCAGGCGATTCCGGGCGAGTCGGCGCTGCGCATCGAGGTGTGGCCAGACCCTGGGGGTTCGGATCCCGCCCTCATCCTGGAGCTCAGCTCCACCCACCTCGGCCAGCTCGAGGCGTCCTGGATCGTCCTCAACGACGTGGCGGGCCCCCGCTACGACGTCGATCGCGGGCCCGGGGGAGCGCCGATCCCCATCGGTACCTCGGCCCGCAACCTCCGCGAGGAGCTGCGAGCGCTCTCGGCCGGCCTCGCGCCCAACCAGGTCCGGCCCGGCCTGCGGCTCTTTCGCCCCCTGATCGGGCGCATCGAGGGCCTGGCCACCGTTTTGGGGATCGGCATCCTGTACGTCGCCCCCCTCGCGTACCACAACGCGATCAAGTACGAGCACTACGGCTTCACCTACTCCTCGGGCCAGGAGGAGCTCGCGTGGATCCACCGGGAGTTCCAACCCGGGGGGGTCCTCCGCCGCCGACTCGACGGCAGCCGACCCTTTCGCATGCCGTGGATGGCCGACACCATCCGCGGCCGCTCCTGGGCGATTCACGACGGGATCCTGGGGCGGCGCTGGATGGCCCCGCAGATGTACAAGTTCGTGGAGCGGGACTTCACCACCCGCACCTTCCCCCAGGCCCGCTGGTGACCGGGAGGAACCCGCCATGGCCGACGCCCCATACGTCTACGCCCCCTCGGCCTTGCGACCGGTGGCTCCCGGGGGCACCCGGCTGCGGGTGCCCCGCCGCCGCAACCCCAAGGAGCAGCCCCCCGGGGACGAGGGAGAAGCGGGGTCCGAGGCGGAGTGGGGGGAACTCCTCGAGGCCTCGGTCGACGAGCTCAACCGCGCCTTCGAGGGGGCCGGCGCGCCCTTTCGGTGCCACCTAGAGGTGGACGAAGGCGGGTTGAGCCTGGTGGTGCGGCGCACCGACGGGGACCCCGGGGAAGGGGAAGTCGAAGAGGCCCTGTCACCCGCCGACTTCCCCCAGTGGCTCGGGCGTCTGCGCAGTCGGCTCGGCCTGTTGGTGGATCAGCGGGCGTAGGGCCCCGGTCAGGGCAGGTCCCACAGCTCGCTGAGGCTCACCTCGCCCCGGGTGACGGCGTCGGCCACCTGGCGCCGAATGGTGGGTTCGACCCCCTGGAGCACCGCCGCCAACCGGTGTTCCCCCCGCGCCGCCCCCCACAGGGCCTCCCGCACCGAGGCCCCCACCGGCAACACCTCGAAGAAGGCCCGTGCCCCCCGGGTCCCTC
The DNA here is from genome assembly GCA_037446775.1 of Deltaproteobacteria bacterium. Classification (GTDB taxonomy): domain Bacteria; phylum Desulfobacterota; class Deferrisomatia; order Deferrisomatales; family JACRMM01; genus JBBIIA01. The sequence goes on from JBBIIA010000028.1 coordinate 8,250, forward strand.
GCCCCCCGCACGCGGGGCACCCGGCCCCCTCCTGCCACCACGGCCCGTGACCCGGCAGGGCGCGGCCCGCCGCCTCCCGCTCCCCCGTCCCCAGGACGCACTCCTCCCGGCACTCGGGGCACAGCAGCGGCACGAGGCGCTGGTGGACCACCAGTCGCAGGGCGTACAGGGGGAGCTCGGCCGCCCGGGGCACCCAGGAGGCTAGGGCCTCCCCCAGGCTCGGCTCGGGGGCGCCGGCGAACACCCACCGCCGGCGCAACGCCAGGGCCAGGAGTTCCCCTACCAGGCCGGGCCCCACCCGGTCCACGAGGACGCGGTCGAAGTCCAGGGACTTCAGCTCCCGGAGGAGGTCCGAGCGGCCGCTGGCGCCCAGGCTCAAGGTCTCCACCTGGAGAAAATCCGGGGAGCGGTAGCACACCTCCTCCTCCACAGTCACCGTCCGCCCCGAGGCCGGCGCCTCCCGGAGCAGGGCGAACAGGGTGCTCGCCAGGCCCTCTTCCCCCGGCGCCGTCACCCACACCAGGCCCGGCTTCTCCAAGGCCTGACGGACGATGAGGGCCTGGTGGGAGGTGAGCCCGAGGGCGGCGAGGCTGCGGACCTCGCCCTCCGGGCGCAGGAGCCTGACCTGGGCCTCCTCCCCCTCGACGCCGCGGAGGATCGAGACGCGAAAGAGCACCGGCCGCTCCCCGCCGGCCCCGGGTAGGGAGCAGCGACCCCGCTCCACCACTGCCCCCCCGCGGCCCGAAAGGCCAGCGACCTGGCGCAGGCGATCGACGAGGATGGTGTGCCAGGTCTCACCACCGGCGAAGAGCAGTCGGCCCTCCAGGTCCTCGACTCGCACCTCGCCGCCCCGGGCGCACAGGTGGATCCCCCCCTCTCCCCGCGCCACCACGTCCCCGAGGAGATGGCCCAGGAGCACGGCTCCCGTCGGGTCTTCGAGCACGCGCCGGAGGTCGGCGCCTGCCAGGGGCAGCCCCCCCCCGCGGATGGCGACATCGGCCGTCGGCACCGGGCCGTGCACCCGGTCGAGGGCGGCGACGATGTCCTCCCGCAGCGCGGCGACGACCCGCAGCCGCCGACCGGCCCGCGCCTGCACGTCTGCCAGGGCCTCGCGGTGGGAAGGGTCCGCGGCGGCCACGACTAGGATCGGCTCCCTGCCCTCTTCCCCCGCCGCGAGGACCAGGGGCAGGACCCCGTACCGGCGGCAGACATCCGCAGGCACCAGGGCCAGGGCCTCCGGGTCGAGGCTCGTCGGGTCGGGTTGCACCAGGGGCAGGTCCAACTGCTCCGCCAGGGCCCAGCGCAGGGCCTCCTCTCCCAGGAGGCCGCGCTCCAGGAGCACCTCGCCGAGGCGCCGTCCCAAACCCACCTGGGCGGCCAAGGCCTCGGCCAACGCCTCGGCGGACACCAGCCCCCGCTCCACGAGCACCTGTCCTAGCTGTCGATCGCTCACGCGCCTCCTCCCCTCGTTTTCATCCTTTTGGGCGATGCGCAGGCCCAGTCGCCGCGGTAGGGTAACCAGACCTCATCTCACTCTAGGGGGATCCCATGGACGCATCCACTCGGCCCACCCTGCTACTTATCGACGACGATCCCGACATCCTCAACCTCCTGCGCTTCACCTTCGCGGAGGAACCCCTGGATCTCGTCACCTGCCGGACCCCCGAGGAGGGCCTCGCGGTCCTGGCCGAACGAGCCGTGCACTGCGTGCTGCTGGACGTGAGCGTAGCCCGAACCCCGGAATGCTACGGGCTGCTCGCCGCCCTGCGCAAGAACCCGGTCCAGGTGCCGGTGGTCGCCACCTCCGCCATGACCAGCCACGTGATGGTGCGCCACGTGCTGGACCTTGGGGCGCGGACGTTTCTGCCCAAACCCTACTACCCCCGGGACCTGGTGCGGGAGGTCCGGGCCGCGGTCGCCTGACCCGGCCCTTCTGGCGTCACGGCGGGGGCGGGGGGAACAGCGCCGGGCCGCCGACGGGGAAGGCCCCCACCCCAGCCCCCCGGGCCAGCAGCTCCGCGACCGCCCGGGCTCCCTCCTCCCCCAGGTCCACCGAAAAGTCGTTGACGTACAGCCCGATATGGCTCGCCAGCACTCGGCCGTCGAGCTCCTGGGCATGGTGTCGCACGTACCCCAGGGGCTCCTCAGGGTGGGCCAGGGCGTACGCGGCGCTGCGCCGCAGGACCCGCTCTACCACGGTGGGGTCAACGCCGGTCTCGCCGCGCCGGAGCAAAATGCCCCCCAGGGGGAGGGGCAGACCGGTCTCTCCTTCCCACCACGCCCCCAGGTCCGCGACCGCCACGAGCCCGTAGCCGCCGTAGGTGAAGCGGCCCTCGTGAATCACTACCCCGGCCCCGGCGTCACCAGCCGCGACCGCCGCCATCACCTCGTGAAAGACCATGGGCAGGCGGGTCACGGGTCGCCCCGCCCTCAGGTCCAGCAACAGGTTCGCGGTGGTGTGAAGACCGGGCACCGCCACCGTCCCCGCCAGGAGGGCGTCGAGGGGGCGCGCCTCCCGGGCCACCACCAGGGGCCCGCACCCCCGGCCCAGGGCTCCCCCGGCCCGCAGGCACCAGTAGCGATCCCAGACCAGCCCGAGGACCCCGAAGCTCGCCTTGGTGAGGGGCAGCCGCCCTTCCAGGGCCCAGCGGTTGAGGGTCTCCACGTCCTCGAGGATAGGCTCGAAGCGGTACCCTTCGGTGTCGATCCGGCCGTGGGCGAGGGCGTAAAAGAGAAAGGTGTCGTTGGGGCACGGGGAGTACCCGAAAGCGAGGGTCTTCATCCGGCCCCTCCCCGCCCCCGACCCTGGAGGAAGGCGACCGCCGCCGCCCCGGCCGCCGCCGCCGCCCCGGCCAGGTTCCACCGCGGACGGTCCCGGGGCCCCACCGGGTTGGAGATGCCCCGCACCTCGGCGAAAGCCACCCCGGCCACCGCCGCCGCGTGGGCCACCGCCGCCCCCTCCATGTTCTCGCACACCCCGGCCCACCGATCGGAGAGCTCCCGGGCCCGCCCCGCGGTGCCCGTCACCGTGGAGACCGTCACGAAGGGGCCAACGGCGACCCGGGCTACCCGGGTGGCCGCCGCAGCCAGCGCCTCGGCCACCCCGGGATCGGCCGGAAAGCGGTTGAAGAACCGCCGCCCCCCGGCCTCCCAGAGGGGGATCCCGATCTCCTCGACCCCCCGAAACCCCGCTTCGGTTTCCACCCCCTCGTCCCCGTAGATCTCCTCGGTCGCCACGGCCAGGTCCCCGGGCGCGAGGCCGGCCGCCGGGTACGCCCCTCCCACCCCGACCGAGAGCACCAGCCCCGGCCGGGCCGCGGCGAGGGCCCCAGCGGCCCCCATGGCGGCGTTGGCCTTGCCGAGGCCAGCCGCCACCAGCCCCACCCGCAGCGCCCCCACGCTCCCCAAGAGGAGCGAGCGCCTCCCCAGGGGCACCACCTCGGCGGGCCCCAGGGCGAGCCGGAGGGTTTCGAGTTCGAGGGGCACCGCCCCGACCACCAGCACGTCCAGGGCGCGGCTCACGGTCCGCCCCTCCCGGAGTCCCTCCGCTTCCTTGGCTCCACGGGCTCCTCCCTCTCCCCTCGACCGGGCGACGTCGCCCCTGGGGCGGCTTATATCACGCGCCCTGAACGCAAGCCACGGGTCCCGGAAGCCACCGTCTGGTCTCCCGGAGGCTCCCACCCGCCGCCCCTGTCGGCGGGCGCCGGGGCCCCGAGGGCCGCCACCCGGCTTCCCGGAGGGCCCGGAGGGCCCGGGGGGCCCGGGAGCGGAGCCGCGCCCCGCGTCGACCGAAGCG
>JBBIIA010000028.1:12145-34417 GCA_037446775.1 Deltaproteobacteria bacterium
GGGACATCGCGGATGGCGCGGCGGAGCGGAAGGGCTCCCCGGGCCCGTAGCCGCCCCTGCCGACGGGTCCCGGGGTCGCCCGAGCCGCCACCCGGCTTCCCGGAGGGCCCGGGGGGCCCGGGAGCGGAGCCGCGCCCCGCGTCGACCGAAGCGCCACAGCGTGCCGGAACCGGTGCCGCTCGGCGCACCCCGAAACCCGGGGTACGGCGACTCGGGACATCGCGGATGGCGCGGCGGAGCGGAAGGGCTCCCCGGGCCCGTAGCCGCCGCTGCTGACGGTTCTTGTCTCCATACATATGTCTGTTATAATCCCCTCCCCCCAAGCCCCCAGGAGCCCATGCCCTACGCCGCCCTCTGGACCAAGAGCAACTACTCCTTCCTCGAGGGGGCGAGCCACCCCGAGGAGCTCGTGGAGCGGGCCCGGGAGCTCGGGCTCGCGGCGCTGGCCCTCACCGATCGGGACGGGGTGTACGGGGCGGTGCGGGCCCACGTGCGGGCCCGGGAGCTGGGGGTCCACCTCATCGTGGGGGCCGAGGTCACCGTGGCCGACCCGACCGCCTCTTTCCTGCCCCCCTCCTCCCTGGTGATCCTGGCGGCCGACCGGGGGGGCTACGGCAACTTGTGCCGACTCCTCACCGCCGGTCGGCGAGAGCAACCCAAGGGGAAGAGCGCCGTCACCTGGGCTCAGGTGGGCGCCCACGCCGAGGGCCTGGTGGCCCTGTGGGGGGGCGACCAGAGCCTGCTCGCGGCGTCGGCCGACCCCGGCGCCGCCGGGCCCCTGCTCAAGGAAGCCTTTGGCGACCGCTTGTACGCCCTGGTCGCCCGCCACCGGCGGGCCGAGGAGGGCCGGGCCGAGGCCCGGCTCCGGGCGCGGGCCCGGGCCCTGGGGCTCCCCACCGTCGCCGGGATCGAGGTGCTGTACCACACCCCGGCCCGGCGCGACCTCCAAGACGTCCTCACCTGCCTCCGGCACGGGGTGACCCTGGCTACCGGGGGCCGGCGCACCAAACCCAACGCCGAACACGCCCTGGCCTCCCCCCACGGGTTTGGCGCCCTCTTCGCCGACGACCCGGCGGCGGTGGCGCGCACCGCCGAGGTGGCCGAGCGGTGCCGCTTCTCCCTGGCCGACCTCCGCTACCGCTACCCCTCGGAGCGGCTCCCCGACGGCACCACCTCCGCCGAGTGGCTCGCCCACCTCACCCGGGAAGGGGCCCGGGGCCGCTATCCCCGGGGGGTACCCGCCGCGGTCGCCGCCCAACTCGAGCGCGAGCTCGCCCTGATCGACGAACTCGACTACGGCGGCTACTTCCTCACCATGTGGGAGATCGCCCGGTTCTGCCGGGAGCACGGCATCCTGTGCCAGGGCCGGGGATCGGCGGCCAACTCGGCGGTCTGCTACTGCCTCGGCATCACCGCCGTGGACCCCACCCGGGTGGAGCTCCTCTTCGAGCGCTTCCTCTCCCGGGAGCGGGCCGAGCCCCCCGACATCGACCTGGACATCATGCACGAACGCCGGGAAGAGGTGATCCAGCACGTCTACCGGCAGTACGGCCGGAGCCGCGCCGCCATGGTGGCCAACGTGGTCCGCTACCGGCCCCGCTCGGCGGTACGCGACGTCGGCAAGACCCTGGGGATCGCCGAGACCGCCCTGGACCGCCTGGCGAAGCTGTTGGGGTACCGGGGCGCGGTTGGCGCCGAGGTCCTGGCCACGGCGGGGCTCGATCCCGAGAGCCCCCAGAGCGACCACCTGCTGCGCCTGGCCGCCGAGGTGCAGGACTTCCCCCGCCACCTCTCGATCCACCCCGGGGGCTTCTTGCTCGGCCACGAGCCGGTGGACGAGATCGTGCCGGTGGAGAACGCCACCATGGCGGGGCGCACCGTGATCCAGTGGGACAAGGACGACCTGGAGGCCCTGGGGCTCTTCAAGGTCGACCTCCTCGCCCTGGGAGCCCTGAGCCAGCTCGACCGGGGCTTTGCCCTCCTTCGGGCCCACCGGGGCGTGGAGCTCTCCATGGCCACCATCCCCCAGGAGGACCCCGCCACCTTCGCCATGGTCTCCCGGGCCGACACCGTGGGGGTGTTCCAGGTGGAGAGCCGGGCCCAGATGGCCATGCTCCCGCGGCTGCGGCCCCGGTGCTACTACGACCTGGTCATCCAGGTGAGCATCGTGCGGCCCGGCCCCATCGCCGGGGGGATGGTGCACCCCTACCTCCGCCGGCGGCGGGGCGAAGAGGAGGTCACCTACCCCCACCCGAGCCTCGAGCCCGTGCTGGCGAAGACCCTGGGGGTGCCGCTCTTCCAGGAGCAGGTGATGCGCCTGGCGGTGGTGGCCGCCGACTACACCCCCGGCGAGGCCGACCAGCTCCGGCGGGACATGGCGGCGTGGCGCCAGAGCGGCCGCATCGAGCGCCACCGGGAGCGGCTGGTGGGCCGGATGATGGCCAAGGGGATCGAGGCCGAGTTCGCCGAGCGGGTCTTCGAGCAGATCCGGGGGTTTGGGGAGTACGGCTTCCCCGAGAGCCACGCCGCGAGCTTCGCCCTCATCGCCTACGCCACGGCGTGGCTGCGCTGCCACCACCCCGACGTCTTCACCTGCGCCCTCTTAAACGCCCAGCCCCTGGGCTTTTACACCCCCGCCACCATCGTCGACGACGCCCGGCGCCACGGGATCGAGGTGCGCCCGGTGGACGTCGGGGCGAGCGGGTGGGAGTGTAGCCTGGAGGGAGCGGGGAGCGGGCAGCGGGGCGGGGGCGGCCTCTTCGCCGTGCGTCTGGGGCTGCGGTACGTGAAGGGCCTGGCGGCCCCAGACGCCGCTGCGCTTTTGGCCGCCCGGGCCGCCGGGCCCTTCGCCTCGACCGAAGACCTCAAGCGCCGAACCGGGCTCGGGCGGGGCGCCCTGGAACGGCTGGCCGAGGTCGGCGCCCTGGCGAGCCTGGGGGGCGGCCGCCGCCAGGCCCTGTGGCAGGCGGCAGCCGCCGGGAACCCCGCCGAGCTGCCCCTCGGGGCCGCCGAAGACCCGCCCCCCCTGGCGCCCCTCACCGCCGCCGAGGCCGTCGCCTGGGACTACCGCGCGGCCGACCTGAGCCCCCGGGGCCACCCCCTCGAAGCCTTCCGGGGGGCGCTGACCGCCCAGGGCATCCCCCCCGCCCGAACCGTCGCGACCCGGCCCCACGGCACGCGCCTGCGCTACGCCGGCCTGGTCATCTGCCGCCAGCGGCCCGGCACCGCCGGGGGCGTGACCTTCTTGACCCTGGAAGACGAGACCGGCTTCGTCAACGTGGTGGTGTGGCAGCGGGTCTTCGAGGCCCACGCCGTCCTGGTGAAAACCGCCCCCTTTCTGGGGGTAAGCGGCCGGGTCGAGGCCGCCGACGGGGTCACCCACCTGATCGCCGACGCCCTCTGGGAGCCCCGGGTCCGCGCCGCCCCAGCCACGGCCGGGAGCCGAGACTTTCACTGACCGTTGCCGCCGCCGGCCTGGATCGGGTACACCTGGGTCCCGCACCCGCCGCCCGGAGGAGCCCTGCCGTGCACCGAGCCGCCCCCAAGGCCCGATGCCTCGCCTGCGTCCACCTGTACGTCACCTGGGATCCCGCCCTGCCCCGGGGCTGCCGGGCCCTGGGCTTCAAGACCCGGGCCCTGCCGTGCGACACCGTGCGAGCGGCTTCGGGGGAGGAGTGCCTGTACTTCGAGGCCCGGCCACCGCGCCCCCCAAAGGAGCCACGACGCCGGTAAAGAAGCGCCCTCCCGAAGCCTCCGCGAACGGGGGATTTGGACAGGATTACAGGATCTTCAGGATACCGGAGAAAGGCAGCCCCCAAACCACCCCGTCCACCCCGTCCACCCCGTCCACCCCGTCCATCCCGTCCATCCTGTTCATCCGGTCAACCCCCCCCGTGCCTCGCCGGTCCAGGGGCCCCTACCCGTCTCGCAGGGCCCGGCGCAGGATCTTGCCGACGTTGGTCTTGGGCAGCTCTTCGCGGAACTCCACGTGGCGGGGCACCTTGTAGGCGGTCAACTGCTGGCGGCAGTGGGCGATCACGTCCTCGGCGGTGAGCGCCGGGTCGCGCTTGACCACGAACACCTTCACCGCCTCGGTGCTCTTGGGGTCGGGTACCCCGATGGCCGCCACTTCCCGCACCCCCGGGTGCAGGGCGATCACGTCCTCGATTTCGTTGGGGTACACATTGAAGCCCGACACCAGGATCATGTCCTTCTTGCGGTCGACGATCCGCACGAAGCCCGCCTCGTCCACCACCGCCACGTCGCCGGTGGCAAAGAAGCCGTCGTCCCCCAGCACCAGGGCCGTCTCGTCGGGTCGGTTCCAGTAGCCTTTCATCACCTGGGGCCCCCGGATGCACAGCTCACCCCGCTCCCCCAGAGGGACTTCCCGACCATCGTCGTCGCGCACCACGATCTCGGTGGACGGGATGGGCAAGCCGATCGACCCGTTGTACGCCGCCAGGGTCACCGGGTTCATGGTGGCGGCCGGGGAGGTCTCGGTGAGACCGTACGCCTCTACCAGGGTCACCCCGGTCACCTCCTTCCACCGCTCGGCCACCGCCTTCTGCAAGGCCATGCCACCGGCCAGGGTGAGGCGCAGGGCCGAGAAGTCGAGCTTGGCGAAGCCGGGATCGTTCAGCAGGGCGTTAAAGAGGGTGTTCACCCCGGTGAAGGCGGTAAAGCGGTACTTCGACAGCTCCTTGACGAAGCCCGGGATGTCCTTGGGGTTGGTGATCAAGACGTTGAGGGCCCCGAACTTGCCGAAGGTGAGGCAGTTCGCGGTCAACGCGAAGATATGGTACAGGGGCAGGGCGGTGATCATCACCTCCTCCCCCTCCCGGGTGTTGGGCCCGACCCACGCCGACGCCTGCTGCAAGTTGGCGATGATGTTGCCGTGGGTGAGCATCGCCCCCTTGGAAACCCCCGTGGTGCCCCCGGTGTACTGGAGGAACGCCAGGTCCCCGTGGCCCACCTCCACCTCCTGAAAGGGACGCCCGCGTCCCCGGCCCAGGGCGTCGCCGAAGCCGACCGCCCCCGGCAGCCGCCACGCCGGCACCATCTTCTTCACCCGCCGCACGGCGAAGTTCACCAGGGCCGCCTTGGGGAACCCCAAGAGGTCCCCGACCCCGGTCACCACCACGTGGCGCACCGGGGTGCGGGCGATCACCGCTTCGAGGGTGTGGGCGAAGTTTTCGAGGATCACGATGGCGGTGGCGCCGGAGTCGGCGAGCTGGTACTGGAGCTCCCGGGCGGTGTAGAGGGGGTTCACGTTGACCACCGTCAAGCCCGCCCGCAACGCCCCGTACAGGGCCACCGGGTACTGGAGGAGGTTCGGCAGCATGATCGCCAGCCGGTCGCCGCGTTTCAGGCCCAACACACCCTGGAGATAGCCGGCAAACGCGAGGCTCGCCTCGTCGAGCTGGCGGTAGGTGAGCACCTTCCCCATGTTCGCAAAGGCGGGCCGGTCGCCAAAGCGCCGCACGCTCTCGGCAAAGACATGGGGAAGAGACCTAAACGCCTCCAGGTCGATCTCGGCGGGGACCCCCTCAGGATAACTCCGAAGCCAGATCTTCTCCACGGCACGTCTCCTCGGGCAGGGCGGTTCTCGACACAGGGAGTATGCAATACCAAGAGAGCTACCCCGACGCCCCGGGGCGGTCAAGGGGAACCTACTTCACCAGGGGCAATACCGCCTTGAACTCCTCGGTGCCCGCCCGGCCCAACAGCTCGTAGATCAGCATCTCGGTGGAGGTCACCACGGCTCCGGCCCGGGCCAGGCGGGCCAGGGCCACCTCCCGGTTTTCCGGCACCCGGGAGGAGACCGCGTCCGCCACCACCTGCACCCCGAACCGGGGCAGGGCCTGGAGCGCGGTCTGGGCGACGCAGACGTGGGCCTCGACCCCCAGAAGCACCAGGGTCCGGCGGCCCACGGCCTCGATCTGGGCCGCCAGCTCCCCGCAGCCCAGGCAGCCGAAGTGGAGCTTGCGCACCGGGGCGAGCCCCTCCAGGGCGGCGCGCACCGGCGCCGCCGTCTCCCCGAGCTTCTCCTGCTCGGCCCACACCACCGGCAGACCCACGATGCGGGCGAAGCGGGCCAGCCGGACGGCGTTTTCCACCACCCGGTCCGCCTGGTGGATGTGGGCCAGCAGCCGGTCTTGCAGGTCGATCATTACCAGAACCGCGTCCTCGCGGCGTAGGATCAGCGCGTCGGTCATGGGAGAACCTCCTCGGCAGAGGGGGGAACGATCGGCTTTCGGTCGGCCCGGCAGGAATCTAGCACGGTCTCCCAGCGGCGAGAAGAGGCTCGTGAGTGCCGCTTTACTCCCCTCGGCCCCCGCCCGTACACTGCGTTCCTTCCCCCTTTCGCCCCGGAGGATCCCCGTGGACCGCGTCGCCAACTTCCTGTTCGAGATGGGCATGCTCAAACGCACGCCGCGCACCGGCTGGCAGTTCCTCGGCTCCGGCGACGAGAGCGTCGCCGAGCACGCCTTCCGCACCGCCATGATCGCCTACGCCCTGGCCCGGCTGTCCGCGGACGTCGACCCCGACCGAGTGCTCAAGCTCGCCCTCTTCCACGACCTCCCCGAGGCGCGGACCGGCGACTTGAACTACATGAACCAGAAGTACGCCCGGGTGGACGAGGAGCGGGCCGCCGCCGACATGGTGCGGGGGCTCCCCTTTGGCGACGAACTCGCCGACGTCCTCGGCGAGTTCCGGGCCCAGGCCACCCGCGAAGCACAGCTCGCCCGGGACGCGGACAACCTGGAGATGCTGATGGCCCTCAAGGAGCACCACGACGTGGGCAACCGCAACGCCCAGGAGTGGATCCCCTTCGCCCTCAAGCGCCTCCAGACCGACGTGGCCCGGGACCTCGCCCAGCGCATCCTCGAGGGGGACTCCTCGGCGTGGTGGTTCGAGAAGAACTCGGACTGGTGGGTGAAGGGGGGGAAGGAGGGGTAGGCGCCGCACTGTCGGTCGGAGCAACCGGCACGGCGGCGAACTCCTCGCCGAAGGAGCGTTTCAACGGCCTCGAGTCGTCGGCATCCACGCCGCGCAAGAGCACCCGCGCATAGAGTATCCCCCTCCGGCTCCCCCTAACCCCGTCCGAGACTCCAAACGCACGCCTTTTCGGGGCGCCATGGTGCCGATCATGCGTGGCTCCCTCGAGGCGGTAGGTGACAGGCTTGGGGGAGCCGGGCCCCGGGAGAGTTTCGACCCGACGTCGATCAACGAGGTGCTGCGGGGGCGCTGAGGCGCGTCGGCCGGAACGTCTTGCAGGACCAAAATGCTCGGCCCTCACGGGTCCCTCTCCCTCTGGCCGCCCCCCTCGCTCGAGGGGTTGGGCCTCGGGTCGCGCGGGGTGACCCCTTGGACCGTTGCCCCGGCACCACGGGCGTCGGCTCCAGCACCGTATTGGTCAGCACGGACATGCGCTCGGGGTTTGGGTAGATCTCCTCCAGAAGCCACTCGCAGGCCTGGTCGTCCACCAGCGCCTGCTCCTCGAACTGCTCCAGAAACGGTCGATCCGCGTCCAGCACGTCCTTCATGGCGTTTCTCCTCTTGAACTCGCCTCGCTGAGGGGAAATCGGCCTCGTTCGTCCCGGCACCGCGTCGATCGCCACGAGCCTTCGCCCCCCCCCGCCACAGGCCCGGTCAGGCGCGACGCGCGAGCGCGCCCCCCTATGTCCACGCGCCAGACCCGGCGGCCGGGTCAATTCGCTCCGAGATGAGGGGGAAGGCCTCTCTAGCCACGTGGAAGACCCCGTCGCCGGGGCTGTAGTACCCAAACAGCACGGCCCGTCCGTCGGGTGTCCCCGACTCGGACGCCAGGTAGGCCGGATGACGGCTCAACGCCTCGCGAACGGCCTCTTCCCTGGAGCCCCGGTAGTAGTAGTCGCTGCCGCCGAAGTAGATCCCGAAGACCGACAGGTCGTAGGGGGACCACCGCAGGACGCCGTTCTCCAGCAGGACCGACAGGGATGGGAGTCGTCCAGGCCCCGGGGCACCCAAGAGCTCAACCACGTCGGCCAGCAGCTTCGACAGCTTCTCCTCCGCACCGCCACCGGGCAGGCGGTCCAGGCGAAACGCGTCCAGCGCGTGGGTGTGCCGGCGGCGAATGGTTCGGCCGAAACGGCGGCAGATCGTTCGAGTATCTAGGGTCGCATCCAGAATCATCTCGGCACCCGCACATCGAGGGGGTTAGGTCGGCTCCAAAGGAGGACAGGTACCTCCGCCCTTTCCGACACCAGTCCGGTCCGATCGTTTGGGAGAATGCCGCTTCGCGTCCGCAGGGTACCATCGCGCGTCAACTCCACCTCCACCGCCCTCCCTGCGAACCAGACCCAAGGACCTGATCCACCACGGATACCCCTCGGAACTTCCGTTGCCGGGTGGATCTCCCTGCAAGGAATTCGGCCAGCGCTGCTCCATCCAGCAACCTGGGGCCCGTCAGTCGGTCCATCGTCTCCTCCTCGAATCCTGCAGGCTCGAATCCTGCAGGTTCCGTGGCCTGTGGGCCACGTGTTGACTACAGAACGTCCACCCTTGAGTGATGCAGTAGGTCAGTCGGCGGTCGGTGGGGTGATCGGTACCGGGCGCAGCCAAATCGGCGTCGCAGGTCCCGGGCGCAAACGGCACGAGGCCGCGCCAGTGCTCTCGCGCAGGCTGCAGCCTCGTGGTTCTCTGCCGGCGGTCTGCCCCCATCCCGTTCTCCCCTCGCATCCAGCCCTCCTTACTCCCGCCTGGTGCTCCGGGCCAATACGCTTCGCGGGCGAGCGCGGGGGGCGCAAACGCCCCCTGCCAAGCGTCGCCGCCCTCACCTCGGGGTGCGGGTCGGCTGTCCTCAGGCGAGGAGGCGCTCGGCTCCGGCGTACACGGTGAAGCGCCCGGCCCGGGCGTAGCCGATCAAGGTGATGTTGAGCTTCTGGGCGAGTTCCACGGCGAGGCCGGTGGCGGCGTTTCGGCTGATCAGGACGGGCACTCCGACCCGGGCCGCCTTGAGGAGGATCTCGGAGGTGAGGCGCCCGGTGGTGAGGAGCAGCTTGTCGGCCAGGGGGAGGCCGTGGAGGAAGACGTGGCCGACCACCATGTCGGCGGCGTTGTGGCGGCCGATGTCGTCGCGAAAGACCACCAGCTCCTCGGGGGTGGCAAGCGCCGTGTTGTGCACCCCGTGGGTGCGCCGGTAGGTTTCGCTGAGGCGGTTGAGCTCGTCCATGCGCGCCCCCACCTGGGCGGGGGTCACCCGGAGCGGGCTCAAGCAGGGTTTGCTCAGGAGGGCGTCCAGTGCGTGGTAAAAGGCCGAGCCCTTGCCGCAGCCCGAGGTGACCGTGCGCTTGGACCACAGCTTCGACGCCAGGTGGGGCTCGCCCCGGATGGTCACCTCCACCCGGCCCTTGGTCGGGTCCACCCGGATCCCCTCGAGCTCTCCGCGGTCCTTGAGAAAGCCCTCGGCGAAGAAGAAGCCTACGGCGAGCTCGTCCAGGTGGTGGCCCGCGCACAGCAGGGTGACCACCTCCCGGCCGTTGAGGTGCAGGGTAACCGGCAGCTCCCGGGTGAGGTGCTGCTCCCGCTCGGCCCAGCCCCCGTCCCGCTCGTACACCCGGGCGGGCACGGTGACCACCCCCTCGGCCTCGCCGGGCGCAGGCCCCTCGGGGTCGCGGTGGGGGTAAGTCACGGCCTCACGCCTTGGCGGGCCGGGGGAACTTGAGGGCCTCCACCAGCACGTAGGCGGCCTGGAGCGCCTCGGTGGGACAGAGCGGGAAGCACTCCTTGCACCCCCAGCACTCCCGAGCGGCGACCTCGGGGACGAAGCAGATCTCCTTTCTTGCCCCCCGGTCGATAAAGCCCACCGCGTCCTTCTTCTTCACCTCGGCGCAGTAGCGCACGCACAAGCCGCAGTGGATGCAAAAGGACGCTTCCTTCTCGAAGCGGTTCGGGTCGGCGCCATACTCCCCCGCCAGGGCCTTGAGCCGCGGGGAGTCGGGGGCGTGGGCCAGGTACAGCTCCAGGATCACCCGGCGAATCCGGTCGATCTCGGGAGACCGGGTGCGCACCACCAGTTTGTCCTCCACCGGGTAGACGCAGGCGGCGACCCGGTTGGTCCAGCCCCGCACGTCCACCTCCACGGTGCACAGCCGGCAGCTGCCAAAGGGCTCCAGGAGCTCGTGGTGGCACAGGGTCGGGATGGGGATGCCGGCGGCGGTCGCGGCGGCCAGGAGGGTCATCCCCTCGGTCGCCTTCACCGCCTGGCCGTCGATCTCTAGGGTCACGTCACGCATCGGTCTTGCTCTTTCTGGCGATGGTTCGTTCGGCTTCCGGGAGCGGCGCCGGCACGGGCTCCCCCGAGAGCTTGCGCACCGCCGCAAACCGCGGGGGGCAGACCTCGAAGCAGGTGCCGCACTTGGTGCACTTGCCCTGGTCCACCACGTGGATCCGGTTCTTCTCTCCCGCCACGGCGTCCGCCGGGCACTTGCGCCGGCACGCCCCGCACGCCTGGCACTGGGCGGGGTCGATCCAGAAGGCGATCAGCTCCTTGCAGGAGCGGGCCGGGCACCGCTGGTCGCGGATGTGGGCCTCGTACTCCTCCCGGAAGTACTTGAGGGTGCTTAGAAACGGGTTGGGCGCGCTCTTGCCGAGGGCGCACAGTGCCGCGTCCATGGCGACCGCCGAGAGCTCCTCCAGGAGCTCGAGGTCCCCGTCCCGGCCCTTTCCTCCGGTGATGCGGGTGAGGATCTTGTGCATCTGCAGAAGGCCCTCGCGGCACGGCACGCACTTGCCGCAGGACTCGTCGGTGAGGAAGTCGATGAAGTACCGGGCGACGTCCACCATGCAGGTGTCTTCGTCCATGACGATCATCCCGCCCGACCCCATCATCGACCCGGCCTTGGCGAGCTCGTCAAACCCCACCGGCAGGTCCAGGAGGGCCTCGGGGAGGCATCCCCCCGAGGGCCCCCCGGTCTGCACCGCCTTGAACGCCTTGCCCCCGGGGATGCCGCCCCCGATGGTGTAGACGATCTCCCGCAGGGTCATGCCCATGGGGACCTCCACCAGCCCGGTGTTGGTGATCTTGCCCACCAGGGAGAAGATCTTGGTGCCCTTGCTCCCCGCGGTGCCGTACCGGGTGAACCAGTCGGCGCCCCGGTTGATGATCAGGGGCACGTTGGCCCAGGTCTCCACGTTGTTCAAGACGCTCGGCCGGTCCCACAGGCCCTTGAGGTTGGACCGGATGTACTTGGGCCGCGGCTCCCCGGCCCGGCCTTCCAGGGCGGTCATCAGCGCCGTGGACTCCCCGCAGACGAAGGCCCCCGCCCCCTGGTGCACGGTTACCGTGAAGTCGAACCCCGAGCCGAGGATGTTTCGGCCCAAGAGGCCGTGCTCCTCGGCCTGGCGGATGGCGAGGGCGACGTTTTCGACCGCCAGGGGGTACTCCTGGCGGACGTAGATGTAGCCCTCGTGGGCGCCCACGGTGTAGCCCCCGATGATCAGGCCTTCCAGGATGGAGTGGGGGTTCCCCTCCAGGAGCGCCCGATCCATGAACGCGCCGGGGTCGCCCTCGTCGGCGTTGACGATCACGTACTTGGGGTCCCCCGGGGCGTCCCGGGAGCCCTCCCACTTGCGTCCCGCCGGGAAGCCCCCGCCCCCCCGGCCCCGGAGGTTGGACTTCTTGATCTCGTCGAGCACCGCCTGGGGAGTCATCTCGAAGAGGGCCTTGGCCAGGGCGGCGTAGCCTCCCAGGGCCAGGTAGTCGTCGAGGCTCTTGGGGTCCAGCCGGATGTTGACGCCGAGGAGCAGCCGCTCCTGGTGTTTGTAGAAGGGGATGTCCCCCTCCCGCACCGCCAGCTCGCCGGTGGCCGGGTCCCGGTACACCAGCCGCTCCACCACTTCCTTTCCCCGCAGGGTCCGGGCGACGATCTCCGGTACGTCTTCGGGCTTCACCTGGAGGTAGCAGGTCTCCTCGGGGTAGAGGACGACCACCGGCCCCCGCTCGCAGAACCCGGGGCAGCCCGTGCCCTTGACGTCGATCGCTACGTCCAGCCCCGCCGCCGAGAGCTCGGCCCGGAAGGCGGCGATCACCTCGGCGGCCCCCGAGGCGACGCAGCCGGCGCCGGCGCACACCGAGACGCAGGGGGTCCCCGCGGCGCGCCGGGCGGCGAGCTCTTCTCTACGCTTCTCCAAATCCCCCGGGGAGTGCAGGCAGGCCATGGCGTCCCCTACTCGTAGCTCTTGAGCACGTCGGCCGTCTCGGCCGGCGTCATCTTGCCGAAGGTCTTCTTGTTGATCTCCACCACCGGGCCCAGGGCGCAGCACCCGACGCAGTTCACCGTCTCGACGCTAAACTTCAAGTCGAGGTCGGTCTCCCCCGGCCCGACGCCGGTGACATCCTGGACCGTGTCGAGCACCCGCTGGGCGCCCCGCACGTGGCAGGCGGTGCCCATGCAGACGTGGACCGCGTGGCGCCCCTTGGGCACCAGGCTAAAGGCCTTGTAAAAGGTGGCCACGTGCTGGATGCGGGCCATGGGGACCCCGAGCTTCTCGCTCACCCGCTCCAGGGCCTCCCGGGGCAGCCAGTGCTCCTCGCTCTGGATCTCCAGGAGGATCTGGATCAGGGCGCTGGCCTCCCCGTGGTGCTTTTGGATGATCTCGTCGATTCTGTCGTTGCCCATCGCCTCTGTCCCGATACGGCTGGTATCGATCCGCCGTCAGCGTTTCCCTCTTCCCTTGAACCGAGTGGTCTTCCGAGTCGCCGCCGCCCGCCAGCTGACCGCTACGCCAGCGCGTACCGCTTCTGCTTCCCGTCGTACCGGACCAGCCCCTGCCGGGAGGTCGTGGTCAGGTGCTTGGACGCGGCCGACGGGGTGAGCCCCAGCCGGCCGGCGAGCTCGGCGGTGGTCAGGGGGCCCCCCTCCAGGAGCGCCACGGTCTGGCTGGTGAGGAGCTTCTCCCCGATGGTAGCGTCGAAGAGCCGGGTGAACTCTTCGCCGGTGAAGAACGCCGCGTACTCCTCCTCGGTGCCAAAGCGGACCCGGAAGCGCTCCCGCTCCAGGAGTTTGACGTAGGGGACCAGCCGGGTGGCCGCCGCGAGCCGGAACTTCAGGGTGTCGGCGGGGAGCCCCTCGCCCTCCCCCAGGGGGCCCAACTCGTAGACCGTGCGGCTGAACTCGGTCATCAACTCCGCGAAGCGGTTGCCCTCGGCGCCCGAGATGAACTGGATGTTGAGCCGCCGGGGATCCAGCCCCAGCCGCGCCAGCAGCCCCTTGGCCAGGTACGAGATGCGCAG
This sequence comes from Deltaproteobacteria bacterium, assembly GCA_037446775.1. Taxonomy (GTDB): domain Bacteria; phylum Desulfobacterota; class Deferrisomatia; order Deferrisomatales; family JACRMM01; genus JBBIIA01. The sequence goes on from JBBIIA010000028.1 coordinate 25,422, forward strand.
GGCGTAAAAGTTCCCGTGGGTGATGTAGTTGCACTCGTTGAGGTGGCACCCGCCGATGAACACCCCGTCCGCGCCCTGGGAGAAGGCCCGCAGGAGGAACGACAGGTCGATGCGGCCCGTGCACATCACGCGCAGGAGCCGGACTTCGGGGCTGTACTGTAGTCTGGAAACTCCAGCCAGGTCCGCAGACCCGTAGCCTCACCAGTGGCAGACGAACCCCAGGATCTTGGCCTTGAACTTCTTGCTCATGGCTCGCGCCTCCTTCGTTGAATATCGCTTTGTCTAAGAACCCGAGGGGTTTTGACAGGATAACAGGATGAAACAGGATAAGGCAGGACTTGTTCTCGGGTAGTCAAGGACAGCCGTTGTACCAGAAACGGCCACCAAACCCCATTCGGTCCATCCTGTGATCCTGTCAAAAAAACCTCGTATATTTGCCTATCAGATCTATCCTGCTTTATCCTGTTATCCTGTCCAAAAACCCCACGTCTTCGCGGGCAAGCCCGCTCCTACAGGAGCATTCCGCCCGATCCTGTTATCCCGTCGAAGCCCCCCGTCAACCGCCGACCGCAGCGTCGATCTGGCTCAGGAACTCCTCGTCGGTGAAGTGCTTGAGCGAGATGGCCCCGGTGGGGCACACCGCGTTGCACAAGCCGTCGCCCTTGCACAGCACCGGGTTCACCCCCGCCGCCCGGCCCCGCCCGGTCTCGTGGAGCTCCACGGCGCCGTAGGTGCACGCCGCCACGCACTCGCCGCAGGCGATGCAAGCGTGGGCGTCGACCTCGCACACCGAGCCCGAGGCCACCACCGTGTCGTGGGAGAGCAGGGCCACCGCCCGGCCCGCCGCCCCGTAGGCCTGGCTGATGGTCTCGGGGAGGTGCTTGGGGTAGTGGGCGGTGCCGCACAGAAACACCCCGTCGGTGCTGAACTCCACGGGCTTGAGCTTGACGTGGGCCTCCTTGAAGAAGCCGTCGGGCCCGAGGGCGATCTGGAAGAGCTGGGCGAGGCCCTTGTTCTCCGGTCGGGGCACCACCGCCGCCGCCAGGGAGACGGCGTCGGCGTCGATGGCCAACTCCTTGCCGAGGATGGGGTCGACCACGGTGACCCGCAGCCCCCCGCCCGGCACCGCCTCGACCCGAGGCTTCCCTTCGGGCTCCCAGCGCAGGAAGGTGACGCCCTGCTTCGCCGCCTCGCGGTAGGAGTCCTCGCTAAAGCCGTAGGTCCGCATGTCGCGGAACAAGACGTACAGGGCCATCCCGGGGCGCGCGGCTGTGAGGGCCAGGGCGTTCTTCACCGCCTGGCTGCAGCAGATCCGGGCGCAGTAGTTGCGGTCCGCCTGCCGGCAGCCGACGCACTGGATCATCACCACGGCTTCGGCGGCGAGCAGGCCCTCGTCCCCCCGGGCGAGCCGCTCCTCCAGCTCCAGGTGGGTCATCACCCGGTCGTCCTCGCCGTACAGGTACTCGGCGGGTCGGTGCTCGGCGGCCCCGGTGGCGATCACCGCCACCCCGTGCTGGATCTCCTGGACCCGCCCCCGGGCCTTGACCCGGGTGACGAAGTTCCCCACGTAGCCGTGGGCCCCTACGATGGTCGCTCCGGTGGCCACGTGGACCAGGGGGTGCCGGTAGACCTTGCCCTCCAGGTCGGCGAGGAAGGCCGGGACATCGAGGCCCGCCAGGGTCGCCTGGAGGCGTCGGGCCACGCCCCCGAGCTCGGCCTCCCGTTCGAGGAGGAAGACCTCGTGGCCCTGCTCCGCGATGCTCAGCGCCGCGGTCATGCCGGCGACCCCGCCCCCGACCACCAGGGCTGCCTTGTTCACCGGCAGGTCGAACTCCTGCAGGGGCTCCAGGTGGGCGGCCCGGGCCACGGCCATGCGGATGATGTCCTTGGCCTTCTCGGTGGCGCTCTCCTTCTCCTTGGCGTGGACCCAGGAGCAGTGCTCGCGGATGTTGGCCATCTCGCAGTAGTACTGGTTGATCCCCGCCTCCCGGACGGTGTCCCGGAAGAGGGCCTCCAGGGTCCGGGGCGAGCAGGCCGCCACCACCACCCGGTTCAAGCCCTTCTCCCGGGTGACGTCGGTGATCTCCTTGGCCGAGTTGGTCGCGCAGGAGAAGAGCTGCTCCTGGGCGTGGACCACGTGGGGCAGGGTCAGCGCGTACTCCACCGCCGAGGGGACCCCGACGATCCGCCCGATGTTGGCGCCGCAGTGGCAGACGAAGACCCCGACCCGGGGGGCCTCGGCCGAGACGTCTCGTTCCAGGGGATAGCTCCGCTCCACCGCCAGCTTGCCCCGCCGGTGGTCGAGCAGGGTGCCGACCTGGGAGCCCGCGGCGCTGGCGCCGAAGACCGACTCCGGGATGTCCGTGGGGCCCTGGAAGGCCCCGCTGGCGAAGATCCCCGCCCGGGAGGTGGCCGCGGGGTTGGCCAGCGCGCCGCGATTGAAGCCGTGGGCGTTGAGCTCGATGCCCAGCTCCCGGGCCAGCTCCGGGCCCGCCGGGGGCGGGTTGAGCCCCACGGAGAGGACCACCAGGTCGAACTCCTCGTCCGCTACCCCCCCCTCGGGGGTGGTGTACCGGACGGTCACGTTCTTGGTGACCGGGTCCTCGGCCACGATCGAGGCGTAGCTGCGGAAGAACCGGACCCCCGGCAGGTCGGCGGCCCTCTGGTAGTACCGCTCGAAGTCCTTGCCGTAGGCGCGGATGTCATTGTGGAAGACGGTGCAGTCGGCCTCGGCGCTGTGCTCCTTGGTGAGGATGACCTGCTTTTGGGTGTAGGTGCAGCAGACCGCCGAGCAGTAGCTGTTCGCCCCTTCGCGCACCGACCGGGAGCCGATGCACTGGATCCAGGCGACCTTGCGGGGGTGGTGGAGGTCCGAGGCGCGCCGCACCTCGCCCTGGTAGGGGCCGGTGGCGCACAGCAGCCGCTCGTAGTCCATGCTGGTGACCACGTTGGCGAACTCGCCGTAGCGGTACTCCTGGAGCGCCTCGGGGTCGAAGGGCTTGATCCCCGGCGCCAGGAGGATGGCGCCGACCCGGACCTCGATCTTCTCGGTCTCCTGGGTGAAGTCGACCGCACCCGCCTTGCACACGGCCTTGCAGATGCCGCACTTCTTCTCCTTGAGGTACAGACAGCTCTCATCGATGTAGGTGATGAGCGGAATGGCCTGGGAGAAGTAGACGTGCACCGCTTTGTTGAGGGAGATCTCCTGGTTGAAGGCGTCGGGGTACTGCACCGGGCAGTACTCGACGCAGGTGGTGCACCCCGTGCACTTCTCCTCGTCGATGTACCGCGGCTTCTTCGTCAGGGTGACGCGGAAGTCGCCCGCCTTGCCTTCGACGCGATCGACTTCGGTGTACGTCAAAACTTCGATGTTTGGCTGCCGGCCGACCTCGACCAGTTTGGGCGAGAGTATTCACATCGAGCAGTCGTTGGTGGGAAAGGTCTTGTCGAGCTGGGCCATGTGGCCCCCGATCGACGGCCCCTGCTCCACCAGGTAGACCTTAAACCCCCCGGAGCTCAGATCCAGGGCGGCCTGGATGCCGCTGATGCCGCCCCCCACCACCAGGACGTCGCCGAACCCGCCCGGGTCTCGGCCGGCCAGAAGCTGCTCCACCTGCCCCTCGATCACTCGCTCGTGTGCCATGTTGGGTCGCCTCGTCTGGTTTCGGGGCTCTTCGCTGCCGGTTTTCGGTGCTGGGGGCTCTTTTCAAAAACCCTTCCCCTCGTCGTCAGGTCACGTCCTGGAGGATCTCCGCCAGGTCCTTGATCTCCACCGCGTCCCCGTCCTTGAGGGTGAGGCGGCTGTCTTCGAGCATGGTGATGCAGTAGGGGCAGGCGGTGGCCAGCACCTCGGCGCCGACCGCCGCGGTCTGGCCGAGGCGCAGGTCGGAGAACCGCTCCCCCTTGGGGGTCTCCATCCACACCCGGCCGCCGCCGCCGCCGCAGCACAGGCTGTCCCGCCGGGCGTCGGCGAGCTCCACCAGCTCCAGGCCGGGGACCCCCTGGAGCAGCTCCCGGGGCGCCGCGTACTCGCCGTTGTGCCGCCCCAGGTAGCAGGGGTCGTGGAAGGCGACCCGCCGGGGGTACTCCCCGGTGACCCGGAGCCGCCCCGAGGCCACCAGCTCGGCCAGGTACTGGGAGACGTGCACCACCTCGAAGTCCACCCGGAACTCGCGGTACTCGTTTCGGAAGGTGTGGTAGCAGTGGGGCGACGAGACCAGGATCTTCTTCACCCCGTTTTGGATGAAGGCCTTGATGTTCTCCCGGGCGAGCCGCTTGAACAGGTCCTCGTTGCCGGTCTTGCGGATGCTCTCGCCGCAGCAGCTCTCCTGTTCGCCGAGGATGCCGAAGGAGACCCCAGCCTTCTGGAGCAGGTCCACCGTCGCCGCCGCCACCTTCTTCCCCCGGGGATCGTAGGTCAAATAGCAGCAGGGGAAGAAGAGCACCTCCATCCCCTCGGCGAAGGCCGGTACCCCCAGGTCCCGCGCCCAGTCCGCCCGCCGGCTCCGTTCGCCCCCCAGGGGGTTGCCGTCGGAGATGAGGCTACCGCTCACCGTGCGGATCGGCCGCACGTGGCCCGGGAACACGTCGTACTCCGTGGCGATCTTTCGCAGCGCCACCCCGGCCTCGATCTGCTTCACCCCCCGGGGGCACCGCTCGGGGCACCGGCCGCAGGTGGAGCAGCGCCAGATCTCCTCCTCCTCGATCTCGGTCATGCCAAAGACCGCCTGCCGGATGATCTTGCGCATGCTAAACGGCCGGACGCGGTTCCAGGGGCAGACCACGTCGCACAAGCCGCACTGGTAGCACAGCTGGAAGGTCTCGCCGCCACCCTGGCGGATGAGGTCTGCGATCTCTTTGTAGTCGGCTACGTTTTCCACGGGCTCCCTCGTCGTCTCTGGCTACGGGCCCCTCGGCCCGCCCCGCCGTGGGTCAGCCCTTCTTCGCCAGGCGGGCCATGGTGTCCTTCACCGCCTGCAGCCCGAACTTGTCCACCAGGGACTCGAGCCCGGTCTCCACTTCCTTGGCCGACGGCTGATCGTCCCCGGCCACCTCGACCTCGCGCTCCTCGTAGGTGAGGGCGCCCACCATGCACCACTTGACGCACAGGGGCTCCTTGAGCTCCGGCACGCTCTCGCACATGTCGCACTTGAGCGGCAGGCCGGAGTCCGGCTCCTTGAACTCGGGGCGGGAGGGGCAGGAGGCCCGGCAAAAAGCGCACTCGCCGTACTCCTTGCCGTCGATCTTGTAGGTGTTGCGGCCCAGGCACTCGGCGGGGGTGTACTCGCCGGCGTACACCGGGACGTAAATGTCGTCGAGGGGCTGGCGGAGCACCCGGATGCGGGAGCGGGCGGGGTTGTTGCTGCTGTACTTGGGGCTCGCGTGGAAGGCGGAGCACGCCATCTCGCACGCCCGGCACCCGTTGCACTTGTCCGCGTCGACCTTGATCGTCTTGATCTTCTTCGTCTTCTTGTCGGCCATGGCCGCCACCACCCTTCCTGGTTCTCGCTGCGCGCGGTCGACGAAACCCTACCGGGAAGGCGCGGCTACGCCGTCCGTTAGGATGCCCCGCTGCACGAAGTCCTCGGCCACCTCGGGCAGACCCAGCTCCCGCAGGGTCTCGGCCGTGGGGATGCCGTCCTCGTTCCAGCCCTTGAGCCGGTAGTAGGCGGTCAGGAGCTCCTCTTCGAGCTCCGGGAACCGCTTCTTCCAGTGGTTCTCGGGGGGCTTTTCGTCCTTGCGGCGCATACCCCGGCGGATGTTGTTGGCGCGCACCAGGGTCCGGTAGCGCTTCACCGCCTGGGTCAGCTTCTCCTCGTCCATGGCGAAGCCGGCCCCGGCCGAGATGAACTTGGGGTAGTTGTGGATGTGGTAGGGGGGCTTCAGGGGGAAGGACGAGAGCCCGGCGCACATGCCGAGCGCGTCGTCGATGTAGTGCATCCGCTCCTGCCAGTCCACGATGTCGCAGCACATCTCGACGGTGGGGAAAAGCGGCATGGACTTCTCGCCCCGGGGCTCCCACTCCAAGAGGATCTGCTTGAACTTGTCGTCCGGGACCTGAATCCAGTCCTTCACGAAGGCCTCCCGCTCCTCCATCGTGAGAAACGGCGCCTGGGGGAACTGCCCCTCGATCTGGGTGATGTTGATCTTCTCGCCGGTGGCGTACATCAAGAAGTAGATGGGATTGAGCATCGACAGCTTCAAGGGCAGCTGCTCGTGCTTCTTGATGTTGTTGTGGGCGTACGCCTCGGCCCCCTTGCCGATCCGCTGGGCCGCCCAGTAGGTGCCGTCGGCCAGCACGTCCCCGATCCCCTCCCGGCGGACGATCGCGTCCAAGAGCCAGCGGAACCGGCCCTCGTTGTCCGTCGGCATGCCGGGGAAGTCGGCGTCGGTGAGGATGCCCGCTTCGAGGAGCTCTAGGGCGAAGGCCATGACCTGGGGGGCGGAGAACCCGTCCACGCCGTACTCGGTGGCGCTCTGGGCGATGCCCAGGCCGAACTCCAGGTCGGAAAACGCCGCCATGGTGTAGGTGAGCTTGGAGAAGCACTTCATCATGTAGGTGGGCTGCCCCGGGGGCTGGATCGTCGCCCCGCAGGTCATCGGGCAGTTGTAGCAGCTGATCAGCCGCCGCTGCATGCCCTCCATGGTCTTCTCCCACTCGTGGGCGATCTCGTCGGTCCAGAAGTCCTTCCGGCGGACCCGGGAGTTCCCCCACATGAAGTTCTCGGTGTGCCACTTCTCGTCGTGGACCTTCATCTCCTGGGGCGACCCGAGGCCGGCCAGGATCGGCATCACGCCGGGCACCGGGTTCTCGTTGCGGAACCGGATGTAGTCCATCACCTCGTCGCACAGCTTCATGAACTCGGTCGGCCGGGCGACGTTTAGGTCCTTGGTGCCCCGCACCACGATGGCCTTGAGGCCCTTGTCCCCCATCACCGCCCCCATGCCGCCGCGGCTGGCGCTGGAGCGCCCCTGCTCGATGGAGGCGAAGTACACCCGGTTCTCCCCGGCCAGGCCGATGGCCACCACCTGGGCGTTGGGCTCCTTGAGCTCCTTGGTGATCAGCCCGGCGGTCTCGATGGCGCCCTTGCCCCGCAGGTGTTCGGCGTCCCGCAGTTCCACCTTGTCGTTGTGAATCCACAGGTAGACCAGCTTCTTGGACTTGCCCCGCAGGATCACCTTGTCGTAGCCGGCGTACTTGAGCTCGGGGGCCCAGAACCCTCCCATCATGGAGAAGGCCATCAGCTCGGTCTGGGGGGAGATGGTGGTGACGATGGTGCGGTTGCAGCCGATGGCGGGGGTGCCGCACAAGAGCCCGGCGCCAAAGATCAACAGGTTGTCCTCGGAGAAGGGCTCCACCTCCGGGGGCACCCGGTCCCAGATCAGCTTGGCGTTGGTGCCCAGGCCCCCGAGGAAGAGCTCGGCGTCCTTCGGGTCGGTCTCGACCCGGTCGATGCTGCCCCGGGACAGGTCGACTTCGAGGTTGTATCCGGTCTCCGCGTACCTCATGACCCTCTCCTTGTTGCCTCCGTCCCTGCCCCCCCGGGCCGCGGGCGATCGGCGCCGGACCCGGGGTGAACGGGGTGCCCTACAGCCGCCGGACCAGGTTGATGAAGTCGGAGCGGCCAAAACCCACCGACTTGAAGAACGACACCATGTCCACCGAGTCCCAGCGTACCGCCGTATACACGCTCTTCACCTTCCGCTGGCGAAAAGCCTCCAGGAGCCGGTCGACCATGGCCTTGCCGACCCCCTCCCCCATGGCCTGGGGGTCGACCCCCACCACCTCGATCCACCCGCTCTGGGGCAGCCCGAAGCCCTCCCCCTTCACCTCCCCGAGGACGAAGCCGAGGACCTTGCCGTCCCGCACGGCCACGAAACCCACCCCCTGGCTGTCCTCGAGGTGGCGCTCCACCATCCGGGTCCAGGTCTTGGGCACCCGCTTCTGGGTGATCGCCCCCTGGATGGCAACCATGGCGGGGAGATCGGAGCGGGTGAACTCTCGCAACTCGATCATGGGCTTCGCCTAGTCAACGCGGATGATCTTGACGCGCCGCCCGATCCACTCCGGCGGCAGATACACCCGGCCGCTGTTGCCGCTCTGGCGCACCTCTTTCTCGATCATCTCCTCCCCCCACACCTCGAACTTGGAGCGCGGCAGGGCGAGCCGCGGGTCCGTGGCCTGCAATTCCCCCCCGTCCTCGACCCTGCTCCGTCGTTCCATGGGGATTCGTCCGATCCAAGAGAGACACGCCCCCGCCCGCGAGCGGAGCCACCGACAGGAGCACCCGTCAGCCGCCGCCCGAAACCGCTTTGGCTCCTAGGCGACCGACCTCGGCGAGCCGCTGTAGCTACCGAACCGCTATGAAGCCACCATAATAGAGCTTCTCCACGGCTGTCAAGAGCTGGCTCGCACCGGCGATTCGCTCGGCGACTCCAAGGGGTCGCGTCGGCAGAACCCTTGGCCGCAAGAACTCAACCAAAGCCGCGCCCTCCCGCACGGCTGGACGGAGCCGCAAACCACCGGCCCCACTCGCTTTTCCAGGAAGCCCCAGCGGAGGCACCCGAGGGGCCCGGACCGAAGATGCGCGAAGGCCCTGGGGGAGAACCCCCAGGGCCTTCGTCTTCTACTAGCCGAGGACGCTACTTCGCGAGTTCGATGAACTCGGCGCGCCGGTTCTTGGCCCAGGCCTCTTCGTTGCTCGCCGGGTCCAGGGGTACCTCTTCGCCGAAGCTCACGGTATCCATCCGCGCCGGGGCAATGCCCAGATCGGCCACGTACTGCAACGCCGCCTTGGCCCGCCGCTCACCCAGCGCCAGGTTGTACTCCACGGTCCCCCGCTCGTCGCAGTGGCCTTCGATGCGGACCCGGGCGTCGGGGTTCTTCTTCAAGTAGTCCGCGTTCTTCTCCAGGATCGCCCGGGCGTCGGGCCGCAACGCGTACTTGTCGAAGTCGAAGTGGATGCGCTCCATCCGGAGTTCCATCACCCGGGGCG